>CAZOCO010000113.1:0-7579 GCA_964578325.1 uncultured Muribaculum sp.
TCGAGCACTGGCAGAGCTTAAAGGTGTAGCCTTGACAATTCCCAATGAGAATATTCTGGTGAGTACTCTGACTTTACAAGAGGCAAAGGATAGTTCGGAAGTAGAGAATATTGTCACCACCCAAGATGATCTTTATCAGGGTGCCGCTGCCTCGCTTTCTGAATATGCGATAAATGCTGCAACGAAAGAAGTATTGAATTACAGAGAAGCTCTGCAACATGGATTCCATCTCGTCAGAGAGAAAGGTGTACTTACATCTTCCGTAATAAAGGAAATACAGAAGATGCTTGAACATAATTCTGCTGGATTTAGAAGTGTGCCTGGCACATTTCTAAAGCGTTCTGATGGGGAAGTTGTTTATACTCCACCTCAAGATAAACAGACTATTCTCAACTTTATGGATAATCTTGAGACTTTTGTCAACGATGAAGGAGTCTCCGACCTTGATCCACTCATCAAGTTGGCGATTATTCATCATCAGTTTGAGAGTATTCATCCTTTTTATGACGGCAACGGGCGCACCGGAAGAATTATCTGTGTGCTTTATCTGGTTCTCACAGGACGTCTGGATCTTCCTATTCTATATCTCAGTCGCTATATTACGCATAACAAGGGGGAATATTACCGCCTGATTCAAGCAATTCGAGATAAGCGCGAGAATAACAAGGCAGAATGGGAAGCGTGGATTATATTCATGTTGAAAGGAATTGAAGAGACGGCTATTGAGACAACTCGTTTAGTAAAGGGAATATCGAATCTGATGGTGGAATTCAAAACAATTATTCGTCCAAAATTCGGGAAGCAGTATCGACACGAATTATTGAATAACCTTTTCTTTCACCCGTATACTAAAGTGGAATTTCTGGAGAAGGAACTTGATATAAGTCGCCCCACCGCGACACGATATCTAAACGAATTGGTAAAAACAGGTTTGATAGATAAAGTCAAGATTGGTAGAACGCACTATTATGTGAATATACCCTTGATGAATCTGTTTATAAATGTTTCTAATACTAAATCTAAAAATGAAACAGCTCCCATAGAGTCTGTTTCAAATACTCTATGATACTTCTCAAAAATTGCGATTTTTGAGAAGTAATACTAAAAAGCTTCTCAAAAATTGCGATTTTTGAGAAGTATGACTCGACAAATTGTTTTTTAGAGACGTACGGATTTACCTTCAAAACCGGAATTCGACACCAAATTCTATTCCGAGTCTGTTGAGCTTACATTTTGTCAGGCCGTCGGTCAACTGTCGGTATTGGATGCCATCGGCTACGGTATAGGTTACCGGGGCCTGTGTATTGTCGATCATGCCGTTTGTCACTTTCAATCCGTCACCTTTCAGCATGTTGGCAAATCCCCTCTGATAAGTAAGGCCTACCGATATATATATCGGTTTAATCACTTGAAAAGATACTCCCGCGCCTGCCAGGATACCAAAGTCTGTGCCTCCGGTTTTACCGGCGATACATTGCTCCTTTGTCAGTGTCCTTTCGCCAAACTCATTGAGCCATGGTTCATCTATAACTAAATTTCCATATTCAGGATATACGCCATAACTGTCTGTCGAACCACTGATCTTGCTTAAATTAGCCTTTCCTCCAAGACTTATCATTATTCCGGCCTTGCCGTAAAGGCTCCAACGGGAGTTTAAATCACAGTTATACCGGAGATAAAGGGGGATCGCGATTCTGCTCATGCTTATGGTCTGCTTCATCGCCGACAAGTCGGTATATCGTATGTAAGAATTTCCATCCATATCGGCTGACGATGGTGCGACATAGCTATAGCTCACATCATCAGTTTCAGCAGTAAAATTCACTTTCTGCAATCCGAAACCTGTGCCCAACTCAAGACGATGTTGTCCTGCCTGCCAGAATGACCATATAAATTCCGCTCCAAAATTGTTCATGCTGTTAGTGTCATCATGAACGGGAAAATTGTATTCGGCCGTATATGGATTAGTCAGTACGATATCGCCATTTATTCTTACCGCAAACTTATTTCTCGCCACCTGACCTGCTGCCGGCATGCCCGCGGCAAGCAATAGTGCTGATATTATTATCTTATTTATTGTCATTATTCAAACAGCTTCTTTATCTGACATATATCTTATAAGCGGCAACTTCATTTCCACAACGTACGCTGACAATATAGGCTCCGTGGTTTAAGTTTGCATAATCAAGATCAATGATTTTCATGTCGGTGGCCGATACTGTTTCGTTAAGTACGATAATACCCGTGTCGGTTGAGACTCTGATACAGATATCTTCTTTCGCGTCGACCTTGATGCGCCACTGTCCATGTTCGTTGAAGATATAGACGGGTGATGCGGCTTTATCAGGCATTATTTGCCGGCCATCGTCGGCAAACGACGATGCATCAAAATCGTCATCCTTTTCGCCATCGAGATAGCGTAGTCCACTGCTCACGTAGCTGCCATCGTCGTATATCCACTCGGCATAGCACCATTTGCGCAGGGAGTTGTCGTTGAATATATTTTCGTCGTAGCGTGCATAGCGTTTTTCCGAAGCAGAGACCACATGCCTTTCTCCGCTTATATCGTCATACCCGAACACAAACCGGTATTTGCGCTGCGACAGTTCCATGTCGTCGAGAGTAAGCATAGCGATCAACACTCTTGTCGTACCGTCGCCTTTACGCACGAGTTTTTCCGGTGTTTCGGGAGCTCGGTATATGGTAACCTCGGGGGCGTCTTCGTCAATTTGAGCCCAGATCTCGCCTTCGGGCGAATAATTTATGGCATGGAAGGTGAAAATGCGTGTTTCGGTCGATGGCCTGTCGCCGGGTTCCATTTTCAGCGCCAGGTCAAACTCCGGCATTTCGGCGACCACTTCATTGTCCATCGTCCACCCACACGTCCATCCGTCGGCATACCCGTAGTCAGGAACGTCGGCATACAGAGCTATATCATTGCCGTCTCTTATTCGGGTGCGTGATACGGTAGGATTCACTCTGAAATCATCGGGCAGTGGAGCCGGCACGACCCTTATAAGGCTGCATGCCGACAGATTGCCGCCCGTAGTTGTAGCGGTAATTGTGGCATAACCTATCCCGTAGGCCGATACATTTCCATTGGCGTCGACGGTTGCGACATCCTCATCCGACGAAGTCCATGTCACGCGTTTATCCGTAGCATAGGCGGGTATTATTGTGGCTGTAAGCTGTAGTGTCTCACCTACTTTAATTGTAGCATCGGGAGGAGTCACCGCTATCGCTTGTATCGGTATGTAAGGAGTCACCGCTATCGTCATTGTTTCAAACCGGCGATCCGAATCGTCAGTCAGCGTCAGTATAGTATTGGAAATCGTAATCTCTCCGCCATCAAAATCCTCATCAGCCACAAGCCCGAAATTCAGCAGATTCTCACCGTCGGCAAATGCTTCATTTTTCAACGAATACACTACCACACGATAGGTGTTGACAGCCGATATCGCGGCTGTGGTAATTATATGCGACCGATTGCACGACTCCGGGAGCGTGATATCCAATTTTCCATCAGCGAGAACCGGCGTAATGCCTACGGGCAGAGCGATGTCGGTCTGAAATCCGTTGTATATCCGCGCATCGTCTAACGACAGTTGAAGCGTAGCCGACTCGCCGGGTATGATTTCTAAATGATTCTCTCCGCCGGCACAAATAAAATTAGGCTGAAGCGATACTCTGACATTGCGTGCCGCTCTCTGATTAATTACGCCCGGCAATGCAGCATGAGCATAGCTCACCCCCTGAATACATGCATATATCCAGATCAGCGATAATACTCTTACCACTTGATTAGCGTACAGTTTTCTTATCATAAAGAATGTATGATATTAACCGGTGGGAAGTAGCGCGAGCGCCACATCGATAGAGTGAAAGAGATGGGTGTGTCAAAACCCGCGTCGTGACACACCCACCTTTTTTACAAAATGATTATCTTCTTGCCGTTTATGATATAGGCCCCGGGAACGAGTCTTTCTACATCGGCCTTTGTGGCGTTGTGCTTAACACATATACCTACAACATTGTAAACATCGCAGGGATAAGCCACGCCATCTGCTTCAAGCGAGTCAATGCCGGAAGTACCCTTCGAGGCAAATTCCACCGTCATGTCGCTATACTTGATGAGCTTGCTGTCGGTGTCGGCGGCATATACATCGTGTACGAACATATACTGGTTGTCGTTTGGCGAATAGCCTTCAACTTCGATTTCCACTACAGAAGCATTCTGCATCAGCTTGTCGAGCGACAATGAATAAACCACAAATCGGGTAGTGTTGTCGTCGAGCTGGCGATAGTCGACTATATGGTCGCCATTCTGATTGTCGGCAAGAGTGATGTCAGCGACACTTAGGCCATCCGACAGGAATATTTCGCCCTGAAGGGCTGTGGCGTCGGCGGTCTCTGTCAGGTCAATCGTAATCTTGGCGTGACCATAGTCATCTACGGTCACGTTGCCGGGTTGCAAGCCGGTTACAGCGGCTCTGTTCTTGCCCCCGGCCATATATATGCTCGATATTGATGTTGGCTGGGTAAGCACAATGTTGACGGTCTTAACCACATCGATGATGTTCACCTCGCGGTCGCGGTTCACATCGGCCTTCTTGAAGCTGAACGGGGTGGGATTCTGCTCTACGATATACTTAACCTCTGTCGTGAGGTCGTTGACAGCCACTACACCGTTGTCGTCGGCGTCGCCATAGAGCACCGGAGTTACTGTCACGTCGATAGAAGCCGTAAGCCCTGATGCCACATTTATTGCCGTCACTACGATTGAACCCGGATGAAATGTGTGGAGCACATTATCACCGTCGACATAGCCTATGTATGAATCTGTAGTAGACCATTGCAGAGATGTTTTTTCGGCATTGGCGGGATATATCACGGGCAAAAGCTGCAGGGTCTCATCTTCCTCGATTGTGATGCTCTCCTGGTCGAAGCTCAATGTCTGCGGATAATTGGTCACGGTGATCGTTGCGGTAGCACTCACACCGGTGCCGTCGGTAGCTGTGGCCGTGATAGTCACTGTGCCTTTGGCCACGGGTGTCACCACACCGTCGGCATCGACTGTGGCTATCGAGGTGTCTGCGCTCTTCCACTCTACGGTCTTGATCCATGTATTGGCGGGGGCCACCTCGGCAGTCAGCTGCAAGGTCTTACCCAGATTCAGCGAAGCGCGGTCAGGAGTAAGGGTTATGCTCTCCACTCCGATAAACGAAGGTACGCCGATCGTCACATCATCGAGTGTTAAGCTAAAGTCGTTCTTCAGAGTAAGAATTGTATTGCTTACGGTTATATCTCCACCCTTCAGATTCATATCTGATTCGATTGTGATATTAAGGAGATTATCGCCCGAAGTGAAAGTCTCATTTTTTGAAGAATAGACCACGATACGATATCTGTTGGTTCCCGACACTTTCGATGCCGTCACGATGTGCGAAGACGCCTTGCCGCTACCGAGTGTCACATCGAGTTTGCCAGATTTCGATGCTATCGACAACCCCTCGGGAAGTATGATATCTGTCTGGAATCCGTTGATATATTCAGCATCTGTGAGTGAAAGCGACAGCGATTTGGAATCATTCAACCCTATGTCGAAAACATCATTCTCTCCTGTATACACTATATTAAACGACGTAAATGTATACTTATCAGCGTATTTAGATTTATATTGGTCTATTAAATTATCAGAAACAATAATAATCATATTTTCTCGCGGATTATCTTCATCTCTCTCGAAAATATTATTTATGTCAAAACTATTTTCAGGAGATTCCAGTCTAAAGACTTTTAGTCCTTTGCACCTGTAGAACGCCGAATTTCCGATTGTTGTCAACGATTTGGGGAAAGTTATGGAGGTCAAACCGTAGCAGCTAGTGAACGCCGAATTTCCGATTGTTGTCAACGATTCAGGGAAAGTTATGGAGGACAAGCTTGTGCAGCCACCGAACGCCGAATTTCCGATTGTTGTCAACGATTCTGGGAGAGTTATGGAGGTCAAGCTTGTGCATCCACCGAACGCATGATCTCCGATTGTTGTCAACGATTCGGGGAGAGTTACAGAAGTCAACCCGAAGCATTCCTGGAACGTCGATTCTCCGATAGTTGTCAGTGATTTAGGGAGAGTTACAGAGGTCAAACCGCAACCCTGGAACGCCCAAGCTCCGATGGATGTCAATGATTCTGGGAGAGTTATGGATGTCAAGCCACTGCACCCGTAGAACGCCGAATTTCCGATGGATGTCAACGATTCTGGGAGAGTTATGGAGGTCGTCAAACTGCAACCAAAGAACGCACAAGCTCCGATGGATGTCAACGATTCTGGGAAAGTTATGGAGGTCAAAATGCAACCCCAAAACGCATAATCTCCGATGGTCGTTACCGATTCGGGAAGCATTATGGATATCGAAGGGTAACAGCAATAAAAAGAGCCACCTCCAATTTCAATCAAGGTGTATTCTACAGTTCCATCCATTGGGTTTGAAGGAAGCTCAATTTCGCCTGAAACTTGGTTTCCGGCGTAGTCATAATTATTCCCTCGTTTTACACCTTCTTTTGTTTTAACGGTCTTGGCATCCTCATCAATAACGGTATATTCGATGGTTTGCCCTTTGTAAGTGTAGGTAAAATCTCGACCAAAAAGATTTGCCGGGTATAGAGCCGACATGGTCAGACACAGGATTGTAAATGTAATCCATTTCTTGAATTTAAAAATTCCGTTCATGATTGGTTGTTATTTGTTGTTTTAATTTTATTTAGATATCCTGATTTATATTCATCACAGAGAAAATTTTCCAAATGCACAGCTCCCAGGGCCTGCAGTTCTTCAGGAAATATATCGATGCAGACTCTCCAGTATTTCTTCGGCAAGGCAATATAGCCTGCCCGATGAAGCACTTCCACTCCGTCGGCGGCCCCACACTGTAGATAAACATACTTCTCCGGCAGCAGCACCTTCCATGTAGGCGTCACCGGCCCCTCGGCGGGAAATTCAAATGATTCAGGCTTATTGGCGTTTTTACCAAAACGTAGGCTAAAATCATATATTCCGAGCTCATTGATATTATAGATATCCCGGGGATATGATTTTTTAAGAGCGCACACATAGTCGACCATCTCTTCAAAATCCTTGAAATAGTCGGTACCCTTATCTTTCAAGCGTTGTAATATGGCCGTAGCGTTGTCGACCTGGCTATTTGTCAAATGTCGTTGATGGACATCTTTCCAGTAGTTTCCCTTGGTATTGTATATTACGGGATTCCCGTCGGCGTCCTCGCGTGGAGGCTTGCCACACAGAAATTCCCTGATTGAGTTCAGTTTATAAATATCATCTACTTGATGGCGAAAATATTTATTGTAGTGATCAATCAGGCCCTTAAGAGTATAGGCTTCAGGCGGTGGCACCGATAGGTTGTAGCAGGCCATGTGTCGAAAAATAGTGCTTTCGGACCTTTCTCGTCAGCGGCAGGTTTGACGTAAAAAAAGCGCAAGGTCTGTACTTGTTGCCCGCTCTTACAGTCAGAGGCCTTCGCAATGCCCATCTCGGTAGAACGGACAACGCAGAGGCCTCGCG
>CAZOCO010000114.1:0-7477 GCA_964578325.1 uncultured Muribaculum sp.
GTTCACCTTTATAGGATATATGATGAAGTTGTCGGCCTGATAGTCGTATTCGTTGGCGGCCTGCTTAAAACAGCGGGATATTTTCTCTACCCGGTTGTCGAGAATATCGGGAAAACGCAGTAGTAGCGGAGTGGCGATATCACGCACCTGCAACTCATCGAGCACATCTTTCAGGTCTACCGAAGCATATCCTTCACGGGGTGTCACCACTACATGCCCCTTCTCGTTGATAGAGAAGTAGCGTAGTCCCCAGCCCTTTATATTATAGAGTTCCGCACTGTCTTCAATGCGCCATTTTCTCATCGGCATCTTTCTTATACTGTTTGCTTTAGTTAATTACTGTGGGTAACGGCCGCGACACATTGCCCGATCCGCTTGCAAATATACGCATTTTCATGCAATTTTCAGCGCCAGCACAATCGTGTTTTTCATGCGTCCCGGGCCTGTAATATACAGCTGTGCTCCGATAAGCCGTGCCAGCATACGCGATACCGACAGCAGCATGATACTGCGCTTGCCTGTATTGTCGTTCTGTAGCACCTCCTGCTCGATAGGCTCGTCACCGCATACAAGCAGACGCACTTCGTTCTCGTCGGTCTCAAGCGATATTTTCACCACGCCACCCATCGAACGCAACACTGAATCGCGCAACAGATTCTGCACGATCTGCTGATACCGTCGGGCATCAGTAGTGACTACAATATCTTTGTCGGGGAGGGCCGCTTCAAGTATAACACTGTTGGCAATCGCAAGTGGCGACATCACATCCATCGCCGTATTTACCACTTTCACCAGATTAACCGTACCCATATCCACTATAGCCTGATCGCTTTCAAGCTCATACACCTGTATCATATCATTAAACGTAGTGAGCAGCATAGTGCTGTTCTGCTCTATTTTTGCCACATATTCTTCGACAAAGGGCCTTACCATTTCGTCTACACCATCGACGATAAGGCGGGAATATGTCACAATCTGCTCCACGGGAGTCTCTATCTCGTAGTTGAGATTGCGGATGAAATTAGATTTAAAGTCGTTTAGTTTATCGGCTGCAACATCAGCATCGTTAAGTCGGGATACCTCTGCATCAAGTTCTGCAATTCTGTCTGCACACGCTTCAATTTTGCCTGAACATTTAGCTTTATCGCTATTGGCGTGGCGGTATTTCCTTATATATATAATCAGAAACACCAGCAACACAACAGCCACCAGAATGGCCGATATGACAATCTTTATCAGAATTTTATATTCATCGGTAGTATGCAGCAGCTTTCGCTCGACACTTGAACGTGCCTGATTCTGCACATCTTGCACAAGCTGCAATTCATTATATTTTTCTTCCGAAATATCATCCACACGCTTTTCGAGCATCGGCACATACTCCTCCATACTGGAAAGCAGCAATTCCTTATCACCGGTTGCACGCGACGCCTCAATGGCGAAACGCAGTATCTGGTCGCGAAATATAACCTTGCCGGGCGACGACAATGTACGCTTCAGCAGCGGAACAGCCTTCGCATAGTCTTTCTGCCACATGGCTATATGGATATCGGGAATCGGCATACTGCGGTATGTCACTTCCGCGCGTGGATCTCTCGCTACTATAGCCATGATACTGTCGTAACATTCTTTTATCTCGTCGTCGGTCATTCTGTTCCAGTTCGACAGAATACGGGTGTAGCACAAATAACGTGTAGCATCGTAGTTGCGAAACACTCGTCCACGGCCGTGATAATAGTCTTCAAGCGAATCTATCACCTCAAGCAGTCTACGGTTGACCTTCATCATCTCGTCATATACTCCGGCCTGACTCATATCGAGTGCCGCCTGCACGTAATACACCGACTTAAGCGATCGGCAGTTCTCGGGCAGTTGCTCTATAAGGTCGTGGAGCTTGTTTTCATATTTCATCAGCAGATCGCCATGCGACAGTTTCGACACGTTCACACATATATTGTGTACTGCCACTATCTTGCCATATAAGGTAGTGGTATCATCACTACCTCCCGCCAACGAAGCTTTAAGACGCGCTTTCCGCTCATCGGGGCTGGCATGCCGGGCATAATAAGAATTCTGCAGCATCTTGATCAGAGCCTCCGTCTCGTCGCGTTCAGGAGAAAGCGGCATACTTTCCGCCATATCAAGCAGACGATTCAGCGAGTCGATACTCCACGAATTAATATTGGCACGCTGGCGTATCATCTCGATCTCAACGGCACGGTTTCCATTGCGATGAGCCATAATCATGATTTTTCTGGCTATCGAATCAGCTCGCACATGATTACGCAACTGCGCCAGGTCAAACAGATTACACATGATATGCAAACTATCTGCCGGCATTGTAGCCTCCGAGAGCAAACGAGTCGGTATAGGAGCTTCGGAAAGCACTCTATTCAATGAATCCTCGATTTCGCTGACACGGCCACATACGGGCATGATGCACAGCATGGCAAATATTGATATAATAAGTTTTCTCATACGACATTACTGCTAAATACATGCGAATTTAACACATTTTCCCGTAACCTCAAACCTTTTTTATTCACAAACCAATCACACCGACACACAACATGGCTATATAGTAGCGCCACACCAATTAAAGCATATTGACAAGGACGCAAAAAACGCCCGGCAACGACTCCGCTATGGAGCCATTACCGGGCTTATCAGACGCTGCTTCATCAGTCTCTACTTCTTCTATACCTGAAATTTGATTTGTTGTTAAGAAAGAAAGTGGCTTATCTATGTTTTTTGCTACAAAAATATCGTAACTTTGTGGCAAAAATACATTCAATGGCAGAAAACAGTTCTTTCAAAGCAATGGAAGCGATTGTTGAGCGCACAGAAAACGGAAAAATCCTGATACCGGATGATTTTACATTATGTGGCACTCCGGATTCTGTTCGCTCCGGCTTAACGCGCCTATGCAAAAACGGAAAACTAAACCGTTTTGCTAAAGGGATATACTATATTCCGATGTATGACAAGTGGGACGGAACCCCTCGGGAGCCATCTCTTGATGCAATTGCCCAAAGAATAGCAGACAGAGATAATGCCAGGATTATTCCAACAGGCATATATGCACTCAACCGTCTGGGGCTTTCCTCTCAAGTTCCGACAAATATTGTATATATAACAGACGGTTCGGCACGTCAGGTGAAGTTTGGTGCAGGAAAAAGTATCATATTCCGACATAGTAACGACCTTAGTAACTTTTCATATCAGTCCAAAGTGATGCAGATGGCAATTATGGCTATGCGCGAAATAGGGGAAAAGGCTATTAATGAAGAGCAAATAGCCAAGATAAAAACCATAATAATGGATACCGTCTCGGAAGACGACTTCAATCATGATATTGTACTCACCCCAATTTGGATAAGAAAAATTTTGCAGCGATGAAGTTCGTAGATTTATCTCGACAAGACCAAGTGGATATACTTGACCGCGTTTCCACAGAGTTAAATATTCGTCAGCGTGAGGTCATTGAGAAAGACTGGTGGGTGACTGCGGTACTTCGCTCCATATTCAGTCTGCCTTATGCCAATCACCTTTCATTCAAAGGTGGTACATCGTTGAGCAAATGCTGGCATTTGATAGACCGCTTTTCAGAAGATATTGACATCGCTATTGACCGTGAGTATCTTGGTTTTAGCGGCACATTGTCTAAAACGCAGGTTAGTGACAAACTACGCCGTGCAGCCTGCTCTTTTGTAAGAGAAACTCTGCAACATGATTTGGACGAACAACTTTATCTGAATGGCATATCAAAGGATAAATTCACGGTGAACGTAAATATCACTCCGATCTCAACGACAGATCCGGAGGAGATAGACATAAATTACGACTCGGTGCTGTCACTTTCCATTGAAAATAAAGAAGGTCAGTATATCCTTCCCAAAGTAAAAGTGGAAGTCAGTGGTAGGTCAATGAGCGAACCTGTCAATGAGATTGCTCTCAACTCGATGATTGACCAGATTTATCCCAACGCACCATTTGCCGAAGAAACATTCAAGGTTCGTGCTGTCATACCGGAGCGTACATTCCTTGAAAAAGTATTTCTGTTGCATGAGGAATTTGCCAAGCCCAAAGAGTTGATTCGGGTGGAACGTATGTCGCGCCACATGTACGACATCGGACAGATGGTGAAAACACCTATTGCCGAGCGCGCCATCAATGATAAGGAGCTATATCAACAAGTAGTAGAACATCGTCGGAGATTCATCGGTTTGCGAGGGTTTGATTACGATACTCTTTATCCAGCTACACTCAATATCATTCCTCCGGCTGAAATCATTGAGCAATGGGAAGACGACTACGAGAATATGCGTTTGTATATGATTTATGGTGAAAGTGCTCCATTTAATGAGTTGGTAGATAAACTTAAAAAGTTAAACATTCTAATAAAAGGAATAATTATACCTTGACAGGGATGTAAAAACATACCCGGCAACGACTCCGTTACGGAGCCATTGTCGGGCTTATCATATACTGCTGTAATGAGGCAGACGGTTATTTCACCGAAATTTTACTTACATTGTTGCCTCGACGCACAATGTAGAGACCAGGAGCCAGCGATTCTTCAGTATCGGCGATCTTCACTCCGGAAAGATTATAGACTTCCACTGGCATATCAGCGGCTACATCATCAGCCTCGACATCGTCTACCCCTGCAAAATCAAACTCAATTATATTATTGAATTTAGACCACGGCAATTCTGCTTTATAAGCAGCCCTGCATCCGGTCGGCACATAGAGCGTAGTTGTTTTATAATGTGCGGACTCAAATGCCTGCGTACAAGTCGGCGGTGTCGGATTTTTAGAATATAGTTTTGCAAGACTGCTGCAGCCACTAAATGTAAAATAAAGATTAGAGACAGACTCACCCAACACAACGGTCTCCAGAGATGTGCAATCCTCGAAACTAAAATCCATATTAGTGACACTATCTGGCACCTTAAAGTTTTTCAAGCTGACACATCCTCGAAAATTCCACCCATTGATATATTTTATCGACTTCGGAAGAGATACATCCGTAAGACTTGTACACCCTGCAAACATATAATAGCCTAAAAACATTATGGGTTCTCCAATCACAACAGACTCCAATGCAGTACAGTTTTCAAATATATAATATCCTAATCCATATGGATCTAATGGATTAATATTATTGTCTGGAATAGTAATATTCTTCAGGCTTTTACAATTTCTAAAACACCGGTCTCTAAGCGCGGTCAGACCATGAGGCAATGACACACTTGACAGTTTTTCACATCCTTCAAAAGCACTTTTACCAATCTCCGTCACAAACTCGGGAATCGCATAATCAGACTTGCCGCCCGGATATCGCAACAGTGATGTTTTAGATTTATTAAACAGCACGCCACCATCAGAAGTAAAATATTGATTTTCAGCATCAACATTTATAGCTTGCAGAGCATTGCAACCGGTAAATGCATCGGCATAAATGGTTGATACATTTTTTGGAATAAACACTGTCGTAAGACTGCTACATCCGTAGAACGCCTGGCTCCCGATTGTCGTGACACTTTCAGGCAGATCTATAGATTCCAGACTTGAGCAACCTTCAAATGCCCAATCGTATATATCTGTAACTCCATCCGGAATATTTATTTTGACAAGATTCCGACAATCCATAAACGCGCCTTGTCCGATAAGAGTTATTGTAGAAGGCAACTCTACAGAACTCAAATCATTGGTATAAAACGATAGCGCACCGATTCCTACTACCGTATACGTCGTGCCATTGTATTGCACTTCCGAAGGAATAATCAAATCGCCCGATACATAATTTCCGGGGTCATAATCTGTTCCGGCAGAGTTCACTGATCCCGACGCTACCAGACATGTCTTTAAATCCTCGTCATAAACCATATAATTTATGCCGCCATATGTAAAGCCTTTGGCCACGAGTGCCGACAACGATATCATCATCAACACAAGCATACATTTAACACCTCCGACAACGCCGTGCTTCCGGCACAAACCTCTGTGAGTAATTTTATTCATAAAAAAACACATGCCTCCGGATTCTCCTCATCGGCTACAGATTAAAAAAAGAAGCGTGAGAACCGTACTTCTCTGCCCGTCTCACCCTTTGAGGCCCTGGAATGCCCATCACAGTAGAACGGACAGTGCAGAGGCCTCACGCGAATATGAGAATGCTGCCACACATATGCTCACGCATATGCCGACATCAGCATGGTCATACCCACACAAGAACATCTACCACTGTCTCTTTTCCCGACTGTGATTGAAATTTTCCAGGTTTCAAAGGGTCAAGAAAGAGCGTTGAGTAAACGCCTTTGATAAAAATATGTTGCGCACCCCGCCCGCATCGCCCATGACCGGGCCTCTGCTATGCGGTCTGCACCGGCAAATTTACTTAATTATTCATTAACACACAATACTTTCAAAAAAATCGGCCCGTAGATCCTCGTATTCACTCGGAAGCTCGTTTCCGTCGCCAAAAACCGGTTAACCGGGCATAAAATTTCTCGTTTCCTTTTATTTGATTAAATTTGCAGTCAGAAACAATTTAAGTCATCTGCAATCATGGCAAAACAGTTTAAACGCACGCTAATCACCACTGCTCTTCCCTATGCCAACGGCCCCGTACACATCGGACACCTGGCCGGAGTATACGTCCCCGCCGATATCTATGCACGCTATCTACGCCTGCGCGGTCAAGACGTCGTGATGATCGGAGGAAGCGACGAGCACGGAGTGCCCATCACCATACGCGCCCGCCGCGAGGGGGTCACACCACAAGACATCGTAGACCGTTACCACAATATCATCAAAGAGTCGTTTGAAGAACTCGGCATATCATTTGACGTTTACTCACGCACTACGTCGGAGACACACGCTGCTACCGCGAGCGAATTTTTCCGCCGACTCTACGACAACGGACAATTCATCGAGCAGACATCAAGCCAGCTCTACGACCCCGAAGCCAAGCAGTTTCTCGCCGACCGCTATGTAGTAGGCAAATGCCCCCACTGCGGTGCCGAAGGTGCCTACGGCGACCAGTGCGAAGCATGCGGCACTTCTCTATCGCCCGACGAGCTGATCGACCCCAAAAGCGCCATCACAGGCGCTACCCCCGAACTACGGCCAACAACCCACTGGTATCTCCCGCTCGACCGATGGGAAGCCGACCTGCGCCACTGGATTCTTGACGGACACCCCGAATGGAAGACCAACGTCTACGGTCAGTGCAAGTCGTGGCTCGACCTGGGCCTCAAACCACGCGCCGTGTCGCGCGACCTCGACTGGGGCATACCGGTTCCCGTCGAAGGAGCCGACGGCAAAGTGCTCTATGTGTGGTTTGACGCCCCCATCGGATACATCTCCAACACAAAGGAAATACTCCCCGACACCTGGCAGACATACTGGAAAGATCCCGAAACCCGCATCATCAACTTCATCGGCAAGGACAACATCGTGTTCCACTGCA
>CAZOCO010000115.1:0-7302 GCA_964578325.1 uncultured Muribaculum sp.
GATTAGTAAGTAATTGCCTATTGTTCTTCCCAAAAGTTTGTTATCAAATAACAATCACACTACCGTCAACCTTGAATATACCGATCCTGTTTACGAAGAAACCAAGCTCGACTCCTACCTTACCGATGTATTATCGCTCGAAGCTGTAGCTTGTAAAGATTGGCTTACAAACAAGGTTGACCGCTCGGTAACCGGCAAAATCGCCCGTCAGCAGTGTCAGGGTGAAATTCAATTACCTTTAAGCGATTGCGGTGTAGTATCACTCGACTACACCGGAAGAAACGGTATCGCCACATCAATAGGCCACGCTCCTCAAGCAGCTTTGGCCGATTCCGCCAAAGGTTCTGTACTTGCTATTGCGGAAGCTCTTACAAATATAGTTGGCGCACCTTTGGCCGATGGACTTAAAAGTGTCTCATTAAGTGCGAACTGGATGTGGCCCTGTAAAAATCAGGGTGAAGATGCAGCTCTTTACCGTGCAGTTGAAGCCTGCAGCAATTTTGCTTGCGATTTGGGTATAAATATTCCGACAGGAAAAGATTCTTTGTCGATGACCCAGAAATATGGCGATGACAAAGTCTTTGCACCTGGTACAGTCATCATATCAGCTGCAGGCGAAACCAAAAATGTTCGTCGCACCGTATCACCTGTATTACAGAACAAACTTTCCACATTATATTATATAGATTTTTCCGGAGAACCATTAAAACTCGGTGGTTCGGCATTTGCCCAGACTTTAAATAAAATCGGATCTGATGTTCCTTCAGTAGCATCAGCAGAATATTTCGCCAAAGTATTTAATGCTATACAGACTTCGGTCAAGCGTAATATGATGTTGGCAGCTCACGATATTTCGGCCGGTGGTCTTATTACTACACTTCTTGAAATGACCTTCGGAAACACCAACGGTGGTGTCAACATTTCCACAAAAGCCTTTGTTGATAATGGAGAAACAGATCTGATAAAGATACTTTTTGCAGAGAATCCGGCTCTTGTAGTTCAGGTTGCCGATGCTAAACGCAATAATTTCGAAGCACTGATGGCCGAATCCGGGGTTAAAATTCTCGAAATCGGAAAGCCCGACAAGGAACGCACAATCGTCATCGAACACAACGGCAACGAACGGCTGCTTGGTATAGATTATTTCCGCGATGTATGGTTTAGAACGTCATATCTGATGGATGTTGTTCAAAGCGGAGAAAAGTGTGCCGCATTACGTTTTGAAAACTATAAAAAGCAGCCAATCAGATATCGTTTCCCTGCCGGATTTGATGGAAAACTGGCATCGCGTGGTTTGTCATTACGCCGCGATGGTAAGACCGGCATACGCGCAGCTATTATCCGAGAAAAAGGTGTCAACGGTGACCGCGAAATGGCCTACTCGCTGTATTTAGCCGGGTTCGACGTCAAAGACGTCCATATGACCGACCTTATGACCGGACGAGAGACACTCGACGACATAAATATGATTGTATTCTGTGGCGGCTTCTCCAATTCCGACGTATTAGGTTCGGCAAAAGGATGGGCCGGAGGATTCCTGTTTAACGAAACTGCAAAGGCTACTCTCAAACGCTTTTTCGATCGTGACGACACATTGTCTCTCGGCATATGCAACGGTTGCCAGCTTATGATGGAGCTCAATCTGCTCAATCCGGAGCATCCACGCAAAGCCACAATGGAACACAATATCTCACACAAATTTGAGTCACAATTCCTGGGGGTTACTATTCCGGAAAACAATTCCGTCATGTTTAAATCACTTGCCGGCTCTAAACTTGGCATTTGGGTAGCCCATGGCGAAGGTCGTTTTAATCTGCCGATGCCAATGAGTTCTTACAATGTTGTAGCTAAATACAGCTATGCTTCGTATCCTGGAAATCCCAACGGCTCACGTGCATCTGTAGCTGGACTTTGTTCTGCCGACGGCCGTCATCTGGCAATGATGCCACACCTTGAACGAGCCATTTTCCCCTGGCAATGTGGTTATTATCCAGTATCACGCCGTAACGAGGATATTACCCCTTGGATCGACGCATTTATAAATGCCCGTAACTGGATTGCAGAAAAAAAGAACTAAAAGATTTAAGTATCCAAAACTATGGGAGGATTTTTCGGAGTTACCAAACACGACGAATGTGTCACTGAACTCTTCTATGGTGTCGACTACAATTCCCACATGGGAACAAAAAGAGCCGGCATTGCAACTGTCAATAACGGAGTTTTCACCCGTTCCATTCATAATATTGAGAACTCTTATTTCCGCACTAAATTTGAGCCGGACTTAAAAGACTTTACAGGTGAAAAAGGTATCGGAGTTATATCTGATACCGATGCTCAACCTATAATAGTTAATTGCCATCTTGGCAAATTCGCAATCGTTACTGTCGGAAGAATTAACAATATTATCGAACTTGAAAAAGAAATGCTGGCAAAAGGCCATCATTTCTGCGAACATAGTTACGATATCATCAATCCTACAGAAATGATTGCCGCTCTTATTTCAGACGGCACAGACGTTGTTTCCGGAATCGAAAACGTATACAAAAACATCAAGGGGTCGTGTTCGATGCTTATTCTCACAGAAAACGGCATAATCGCTGCCCGTGACCACCTCGGACGTACACCAATTATTATCGGGAAAAAAGATGGAGCATACGCCGCGACGTCAGAGACATGTGCGTTTCCAAATCTCGGATATGAGGTCTGCTACAATGTAGGTCCGGCTGAAATTGTAGAATTCAATGCCGACGGAATAAAACAGCTGAAAGCCCCTGGCGACAAGATGCAGATTTGCGCATTTCTATGGACATATTATGGCTATCCGGTATGCGAATACGAGGGCAAAAATGTCGACGAGATGCGATATAACGCCGGAAAAGAGATGGGAGAAAACGACGATGAAACTGGCATTGACTTTGTCAGCGCCATCCCTGATTCCGGCATAGGTATGGCTCTTGGATATTCAGAAGGGAAAAAAGTACCCTACAAACGTGGTATTGTCAAATACACTCCTACATGGCCACGTAGCTTTACCCCCAGCACACAGGAACGCCGTGAACTTGTTGCGAAGATGAAACTCATCCCCAACCGCACCCTACTAAACGGCGCCAAAGCAGTATTCTGCGACGACTCCATTGTACGCGGCACTCAACTTCGCGACAATGTAAAAGACTTGTTTGAAATGGGTGCAAAAGAAGTTCACTGCCGAATCAGTTGTCCACCACTTATCTACCCCTGCCGTTTCCTGAATTTCACCGCTTCAAAAAGCGAAATGGAACTTATTACGCGTCGTGTAATAAAAGATTTGGAAGGATCTGCCGACAAGGATCTGGACGAATATGCAACTACAAATTCGCCGAAATACTGCGCAATGGTTGAAAAAATCAGAGAAAATCTCGGACTTTCTACGTTGAAATTCAATTCAATAGAAACAATTGTAAATGCTATTGGCCTGCCGAAGAACTGCATATGCACACACTGCTTCGACGGTTCAAGTTTCGATTAAACAAAACTTAACAAATTATCTAATATCACATTTTCATTATGAGTCTAAACATTATTGTACTCGCAAAACAAGTGCCCGACACTCGAAATGTGGGAAAAGATGCAATGAAAGCCGATGGTACTATTAACCGTGCGGCACTTCCTGCCATCTTTAACCCCGAAGACTTAAACGCACTCGAGCAGGCACTGCGCCTAAAAGAGGCCAATCCCGGCTCTACGATCACACTGCTTACCATGGGTTTGCCTCGTGCGTCAGAAATTATTCGTGAAGCCATTTACCGTGGTGCCGATACCGGCATTGTACTCACCGACCGTGTACTCGGCGGTGCTGACACACTCGCCACATCTTACTCACTCGCCCAGGCTGTCAAGAAGTTTGGCAATTTCGACATCATTCTTGGCGGTCGACAGGCAATCGACGGTGATACAGCACAGGTAGGTCCGCAAATCGCAGAAAAACTCGGCATTCCCCAAGTGACATACGCTGAAGAGATTCTGGATCTTAAAGACGGAAAAGTGACCGTAAAACGTCGTCTGGAAGCTGGCGTAGAGACTGTAGTAGCCCCACTGCCCTGCGTTGTCACAGTTAATGGATCTGCAGCCCCCTGCCGTCCACGCAACGCCAAACGCATACAGAAGTTCAAATATGCCGCTTCACCTTCTGAACTTGAAAAAATGTCAGATGAACGCAAAGCATTTGTTGCCGAACGCCCGTATCTGCAATTGAAAGAATGGGGAGCCTCATATGTTGATGCCGATCCCGAACAAATCGGTCTCGCCGGCTCACCCACCAAGGTGAAAGCAATCGAAAATGTAGTCTTCACAGCCAAAGAAAGCCGTTCGATTCCTAACGATGATGTTCAGATCGAAGAACTGATCAAAGAACTGATCGCAAACCACACTATCGGCGGTTAATCCTCCTACTTCAAAACTAAAAATTATGACTGACAATAATAATCTTATCGTATATTGCGAGTTCGAGGATGGCAAAGTTGCCGATGTAAGCCTGGAACTACTGACCAAGGGACGCGTTCTCGCTGATCGTCTTGGCGTGAAACTCGAAGCTCTTGTAATCGGAGACAAACTTGACGGCATAGAAAACGACTTATATCCTTATGGCGTTGATGTTGTATACAAAGTAGAAGATCCCCGACTCTATCCCTATACATCCAATCCTCACTCAGCAATTCTTATTAATCTCTTCCGTGAGATAAAACCGCAGATTTGCCTGATGGGCGCCACATGCATTGGACGCGACCTCGGTCCTCGCGTATCATCTTGTCTGCATTCTGGTCTTACTGCCGACTGTACGGCACTCGAAATCGGCCCTCATACCGACCCAAAGACAGGAAAAGAATACACCGATCTTCTGTATCAGATACGCCCGGCATTCGGTGGTAATATAGTCGCTACTATCGTAAATCCGGAATGTCGTCCGCAGATGGCTACTGTACGTGAAGGCGTAATGAAAAAAGAAATCAAGGATCCCGCATACAAAGGTGAGGTTATAAACCTTGACCCTAAAAAATATGTTGCCGACACAGACTTCGTTGTCAATATCATTGATCGCCACATCGAAAAATCCAAGACCAATATCAAAGGCGCCCCGATTGTTGTTGCCGGTGGCTACGGAATGGGATCAAAAGAGGGATTCGATATGCTTTTTGAGCTTGCCAACACTCTTGGCGGAGAAGTCGGAGCTTCACGTGCCGCTGTTGATGCCGGCTTCTGCGATCACGATCGTCAGATCGGCCAGACCGGTGTTACAGTACGTCCGAAACTTTATATCGCTTGCGGTATTTCCGGTCAAATCCAGCATATTGCCGGTATGCAGGAAAGCTCTATAATCATCTCAATCAACAATGATCCGAACGCACCGATCAATACAATTGCTGACTACGTCATAACAGGCAATGTTGAAGATGTGATCCCCAAATTGATCAAATACTACAAAAAGAACTCAAAATAACCTATCATGGCTAACTTTTATACTGACAATCCAGCTCTTAAGCATCATCTGTCTCATCCTTTGATGCGCAGAATCGTTGAATTAAAAGAGCGCAATTATACAGAAGCAGACAAGTTTGACTATGCCCCGATCGATTTCGACGATGCAATGGACTCGTACGACAAAGTCCTTGAAATCGTAGGCGACATATGCGGCACGACCATTGCTGACAATGCAGAATCTGTAGACCATCAAGGCCCTCATGTCGAAAATGGTCGCGTAGTCTATGCTGATGCTACTAAAGAAAATCTTGATGTATGCCGCAAAGCCGGTCTGATGGGTATGGCAATGCCTCGTCGTTTCGGCGGTCTCAATTTCCCCATCACTCCCTATATCATGGCCGCAGATATGGTGTCGCGAGCCGATACCGGATTTGAAAATCTCTGGGGTTTGCAAGACTGTGCAGAAACACTGTATGAATTTGCAAACGAAGATCAAAAACAGCGCTACATCACCCGAGTCTGTGAGGGCGAAACCATGTCTATGGACCTTACCGAACCCGATGCAGGGTCTGACCTTCAGTCTGTAATGCTCAAAGCGACAGAACAGCCCGACGGAACATGGAGACTCAACGGCGTAAAACGATTCATCACTAATGGCGATTCTGATATCCATCTCGTACTCGCTCGTAGCGAGGATGGCACACGCGACGGACGCGGACTGTCTATGTTTGTTTATGACAAACGCGACGGAGGTGTAGACGTGCGTCGTATTGAAAACAAGATGGGTATCAAGGGCTCTCCCACTTGCGAACTCGTATACAAAAATGCCAAAGCAGAACTGGTTGGTTCTCGCAAGCTCGGCCTCATAAAATATGTTATGGCACTTATGAACGGTGCTCGTCTGGGTATTGCAGCTCAATCAGTCGGTGTGTCAGAAATAGCATATCGCGAAGCGCTCGCGTATGCTCGCGACCGCAAACAGTTTGGAAAAGCAATCATTGAATTCCCGGCAGTATTCGAAATTCTGTCTGTTATGAAAGCCAAACTCGATGCATCAAGAACACTTCTATATGAGACATCTCGCTTTGTCGACATGTATAAAGTTCTTGAGGACATAGAAAAAGAACGCAAACTCGAAAAAGAGGAAAAAGACGAACTTAAATATTACAAGAAACTCGCCGATGCGTTCACTCCACTGTCCAAAGGCATGACCAGCGAATACTGCAATCAGAATGCATACGACTGCATTCAGATTCACGGTGGATCAGGCTTCATGAAAGATTATGCATGCGAACGCGTATATCGCGATGCACGTATCACATCTATATATGAAGGAACCACTCAGCTTCAAGTTGTAGCTGCCATTCGCCATGTGACAACCGGGACTTACCTTGCCCGTATTAAAGAATACGAGGCAATGGAAATCGCCGAAGCTTATCTTCCGATAAAAGAAGAGCTTGTAAAGATGACAGAAGTTTATGCCAACGCCGTTGAAAAAGTGGTATCAGCAAAAGATTCAGATTATCTTGACTTCATGGCTCGTCGTCTGGTTGAAATGGCAGGAAATATTATTATGACCTACCTTCTTATTCTTGACGCAACTCGCGACGAACAGTTTGCCGCATCAGCAAAAGTATACTTCAATATAGCTCGCGCTGAAGTAGCAAAACATGCTGAATTCATCGATACATTCACACCCGACGAAGTGAACACATATCGCAAAGAGTAATCTTTGAAATACCGTAAAAAAAAAACGGGTCTTCAAAATGAAGATCCGTTTTTTTTATATTTATGTTGTCAAGTCCTAAAATAGCGTTACACTAGAAAAGTAACGAAAATGGAAGAAAC
>CAZOCO010000116.1:0-7287 GCA_964578325.1 uncultured Muribaculum sp.
CGCCGGAGGTATTAGAGAATGCACTGACGCTTTCCCAGATATTCTTCGGCAACTCTGATTTTGCGGTCTTGACCTCAAAATCTTCCCATTCTATGTCGTGCAGCTTAACTACGAGTTCTGCTTTTGTCATTCCAACCACGAAGATACGCAAAATTTGTTAATCTACTGTCATCTTTGAGCATAGATCATGCAAAAATAATCTCTAAATTTTGTATTGATAATAAACGGCAAGATAGTTGCGTTATATATGATACCGCACTTGCTGCTATACCCCATTACCTTGGCGCCGCATTAAATGTGCGCGGACTTGCACTATTTGTCAAGACGCAAATATTTGTGTATATTTGCGTGTCTTAAGCACAACACTCCACCAGCCGGTGTTGTACAACATTCTAAAAAATAACTTGCACTGCCAATTTTGAAAGCACAAAATATTACATCAGTCTCTTTGCCGCTTTTTCCGGAACCTACCATACGTCGGCTTCCATGGTATCTTTCCTATGTACGTACACTTCAGGAACAGGGGGTGGAATATGTGTCATCAACCCAGATATCACGCGATATAAATGTTGATGCATCCATGATCGCAAAAGATCTGTCGTACCTGAATATAAAAGGGAAGACACGTATCGGCTACCATGTGGCGACACTTGAATTTCAGCTTCAGGAATTTCTTGGCTTCAAGCAGATGCACAATGCCGTCATGATCGGAACCGGACAACTCGGCTCACTGTTGCTGCAAGACAACGGTCTGCGTGACTACGGCCTGCGTATCGTGGCCGGTTTTGATGTCGACCCGACGAAAGTCGGTACTACCATAGGCGATGTACCAATATACTCGATGGACGACTTCGCCACATTATTGCCCGAGCTTCAGGCCGAAATTGGTGTGATCACCGTACCACCGGAATGCGCCCAGCATGTCACAGATATAATTGTCGATGCCGGAATACACGCATTGTGGAATTTTACACCGTTCCGCATCATAGCCCCTGAAGGAATCGTAATACAAAACACCTCAATATATGCACATCTGGCGCTGATTTACAACCGCCTGGAGATGCGCGATGTCAACAATCTGTCATGAAAATTCTTGCTGTCGTCAATGATTGCACATGCCCTGCCGGGGCTGAAGTCGAACTGATGCCCGACTCTTCGGTAATCAAGGACGGCAAGCCTTTTTTTGTTCCACCGATAGCCGACAGATGGTCATACTCCCTCGGTGTAGCATTTCTGGTGACACGCATGGGCAAATGCATCGGACAGCGATTTGCATCACGATACATCGGAGGCATCACACTATGTGCCATGCCGCGACCGACAGCTGTAACCGACGATATGATTTCAGCCGGCGATATGCTACACGCTTTCGACGGTGCAGCTATACTGGGGCAATGGCTCGAAATTCCCGCAGACCGACGGATTGATGTCACGTTCAACGGCTCACGTGTAGAATTTTGTACCGACCCTCTTGAAGCCATCGAACCTATGGTAGCCCGGATGTCGCTGTTCGGGACACTTAAGACCGGCGATGTCATGATTCCGGTATCTACATTTGTCGGAGCTGACTTCCCGGAAGATTTTATTGCCTCTGCAGCAATAAACGATGTTGAATGTCTGAAATTTAAAATAAAATGATCCTCTCCCGTAAAGTCGCGCTGGCAGGGAGCATAATATCCTGTCTGGCAACTTATCTGCACTCTGTAGCCGCATCGGCTACTCAATATTCCACCGTATCGCGCCTGGCCACCGGTCTCTGGCACGAAATAGCGGTCGACACCACCGGCATACAGGAAATTTCGTATGCCGATCTGCGTGCCATGGGATTTGACAATCCGGCTGCGGTAAACGTCTACGGTTACGGACAATGGAGATTGTTTCCCGATAATTTCTCCACACCTAAACCCGACGATCTGCCACAGCTGATCACACTGCATTATGGCAACAGACTTTTGTTTTACGGTGAAACCGCAGCGTCAACGTCGCTCTCGGCTGATTCTGTCGCTACACGTACATTGTCGACATTCTCTTTTGAATCAAGATATTTCCTGTCTGACATACCGGCACAACGTGATATTACCGGCACTCTACACTCCTATCCAACCACCGGTAACCCCGTAGACCAGCATACAGCAATTATATATATCGAGAATGAACGGATAAATCCTTCGGGCCTTGGAACCGGATGGTACGACAATCCTATAGATGCGGCAACACCGGCAACCTACGAGCTACTGCTCGACGGCAACACCGGTCGCTGGAAACCGCGGCTATTTGTAAATACAATCGGTATTGATGCCGGACAAGCTACACTCTCCGTTACCGCCTCCAACGTTACCCGCACATCGGTAATGGCAAAATCGAGCTATCCGGTATATACCCTTACCGACATGCGGCTGCCAGCCTCCACGTCGCTCCACCATATCAACGTATCCATCGCCACCTCAACTACATCAGGTTTTGTCGCCCCAGACTGGATAATTGCAACATATCCGCGCAACAACAGCCTTACATCTCAATCACAGATAGAGATGTTTATCAGCAACCGCGAAGCAGGGCGCCCGATTACCGCCGAACCGTCGGCCGAAGTGTGGGATGTGACTGATGTCACCGATCAGCGTCGAATGCGTGTATTCGCATCTACATTTTCGTTTGACAAAGGCACCGAACCGTGGCGGCGCTTCGTCATGTTCAATCCATCGGCACGCCACCATTCCCCCAGATTATTAGACAAGATACCAAATCAAAACCTTCACGCATCGTCTACCCCTGAAATGCTCGTTGTGGCAGCAACCGAACTATTCGACGAATCACAACGTATGGTATCTATACACAGCGACCTTGACGTATCTGTGGTCGATGCAAAACAGATCTGGCGTGAATTTGGGTCTGGTGTGCCATCAGCACCGGCCTTGCGCCGATACATAAAAATGCTCTACGACCGCAATCCGGAGCGTCTGCGCTACGTCGCTCTCATCGGCAGCATGACACAAGACAACCGCGGCATCACACGCTATGCCGGACTGTTGCCGTCGTACGAGTGCGATATCGACACATATATGCACGACAAAGCCTTGTCGTATTGGAGCAACACTTATTTCGGAGCCTTGGCCGACAACTACAATCCCGGTATCCCATTTTTCGCAAAACCGATTGTTGCCGTAGGACAGATTCCGGCTGCCGACACCACACAGCTCACCACCTACCTCAACAAACTTGAAACCCTGCTCGACCCACAGTCGATGTCGCTGCGCACTCATCACGACGTGGTTCTCGTAAACGATTTTGGCGACGACGCGCTCTATACCCAACAAGCCGATGTCCACTACAAGGCTTTAACCGACAACCTCGACAACCCGGTTGTACATAAGATATATACCGACTTCTACACCCCTGTGGCCGATGATTTTGAACTGGCGCGCCGCGATTGGGCTGACGCGATGTGTAAGTATCCGTCATACATGCTCTACATCGGACATGCCGAATACAACTACATCACATCAACACCACACTGGTTGCAGTCATTTCATCTGCATTCAATGAAATTCCCGACCCTGCCTGTGATGGTGCTGTCGACATGTCGCACCACAGCCGCCGACCTGTTTGACTCGACCATAGGAGGAGACCTCTTATTCGCTCCCGATTGCGGAGCAGCGACAGTAATAGGGAACTCTCGTTTTTCTCTTTCGTCGTACAATCAGCGGTTTGCCACATCCTTTACAAATGCATGGATTGAATCAGCAGGCACGTCATCACGTGTGGGCGACTTGTGGCTTCAGGCTATCAACAACAGTCTGGCTACATATACAGCCAATATCAACGGGGCCATCAATACACAGAAGTATGTGTTGTTTGGCGATCCGGCACTGCCGTTGCCTACCGATAATGCCACAATTTCAGCCAACATCGACGACACCACGGTCACGCCACTCTCCGGCCAGACACTCTCCGGCACTACTTCTTTTAACTCCGGCTACGTCACACTGACCGCATATCCCGACTCGGCGGCAAAATTTCTCACCGGGCGTGTCGACACTAATTTCAGAGGTACTCCGATTGCCTGCAACGATACAAAACTATGGAGTACAACCGCAAAAATAACCGACGGTCGCTTTTCGGCGCAGTTGTATATCCCAGCTGTAGCTACAGATCAGCAGCCGGAGACCCCTTTTCATATTATCGCAAGGGCCTGCAGTGACGACGGCAAAGCCACAGCCCGCACATCAATAGCGGGACTGACTCTGCATCACACTCCATCGCCTACTATCGCCGGCTATATTCCGCTATCCATACAGTCTATGGATATTGCCGACATTACATCCGACGGCATCGCTCCACGTGATATTACCATCAATGCCGTCATTGACAACGGTACTACAGGTATAGCCAACATTACCGGAAACCTTAAAGCTCCGATAGAAATAAGGCTCGACGACAAACTGCTTCACGGAGCCGAGACGACATATTCCTCCGACAACACTACCGCCATTTCTATCCGTATCAACAATATTAACGACGGACATCATACCGTGACCCTGTCTGCGACAGACAATTGTGGCACATCCGACAGTACATCGGTTTCGTTCACAGTAATCGACCGTTCGCTTACCGTGACACTTACGTCCGACAGCGTTGTTACCGGAGACAGTCTCGACATCAACATAGACACTGAAGAAAACCTTGATGAAAACCGCCTCATCATCACCGATGCTGCCGGACAAACAGTGCTGTCGCGTGAGATTCCAGCATCCACCTGGACATGGAATCTTTCAGATAACAGTGGTCGCCGCGTAGCATCCGGACATTATCGGCTACAGCTGCTGTCAAGGGCCGGCAACCGCTATGCCGCATCAGCGCCTGTCACTGTCGCTGTACTTTAACATCACACCTTGTATTGGCAATCTACCGATAATATTGTAAATTTGCATCATGACAAGATATTTAGACCACAACGATGTGATAGCACGTCTACGTCATCTGATGAAGACTTCCGGACTGAATCAGGCAGCCTTGGCCCGCCACATTCAGCTTGATCCCTCTAATGTATCAAAATACCTGTCGGGGCGTCTGCCGTTGAGCGATGTGTTTCTAAACCGGGTCATTGTTACGTTCAATGTGTCGCCATCGTGGCTCAAATACGGCGAAGGCTACCCATACAGCAAATCAGATCTCGACGACGATACTCCAGCCCTTCCGCTCTACGACATCGACGTGGCAGCCGGGATCACCGAACGCGACCGGGCATTCACAGAAGAAAATATCGAAGGCCACGTAGCCATTCCCGGATTTAATCCAGACTGGGTGATGGTACGTGCAAAAGGAGATTCCATGGAGCCGGTGATATATGACGGCGCTCTCGTGGCGATATTACCCGACAACGAGGCCGATCAGCCGGTATGGGGGCAGATATATGTAGTGGTGACTGAATCAAGAAGAGTAGTTAAATATGTACGCCGTCACCCCGACCATTCACGCCTGTTGCTTAAAAGCGCCAACCGCGAGTACGACCCACTTGAAGTAGATCGTGCCGATGTAGTGGCTCTATATCCAGTAAAAGCTATTGTTAACATTAAAATATGCAAATGAGAATAATCGCGACACTGCTCGCTCTACTTTCGCTACCATATGCATATGGCATTGACATCACTGTAGGTGCCGGGCAATCTCTGTTTGAGGCTTTATCGACAGCCGACAGCTCGGAGACTACGCTGATTGTGCGTGGCACCATTGATGCCAACGAGCTGCCGACAATACGCGACCGCTTACCCGATCTGACATATATCGATATGTCAAACGCTGATATAATTCCACCCGTCATTCCGGATTATACTTTCGCCGCCACAAAAATAGAACAATTCCAGCCTCCACACAATCTGGCCGGCATCTCTGAAGGCGCGTTTGCCGCCACTCCGCTAAAATCATTCTCGATATCAGGTACCCTTACAGATATCGGGCCACATGCTTTCGCCCACTGCCATACACTCACACAAGTGTCGCTTGGCGACAATATTGCCCAAATCAAACAATATGCGTTCTCCGATTGTCCGTCATTGACCTCTGTTTCGATCGGCAGTGATCTGCTATCGATAGGAGAGTGTGCATTCCAGCTATCAGGCCTCGAATCGTTAGATCTGACACACTGCGACCACCTGGTATCTATAGGAGACCGTGCTTTCGCCCAATCTCCTCGGCTCAAACACGTCTCGCTACCTGATCATAAACTCACCATCGGCAGTGGAGCATTTTCTTTCAGCCCGTATCTTGTCACGATCAACGGTCTCGAGGGTACAGAAACCTTGCCAGAACTCTTTGCAGCAGATTGCTTACGATACTTTCCCGATCTGACACACGCTGAACAGCTGACCGACATACAGCCTTACGCCTTTCACGGGGTAAAATCACCTACGACAATTTTCCTCCCGGCGACACTCGACCATCTTGGCACCCACTCAATGGCATCGATGCACGGCTTGAAATATATCTACGCAATGTCGCTCAACCACGTTCCCGACGTTGATACAGATGTATGGGCCGACATCGACCAGAGTAAAATCACGCTCCTGGTAGCCGAGGGTATGGAAAATGAATTCCTGACAGCTCCGCAATGGTGCGACTTCAAAATATCATCATCTACAGCGGGTATTGACGACTTTGTGACCGACGACACCGAACTCCTTATAACCACAGTCGGAACTACTGTCACCGCATCAACCTCCGGAGCCTGCATTACTTCTATATGCCTATACCTCACCGACGGACGTCTTGCCATCGCCAACAACGGAAACAACGTAGCCTGTGTGTCGTTGCAGGCCGACAATCTGGCCGGACTTCCGGTAATCATTACGGCTACCGACAGTCGTGGCCGACGCTCTACTATCATTACCATTCTCGTCAAACACTGATAAACCATGGGTAAAAACAAACTCAAAAAATTTGCCGACCTCACCACAATGGATTGTGTATTTCAATACCCGTTTGCGGCATTGAAATCTGAAGGTTTCCCGCTGCGCGGTCACTGGCGCCAAGACTATTTTAAAAACGACAATCCAATAGTCCTTGAACTCGGGTGTGGCAAGGGAGAATACACTGTCGGTCTGGCACAGCGCTATCCCGACCGCAATTTTATCGGTGTCGACATCAAGGGCGCACGACTTTGGACGGGAGCATGCCAGATTCGCGACAATAAAATTTCCAATGCGGCGTTTCTGCGTACATCAATCGATCTGCTGGCCGATTTCTTTTCGCCGGGAGAAGTAGATGAAATATGGATCACATTTCCCGATCCAC
>CAZOCO010000117.1:0-7218 GCA_964578325.1 uncultured Muribaculum sp.
AGGACTCCCTGATTATGAGTCAGGTGCTCTAACCAACTGAGCTATAGGACCTGAAATTGAGCTGGTGTGTTCAGCTCCTTTTTCGGACAGCAAATTTAGTTAGTTTTTTTGTAATTTGCAAGTGCTCGTGTCGGTTATTGCGAGATTTTTTTGTTGAGAGCATACATTTGCATCCGTATGGGTATGCGTTGTGTCATCTGAAGCATGTCGGGGGGGGAGCGTCTGTCGGGTTTAGTGTCCGACGGTGAGTGAGGTGAGGTAACGTCCGCCGGTATATTCGGCTGACAGGGTTACAAAGCCGTTGTCGGGGGTAAACCACGATAGCTGTGAGCCGGATGCGCTATAGGGCTGGCCCCATATGCTCGAGAAGTAGCGGTTTAGCTCAAAGTAGCGGCGTTGTGCATCCTGACCGCCGGGGTAGTCAAACCGTCCGCCCGATAGCATGCCGTTGGTGTAATAGAGTGTTGCTTCTGGCCACAGATATCCGTATTGGTTGACATTGGTTAGGTATACCATGTCGTTGCCGTAGGGTGTATAAGATACGCCCTGATTGGTGAGAGTGTGGATGGCCGACGAAAAGGCAGATCCGATGGCAAACCCTATGATTTGCCCGAGCGATGGCGCTCCTGGAGCATAGTGCCATCCGGCGGGTCGTGCAGGGCGATGGAATATGGGCCGTGGAGGTAAGGGCTTGTGGGGCGGTTGCACTATGGGGCGCTGTGTAGGTCGCTGTGGCCGCATTGTCGGTGGTTGTGGCGGTCTTTGCGGCCGTTTGGGTTGAGGTGGACGCTGTGGCTGTTGTGGCCGATTTCCGGGGCGTTGATGTGACGGGTTGTTGCCGTTGCCGGGCCGATGATTTGTTCCGGCCGGACGTTTATTGTGTGTGGGTTGCTCTGTGGGTTGACGACGCGAGTTGCGGCCTGACGAAGTAGTAGTGTGCTGGGCTTCGGCAAATGGGCTGCCGAATAGCATCAGGGCTGTAAGGATGATAGAGATTCGTCGCATAGCTATATGGTTTTAGTGTTGCGTTTATAGTTTAGATGGTATGGCTACACTAAAGTTTAATGCTACGACCCATTTTTTTGTTCGACTTTAGGTGATATACGATCAACGGCGACTCTGATGTGCAGGGTCGCCGTTGGATATTGTGGTGTATACTACAGAGTTTTATCCGATGGTTATTCCGGAGAAACCCATGAATGCCATTGCGAGGAGTCCGGCACAAATCAGTGCGATAGGCACACCGCGCATAGGTTTAGGTACGTCGATGAGCTCGAGGTGTTCGCGTATGCCGGCGAAAAGCACGAGGGCGAGGGTGAAGCCTACAGCCGAAGCAAATGCGTAAACAACACTTTCGCCAAGATTCATTCCTTTCTGAATTACGAGCAATGCCACACCGAGTACGGCGCAGTTGGTGGTGATCAGCGGTAGGAATACGCCGAGGGCGGCATAAAGTGGTGGCGCAATTTTCTTGATTATGATTTCAAGCATCTGCACCAGGGCAGCGATGACGAGAATGAAGACGATGGTCTGCATGTACCCCAGTCCGCATGCATCCAGAATATAAGTCTGGATAAGCCATGTGACTGTGGTTGCAATGATCATCACGAATGTCACGGCTGCTCCCATGCCGGTAGCGGAACTCAATTTCTTTGAAACGCCCAGGAAGGGGCAGATGCCGAGAAACTGGGCCAGGACGATATTGTTGACGAATATCGCCGTTACTATGATAGAAATATAGGTCAGCATAGTGGTTAAGCGCGTTTACGGATGTAGTTGATGATAGCGATAAGGAATCCCAGTGCGATGAAAGCTCCGGGGGCGAGTACGAAGAGCAGTGAGCCGTAGGTCTCGGGATAGATTTCCGCTCCGAAGAGACATCCGGTTCCGAGCAGCTCGCGTACCATACCGAGCAGTGTCAGTCCGACTGTAAAGCCGAGACCCATTCCGAGTCCGTCGAGTATTGAGTCGCCTACGTTGTGTTTCGAGGCGTAGGCTTCAGCGCGGCCGAGCAGTACGCAGTTCACCACAATCAGCGGGATGAAGATACCGAGGCTCTCGTTGAGGGCCGGGAGGTAGGCCTGCATGAACATCTGCAGCAGGGTGACGAAGGTGGCTATGACCACGATATAAGCCGGGATGCGCACACGGTCGGGGACGAACGATTTTATGGCTGAAATGGCTGCGTTGGAGCAGAGTAGAACACCCATAGTAGCCAGGCCCATCGACATACCGTTGATGGCCGAGCCGGTAGTTCCCAACGTAGGACACATACCGAGCAGGAGGACGAATGTCGGGTTTTCGACGACCAGTCCGTTGTAGATAATCTTCAGTTTATTCATCTTTGTCGGCAGTGTTATTGGTGTTTGACAGTTGGGCGGAGTAGGCTTTGTAGGCATCGAAAGAGTCGCGCAGGGCGTTGAGGAACGCACGCGATGAGATTGTGGCCGCCGTGATGGCGTCGATACCGCCGGCTACATCCTTTGATACATACATCGGAGTGGTTTCTGGATTCTTGCCGATGACCGAGCGGTTGCCGGCTTCCATGCGGAACCATTCGTTCATTTTGGCTCCCAGACCTGGAGTTTCGGCGTGCGACAATACTTCGTAACCGGTGATTGTACCGTCGGCTGCGAATCCGTACATTACCTGCACATAGCCGGAGAAACCGGTGTTGGTGTATCCCTTGACGGCGGCGCCATTAAGTTTGCCGTCGAGCATTGCCGGGTATACTACAAATGCTTCTGTGGCACCTTCGGGAGTATATTCCCATGCATCGGCCGACGGGTCGTTGTCGAATTTCGGAGCTACAGCCTTGATGGCGTCGGTCTGTTTCTGGCGTGCCGCGGCTTCAATAGGCTCTTGGGTGACACTGTGTGTCCAGGCCAGAAGTGATGCTGCCACGATGGTTATTACTCCAAGCGACAGAATCATGTTGGGGAGTGTTGACTGGAGTTTTTTCATCACGCTTTCCTCCTTTCTCCGAACTGACGGGGCTTGATGTAGCGGTCGATCAGTGGTACACAGCTGTTGGCCAGTAATATGGCAAACGACATGCCTTCCGGATATGCTCCCCAGTGGCGTATGATGACCGTGATAAGTCCGATAATGACGCCAAACAGTATCATACCGCGGTGTGACATAGGTGAGGTGACGTAGTCGGTAGCCATGAAGATAGCACCGAGAAACAGACCTCCCGATACCAGTTCTATGCCGACGTTAGCACCGATGCAAGCCGCAAACAGAGCAACAGTCGCGATTATAGACACAGGAATGTGCCATGTGATGGTGCGGGTCCAAAGCAGGTAGACCAGACCGATAAGCAGCGCGATCGCGCTTACTTCGCCAAGCGATCCTCCCATAGCGCCTACAGCTCCATCGAGCAATGTGACGGGAAGCTCACCGCCTTCATTCATTATTGACAGTGGTGTGGCTCCGGTGGTGGCATCAACATAGTTGAAGCGGTTGACTACCGGGAGAGGCCATGTGGTCATCTGCACCGGGAAAGAGATAAGCAGGAATACACGGCCTACGAGAGCGGGGTTCCAGATATTGCAGCCCAGACCGCCGAACGACATCTTACCGATGCCGATGGCAACTACCGAACCGATCAGTACGATCCACACCGGCAGGTTTGACGGAAGGTTGAAGGCCAGAAGCAGACCGGTGAGTATGGCGCTTCCGTTCATAATAGTGGAGGGCCGGCCAAACATCCACCGGTTTATAGCATACTCCGTGATGACACAGCCGAGTATGGCGGTTACGATAACGATAGCCGCTCCGATACCGAAGAAGTAGAGGGCTGCCGCCAGTGCCGGTAAAAGGGCGATCACGACGTTCCACATACAGGTCGCTACCGACCGGCTGGTGTGGAGATGAGGCGATGCCGCTACGTTTAACGTATGACTCATAATGAAATTGAGTGATAATGATTTATTTTTTTGCCTGACGGCTGCGGATGATGCCGCCGACGGTTGTTTTACCTAATCTGATATAGTCGAGAAGCGGGCGTGCCGACGGGCAGCTGAATGAGCAGCAGCCACATTCTATACAGTTCATTACGCCAAGAGCCTCGACCGATTCCCAGTCTCCGCGAGCCGAAAGAACAGCTATGCGGTATGGTTCGAGTCCCATCGGGCATACGCTGACGCATGATGCACAGCGTATACAGGGCTCGGGCTCACGGCGCACTGACATCGACTCCGGCAGCATCAGTATTCCTGACACACCTTTTAGTGTAGGTGAGTCGAGATTGGTTACTGTGCGGCCCATCATCGGTCCGCCGAGAATAATCTTGCCGGTGTCGGCAGGAATGCCACCTGCTATTTCGGCCAGACGATTCATCGGGAATCCCAGGGGCACACGATAGTTGCCGGGGTTGCTCATTGAGGGCCCGGTAACAGTGATGACGCGGTCGATGAGCGGTTTGCCGTATACCACGGCTTCATATACGGCGTAGGCTGTGGCTACGTTCTGCACGATAGCTCCGGTTGAGATAGGCAGCGCGCCCGATGCTACCTGACGGCCTATGACTGCGTCGATAAGCTGTTTTTCACCTCCTTGCGGGTATTTTACCTGTAGAGGCATCACCTCTATACCCTTGAATGCCTTGGCTTTTTCTTTGAGCAATGCGATTGCGTCGGGCTTGTTGTTTTCTATGCCGATTACAGCGCGGTCTACTCCGGCGGCACGCATCAGCAGGGCTACGCCGGTCAGTATCTGTTCGGGGCGCTCAAGCATCAGCGCATGGTCGTTGGTGAGGAATGGCTCACACTCTACAGCATTGATTATTACGATTTCGGCTTTTGATCCTGGAGGAGGCATCAGTTTCACTTTTGCAGGGAAAGTGGCGCCGCCGAGTCCTACTATACCGGCATTGCCGATAGTGTCGATGATGGTTTTTGGTTCAAGAGCGAGAGCTTCGTCGGCCGACATTACCGGCTGTGCGGCTGCGATATTGTTGAGGTCGGTCTGGTGGTCGTTATCATCTGCAACGATGGTCACCGTGTCGATGAGCTGGCCGTAGCAGTTGCGAATTTTGTCAACTTTAGTCACGGTGCCCGAAATCGAGGCATGCACGTTGGCGGAGACAAAACCGCCGGCTTCGGCTACGATCTGGCCGCGGTCGACATGGTCACCCTTCGCCACGACACACTTTGCCGGAGCGCCGATGTGCTGTGAGAAGGCTATGACAACTTCATACGGAAGTTCGACATCAACAATCGGTTTTGATGCCGTGAGCTTGTTTTCGGGCGGATGTACGCCGCCCTTGCGAAATGTTCTCATTGCTGTGCGGTCTGTTCGTTGTTGGTGTTTTGTTCGTTTTCTTTCTTCTTGGCTTCGAGCATGGCGGCCTGTTCCTTGGCAGTACGGGGGAATCCTGTTTCGTGTATTGCATCTTTGGGGCATGCGAGTATGCACTTACGACACATTTTACACTTTTCCGGATCAATGTAGGCCAAGTTGTCGGTTACGGTAACAGCCTCGAATGAGCATGCTTTGACACACTTGCCACACCCGATACATGCTACTTTGCATGCTTTCATGGCCAGCGGGCCGCGGTCGCGGTTGGCACAAGCCACCCATACACGCATGCCGTTGCGGCCTTTCGGACGAAGTTCAAGCAGATTGCGGGGACATTTGCGGGTACATGCGCCGCAGCCTGTACACTTTTCTGCGTCGACCACTGGCAGACCGGTAACGGGATCCATCGTGATTGCGTTCCAGTTGCATACGGTGGTGCAGTCGCCACATCCGAGACACCCGTAGGTGCATCCGGTAGTTTCCACTCCGGTTAACTGGCGCACGGCACATGTGGATGCACCGTCGTAGTTGGCGGTGACCGGACGGTTTTCACACGATCCGTTGCAGCGGAGTACGGCGACCATCGGGTTGCCCTTTACAGGGGCAAGACCTACGATGTCGGCAATTTTAGCCATGGCTTCGTCTCCGGCACCCGGGCACACCAGTCCGTCGAGAGTGGTGGCAGATGCGCAGGCACACGCGAAATCATGACAACCCGAACGTCCGCAACTGCCGCAGTTGGCACCGGGCAGCAGTTGCTCGATGACTTCAATTCTCGGGTCTTCGTAGACATGGAATTTCTTCGATACGAAGTATAATACTATCGCACCGACTATTCCGATAGCCCCGAGAACGATGATTGCTGTTAAGATAGGCATTTGTTTGGTTGATGAATGATTGGTTTATAGTTTGCGTTAAATGTAATGATCAGGGAATTATGGAGACCGGCATTCTGCCGGTTTGTCATGACGACGCGATCACACACCAGCGTGAGCGGCGTGCGAGCCGTCGGCGCAGTGGTATGAGCGCGATATAGTAGACGGCCGTAATGACAAAGGAGGCAATTACAGCCGTAAGTTCTTTGCCGCCACATATGATTATGCCAAGTAAAACGGCTGTAAACAGGGCGATAGGTATCAGCAGTACTATCACTGAAGAAAACCAACGCACGCTGTCGGGCAAGCCGACTTCGACAGAAGTACCGACTGCCGGAATGTATTCCGGATCGCAGACGGCGGTGACTGTAACGGCGTTTTTATCTTTACCGTTGTCGTGGGAACACAGTCCGTGCAAGGCACAGCCGCCACAGTCGTTCGCGTCGTCGGACAATCGTATGTCGACGGTGGTGCGGTCGGTGCTGACAGCTGTCACTATACCCCGATGTCGTGCTGCGTAATCCACTTTCAGTCGAGTTTGTGAATTACCAGTCCGGAGCGGAGTTTAGGCTCGAACCATGTGGTTTTCGGGGGCATTATGTTGCCGGTGTCGGCGATACGCATGAGCTGATCCATCGAAACCGGATACAGAGCCAGCGCAACAGCCATTTCACCGCTGTCGACGCGGCGTTTTAGTTCTCCAAGGCCGCGTATACCGCCTACAAAGTCTATTCGTTTGTCCGAACGCAGGTCGTGAATACCGAGAATGTCTCGTAGAATCAGGTCGGACGAGATGGTTACATCGAGTTGTCCGATAGGGTCGCTGTCGTCGTAGCGGCCGGATTTTGGGGTCAGAGAATACCAGCGGCCGTCGAGATAGAGTGAGAAGTTGTGTAGCGAAGCCGGACGATATTCTTCTGTCCCTTTGTCTTCGACCTCGAAGTCTTTTGTCAGAGCCTGCAGGAACTCTGCGGCCGACAGGCCGTTGAGGTCGCGCACCACACGGTTGTAGTCGATGATGTTGAGATGAGAGGCCGGG
>CAZOCO010000118.1:0-7147 GCA_964578325.1 uncultured Muribaculum sp.
GACCATCTAAAGACATCCGGACCAACATATATGTCTGACGAGACATCAAGCTATAAAAGCATACTGCGAGGTATGTCGATTTTCGGAGGCGTACAGGTATTTCAAATTCTTATTAACCTTGTACGCGGAAAGTTTATTGCCATATTTCTGGGTCCTGCAGGGAGTGGTATTGCAACACTTTTCACATCGGCATCAGTATCTATTCAGCAGTTATCATCGCTGGGTATCCCAATGGCATTAACTCGCGAGGTCGCAAAAAACTGCGAATCAAAACAAGATATAGAAGCAACCGTAAGAGCCGGTCGACGCGCTGTAATGTTTACAGCATTTTTAGGCATGCTGATATGTGGCGGAGGTGCGTGGTGGTTGAGTAAAAGCACATTTGGTTCGTATGCATACTCATGGCAATTCGTTTTGATGGCGATAGCTGTGGCTTGTACTTTACTGTGGAACGGAGACCAGGCCATATTGCAAGGCATGAGAAAAGTGAGCCTATTGTCGCGTGCCGCCTTAATAAGCTCTGTTACTGGTCTTGTAGCCGGGATTCCGTTATACTGGCTGTTCGGCACCGACGGAATAGTTCCAGCAATGGTAATTCTGGCTGCGACTATGTGTATTTTTTATCGTCGTGCAATAAAGAAAACTGTCACGATACATACAAGCACCCAATCGGTAGACTACTCAATAATAAAGCGAATGGTAATGTTCGGACTAATACTAATGTCCGGGCAATTCATTGGTTCAATCGTAATATACGCAGCCAACGTATATATACGCTCTACCGGTACAATGACCGATCTTGGCAATTTTCAGGCTGCTACATCAATATGCAATCAATACGTCAGCCTTATATTCGCAGCAATGGCAATGGATTATTTCCCCAGACTGACAGCGGCGGTATCGTCAGATTCAGGCTGGAAACAGATTGTAAATCGACAAACGGAACTTGTAGTACTGCTGTCTACCCCGCTCACCATATTACTGATGTCTACTGCTCCAATTGTTGTAAAGATATTGCTCACTGACAGCTACTATCCTGCCATAGCACTTATAAGATGGATGGGTGCCGCCATTTTTTTGCAATCAATCAGCTATCCTATGGGCTACATTACTTTTGCCAAAGGAAACCGCAGACTGTACTTCTGGCTTGAAGGAATTTTTGCCAACATAGTATATCTGGCCTCAACATGTATATGTTATTACTACTGGGGACTTATAGGACTCGGAGCCGCAGCCATAGTTAGATATGGCATTGATATTATTGTATACTATACAGTAAACCACGGTGTATATGGATTCGGGTACGACCGTTCATGTGTCACAATCATAATGGAATGCAGTATATATGTGACATTGGGATTTATAATCGCACTATTTCTCGGAGGGCTGTCATGCCTTGTATGTGGATGTATGCTCGCTATAATTACCGGCTATCGGTCGTACAGGATGATATCAACCAGACTTAAGTCAGACAAGCTATGAAACCGCAGAATTCCCGCATTGTGCGACGTATTAAAGAACTTATCCGCAATGGTGAGTCGCGGTGGCACAGACTAAAAATACGCAGTCATTGGGGTATAGCAATGGCACTCCGCATTCTTGACGCTGTCGGATTCATCGCATCTGTCGTTTTCATCATATGCCTCATCATATATATAGGGTATGACCACAACATTGCAGAGCAATTTCGTATCATACACATCTTCCATATACTGCAGTGGGTATTTGCGATAAGAATATTCGGTAATCTTATTCTTGACTTTCACAATACTATACATGAGACACGACCATTAAAATGGGTTGTAAACGTATGCCTTATCCTTTCTCTATGGCCATTGGTAATGCCTGTATTCAGCCAGCAATGGATGAACATCTTCCAGACGATTATTGGTTCGCGCGCCATGATGATCGGCTCATTGACGGCATTCTCTCTCATGGAATTCAGCTACGGAGTGATGCGAATGCTCGGACGGCGCACCAATCCACCACTGTTGCTTGCGTCAAGCTTTCTGATATTCATAATCGTGGGAGCATTTATGCTCACAATGCCACGCTGCACATTAACGCCCTTATCATATGTTGATGCTTTATTTGTGAGTACATCGGCAGTGTGTATCACCGGACTTACTCCAGTTGATATCTCTACGACTTTCACTCCGTTCGGCCAGGGCATACTGGCTCTACTTATCCAGGCCGGTGGTCTTGGAGTATTGACATTCACGAGCTTTTTTGCATTGTTTTTCAGCGGACGACAATCGGTCTACAGCCAATTACTGGTAAAAGATATGATTTACAGCAAGTCGATGAATGCATTGTTACCTACCCTACTCTATATTTTGTTATTTACACTTGCTGTAGAAGCAATAGGCGCAGTGGCAATATGGCTGACCATTCACGACATATTTGTCGAAATGGACATTACCACACAGATCAAGACATCCCTGTTTCTATCGCTGTCGTCATTTTGTAATGCAGGATTTTCCACAATTCCCGATGGAATGGCAAATGCCCGGCTTATGAACAGCAACCAATCAATATATATAGTGGTCAGCACTATAGTATTCGCAGGCTCAATAGGTTTTCCGGTACTGGTAAATGTGCGCGACGCTTGCCACGAATACATACGTCGGAGCTGGGACAAGCTTCGCCACCGTCCAACAGTAGGCCGACAGGTACGGCTATACAATGTAAACACCAAGATATCGGTATATTCTACCATCTCGATTTTCATCATATCTACACTGATATTCTGGATGATGGAGCATAACAACACACTTGCCGGCTTCTCGGCATTTGATCAATGGATACAATCGGTATTTAACGCTACTATACCACGTAGCTCCGGTTTTCAGTCGGTAGCTCCATCCTGCTTTATGCCTTCTACACTTGTAATGATCATGATTTTAATGTGGATAGGAGGTGCGTCTCAATCTACTGCCGGAGGAGTAAAAGTAAACACCGTAGCCACACTTTGGCTCAATATGAAAAGCATTGTATTAGGCCGACATCGAGTCATAGCATACAACCGTACGATTTCCGACGATTCAACCCGTCGAGCTATTTCTGTAGTATGTCTGTCGATGATTTTCTTTTTAATATACAGTCTGACTTTGTTGACACTCGAGACAACACTTCCACCTAAAACCATAATTTTTGAAGTTGTATCGGCCTTATTCACCGTAGGCTCGTCGATGGGTGTGACTGCCTCGTTGTCGGCAACATCGAAAATAATACTCTGCACGGCCATGTTTCTCGGTCGCGTAGGAATAATGTCTCTTCTTATAGGCATTAATGGCAACCGGAGCGACACACCGGTACGTTATCCATCGGAAAATATTATAATCAACTGAAATACCTTCACTATGCGTTATCTTATAATTGGACTCGGGATATATGGAACGAATCTCGCTGTCGACCTTACATCAATGGGCCACGAAGTAATCGCCGCTGATATTGAAACCTCAACCGTTGATGCGATAAAAGATAAAGTATCGTCGGTCTATATAATTGATTCTACAGAAGAAACCGCATTGTCGGTACTCCCGCTCAATGCCGTAGATCTTGTAATAGTTGCTATAGGAGAAAATTTCGGAGCCAGTATCAAAACTGTCGCCTTACTAAAAAAATTGGGCGTAAAATCGATATATGCGCGTGCTGTCGATGACATACACCAGACTATACTTGAGGGCTTCAAAGTAGACAGGATACTTATACCGGAACAACGTGCTGCCCGCGAACTTACCCGCGAACTTGAGCTCGGAGCAAAGATTGATGCACTGCGTATCGATGCGGATACATATATCCTGAAATTTGCCATACCGGAAGCTTTTATCGATATGCAGCTCAACCATCTCGATCTTGAAAACCGCTATGGCATAAAATTCATATCTCTATCGAAACTGACAGAAAAACGGAATATAGTAGGAATGACCACCGGGATAATGACTGTCATCAATAATCCGGATCCGACCCTACGGCTTGAAAAAGGAGATGAAATCACGATTATGACTACAAATCAGCAATTTCGCGATCTAATGCGCCATATACGCTGATATGCAAAAAAAGAAGCTGTACCGGAAAACTTCCACGCTACAGCCTCTTAAAATGTAGTCAGATATAATCTAATAATATCAGAACTCGTAGTCTACGCAGGCTCGGTTTTCCTTATGTCCGGCAAGCAGAGATGCTGCTGCCACATGGGCAGGATGCTTTGCATAGACATCAACATCGGCCATGGTCGGCACAACAGCTGTCAACACAACATCCCAACTTTCAGCTGGATTTTCATTAATACCTACTTCCATCGACATCAATACACTGATCTGAGAGGGAAGGGCTACTAAAGCCTCCTTAAAGCGACGCGCCACCTCAAGACGTTCTTCGGCAGTACCAGATAGCTTAAAAGTCACAATATGTTTTACCATAGCTATACAGTTTTTTATGATTGTGCATATAAACGCTCGCGGGCAGCTGCTACACGATCATCAGTAATATAATCGTCATATTCAGTCATCTTGTCAATAATACCATTGGGGGTAAACTCGATGATGCGGTTAGCGACAGTCTGAATAAACTCGTGGTCGTGACTTGCAAAAAGTATGTTACCCTTAAATGACTGAAGAGTATTATTAAATGCCTGAATTGACTCCAGGTCGAGATGGTTTGTAGGAGAATCAAGAATAAGTGTATTGGCATCTTTCATCATCATACGGGCTATCATACAACGCATTTTTTCACCACCTGACAATACAGATGCTTTTTTAAGAACTTCTTCACCGGAGAATAGCATTTTCCCAAGAAATCCTTTCAAATAAATCTCACTCGTATCGTTGCTCCACTGGCTTAACCAATCTACCAGATTTAGGTCGGTATTAAAGAACATTGAATTGTCGAGTGGCAGATATGCCGTAGTGATGGTCTGTCCCCAGTCAAAACTGCCTGCATCTGGTTTGCGATTGCCGGTAATAATCTCAAAAAAAGCCGTCATAGCCCTTGGGTCGTGACTGAGGAAAGCCACTTTGTCGCCTTTCTCAATCTGGAAATTAACATCACGAAACAGTATATCACCATCGACCGATGCAGAAAGGCCATGTACTTCAAGAATCTTGTTACCCGGATCTCGACTCGGGGTGAATATAATACCGGGATAGCGGCGCGATGATGGCTGAATTTCTTCTATATTAAGCTTTTCAAGCATTTTCTTGCGTGAAGTAGTCTGCTTTGATTTAGCTACATTGGCCGAGAAACGCTGAATAAATTCCAGTAACTCCTTGCGTTTTTCTTCAGCTTTCTTGTTCTGTTGCTGCTGTTGACGTAAAGCCAATTGAGACGACTCATACCAGAAACTGTAGTTACCAGCAAACAGACTCATCTTGTTATAATCAATATCGAGAGTATGTGTACATACGGAGTCGAGGAAGTGACGGTCGTGACTCACTACAAGCACCGTATTCTCAAACTTTGAGAGATAGTCTTCCAACCATGCTACCGTCTCAAGGTCAAGGTCGTTGGTAGGCTCATCAAGCAACAAATTATCAGGATTACCGAAAAGAGCCTTGGCAAGCAGGACACGCACTTTCTCGTTACCGCTCAAATCCTTCATCAGCATGTAATGGCGATCTTCTTTAATACCGAGACCTGACAGAAGAGCAGCTGCATCACTTTCAGCATTCCATCCCTCCATTTCAGCGAATTTTTCTTCAAGTTCAGCAGCACGCACACCGTCTTCATCTGTAAAATCAGTCTTGGCATAGATAGCATCTTTTTCCTGCATGATATCCCATAGTACGGTATGACCTTTCAGCACGGTATTCATCACGGTGTCTTCGTCGTGCTTGAAGTGATCCTGCTCCAATACCGACATACGTTCACCAGGGCCCTGTGTCACATTACCTTGAGTGGGAGTAAGATCACCTGACAAAATTCGCATCAGCGTCGACTTACCGGCTCCATTCGCACCGATAATACCGTAGCAATTGCCGGGAGTGAATTTCAGATTGACATCCTGAAACAGGACGCGTTTGCCAAACTGCTGGCCGAGATTGTTTACAGCTATCATATATATAATATTTTATTGTCTGATTTTGAGGGTGCAAAGTTACGCATTTTTATTGGGAATATCAATGCCTTATCTATATATCCCCTTACGACGAAGATATCGGGCAAGACCATATACATACCGGCGGAATCCGGGACGATATCCAAGCAATCTGTCGAACCACGCCATATACGGGTCAATACACTTGACGATGTATCCGACATACAGCATAGCGAATAGAGTTCCAAAACCAATGACCTGCTCCAGCCATACACCGAAAAACAGGTATCCTAACATCACAGCGATAATCACCAACGATATATCAACTATAATTTTTGTCCTGGCAAACGGCAATCCTGAAACCTTACTAATAGCGACAGTAATACCCTCTCCCGGCATAGTTATAGATCCACATCGTATTTCCAATGCAATACCGACACCCAACACCGTGCATCCTACAATCTGCGCTAGACAACAGTTTAACAGATTATCGTATGAAAATATTGACGTGACAATCATATTTAAATCAATGAAAAGGCCGAAGAGAAATCCTATTATCAACTGAACCAACTGAACCAACTGGAATCGGCGCCGCAATATCAGTATCTGAAAACCGACAAGAACTATATTCATGAGATTAGTGTACTCTCCTACGGTAAGCGGAGGAGCCATTTGGGATTCGCCTGCCAATGTAAAAGCGAGTGGAATAGATGAAATAACACTACTTCCCAACTGCGATCGGATACACAACGCTACACCTAAAGTCATTATAAGCAACGAGACCAACAGCAACACATGCTGCCAAATAAATAACAGAATACGATCTTTCATAACCTAACTTTATGCAAAGTTACGAAAAAAGTCATAAACATGTATCGCCAATACCCTCCGTCGCGTAACGCCACCATAACAACAACGAGGCAGAATCGCACATATACCACCCATTCTGCCTCGTTGTATCATAATATTTTATATTTAACGAGAATACGATATAAGAGACGACTGCTCACAGTGAAAAAGCCGTTAGGGTGCCGAAAAATAGCGGGTGTTTTGAGAAAAAAGTATGTCAAAGTTCGCTTTGAGCCTGTTGTGGGGTGGCAATCGTGGATT
>CAZOCO010000119.1:0-6849 GCA_964578325.1 uncultured Muribaculum sp.
AACCCAATCCAGGACCTGCTCCTATTATTACTATTTTCTTGTTCATATCTTTTATATTTTATTTCTTGCTACGCAAACGCTAAAGCGATTACACGATGCAAAATTACAACATAAACAAGATCGCCGTGTTGCTATGAGGCTCAAAGGTGTGTTGTTCTAAAGCTCATCCTTGTTCTTATGATACAAATGTACCGCCACCAATAATAATATAGGCCGGAACAATTATAAACTGCACCGGCCTATAGATATTACCCAAAAAAAAATTCGTTTATCTGACGAGAATCAAAGCAGAACGTGGAGCAATAGTTACTTTTCCACCTTCAGTAGTTGACAATCCATCAGCTTTTATCATACCGTCTTCTGCTATCACAGTCCAACTCGCTTCAGGGACTATAATTTCCCGTATTTCATCAGAACCATTAAATACGAGTTTTATCTCCTGCCATTCATCTCCTCCGGCATGATCAATTAAAGAATATGAAATTAAATTTGGAATGTCTTTTGTGTCATCAAATACGATATGCCGAGCAACCTCTTCGGCAGTTGCCAACCGGAATGCCGGATGATTGCGACGTAACTTAATCAACTCTTTGTAATAGTCAAGTAATTTCGTATTTCGGTGCTTCAGACTCCAATCAATAGCATTTATCGAGTCAGGAGACTTATATGAATTATGAACGCCCTTTTTATCTCTGAATATTTCTTCTCCGGCAAATATAAAGGGTGTACCCTGCGATGTAAATACGATAGTCTGTGCTAATTTTGCAGCTCTCTGTCGAGCATCTTCAGACTCACCAGGCATAGATGCAGCAAGCTTATCGGTGAGAGTAAGATCGTCATGACACGATACATAGTTAATTACCTGCTGTGGCGAAGATGCATAAGGCTTTTTGGAATTATTCCCTTTGGAATAATCGACTTGAGGATGTGAAGTAGCACCTACAATCCCGATTTTCACAGTTTCTTCATGACCAGGAGCACCGGTAGCAAATCCACGGTCGGTAGAGCGAGAATAGTGTCCTTTTATGGCATCACGTATATCATCAGAAAATACGGCCACTCCTGGCATTGCAGATACATTATCTTTAAGCGCGCGGGCACCGACAGGCAATGGAGAATCTCCAGCAGTCCACCCTTCACCATAAACAAATATCTGCGGGTTGATTTTATGCAGCTCTGAAACAACTTCGTTCATCGTAGTTGTATCGTGTATAGCCATCAGGTCAAATCTGAATCCATCTATATGATATTCATCGGCCCAGTATTTCACAGAATTAACAATAAAATCGCGCATTTGCTGGCGTTCAGAAGCCGTCTCGTTGCCACAGGCCGACGCGTCGCTATAAGATCCATCGGGATTGTGACGATAATAATATCCGGGAGCTGTAAGAGAGAAGTTAGAACCATCATTGAGTGCGGTATGATTATATACAACATCCATTATCACTCCAATCCCTGCATCATGCAGAGCTTTCACCATCTCTTTCATTTCTTTCACACGAGAATAAGGGTCAGCAGGATTAGTCGAATACGATCCTTCAGGAGCATTATAGTTGACCGGATCATATCCCCAGTTATACTGATTCGATACTAAATTCGTTTCATCTACACTATTGTAGTCAAACGAAGGAAGTATGTGTACATGAGTTATACCAAGTTCTTTAAGGTGTTCAATACCGGTCGTTTCCCCAGTTAAATTTTTAGTATTTAGTTCGGTTAACGCCAAGAATTTTCCTTTATTTGTAATTCCCGATGAAGGATGAAGTGAAAAGTCGCGATGGTGCATTTCATAAATTATGGCATCATTTATTTTCTCTATATCAGGGCCTTTATCTACATCCCAGCCAACGGGATCTGTATTAGAAAAATCAATTATAGCCGCACGATTACCATTGACTCCAACGGCTTTTGCCCATACTCCAGGAGTTTCGTCAAGCCAGCGGTCATGATACTTAATACGGAAGGTATAAAATTTACCATACAGTTGTCCATCAACCGATGCTCGCCACACTCCATTATTACTTCTCGTAAGATTTACTTCCGAAATCGGAGCGGATCCACTGCCGGTAGGATATAATATGACTTTCACACTATCGGCGTCGGGCGACCACAACGTAAACCTGGTATCATTATCGGTAACAACGACTTCCAGATCATCACCCGAATAAGTGGGGAAAGCGGCATATTGCTCTTCCGTTAAAATTGTAGATGCCATAGCACAGAGATGGGTTGATATTGTGAACCCGACTGCAGTCAGTGTACACAAAGTTAAATTTGTAATTTTCATAACAGTGGATATTAAGGCTATAAGAAACAAAAAAAGTGAGACACAAAATATTGATTAAGTGCTCACCATTATAAGATACAATTATTATAAACCAATTACTTCACAACAACTTTTTTCGACCAATTGGTACATTTTACTATGTAGCAACCTTGTGGTAAATCAACCACAGCCGAATCGCTGACAGTAACGCTTTTAATTAGCTGACCGGTAATAGAATAGAAATAAAAAGTTTTAGATTCACCGTCAGGAATTGCAATCTGAACTCCGCCGGCGACAACTTTAACAGTTGGTGTCGAATCGAGCATCTGAATCGACTCGCCATCAAATGACACAGCAGAAATAGCTACCGGCGAAACCAGCGCCAACGCTACTACTAATGCTATCCTATTTATGAGTTTCTTCATTGCTATTTTCATTTTCAACTGCAAAGATAACTGATAGAATCTTAAGATGCAAGTTTTTGGCACTAATTAATGCATTTTTTCACTCTTTTTATAAATTCCGGGCCATTATGCACACAATTTTCTCTAAACAGCAACGTTGGCCGCGTTCTTAAATGAAGAGCGCCAAGATACTATCCACGCAACAATTATCGTAATTATCGGACTCGCTATATTAAAAAAGCAAAACGGCATATACGACAATGTGCTAACGCCAAGCACAGTCGACTGCGTTATGCCGCAGCTATTCCATGGAATGAGCACGGATGTAACAGAGGTTGAATCCTCTACCGTACGACTCAAGATATATGGTGGATATCCATTGCGGTGATACAAATCACGGTAAACACTCCCATTCAATATAATCGAAAGATACTGATCGCCGGTAAAGCTATTCAACAAGATACCGGTCAATACTGTAGATGATACTATTGATTGACGACGGGCCAAACGGTTAGTCAATACTCCTGTTATGACATTCAACATTCCTGATGCAATCATACACGTACCGAAGAACATAGCACAAATGACAAGCCTTATGGTAGTCCACATCCCGGCTACACCCCCAGTTGTGATCAGATTGGAAAGAAGATCATTTCCTACATCCATTGATGTTTCTCCACACAATAGCCTGGCAATTGCGTATACATGAGATCCGTCTGACGCAGCAACAAGATGCGCTGCAACATTCGGCTGAAAAAGAAACAGCCCCCCTACTCCAAGCAATGTGCTTATCACAAGAGTCCACACGGTATTTATCCGGCATATCAATACAACTATGGTCGCCAACGGTATCAGCAATGTCCAAGGTGAAATATTAAATGTCTTATGAAGTGAAGCCAAAATTTCATTGGAACTTTCTACAGGGTGGTAATCAGTCACATATCCAATTATGGCGTAAGCTATAAGAGCTATACTCATTGCCGGAATGGTAGTTACAAGCATATTGCGTATATGCTCAAAAAGATCTACACCGCAGGCCGAAGATGCCAGTACAGTCGTATCACTCATCGGCGAAATCTTATCGCCAAAATATGCTCCGGAAATTATAGCACCGGCTGTCATTGCGACATTAAATCCCCACATGATACCAATGCCCATAAATGCCACCCCAATTGTGGCGATTGTAGTCCAAGAACTCCCGGACAACACTGATACAAAGGCACACACGGCACACGTGGTCAGTAAAAAAGTCGCAGGCTTCAAAGTCTTCATACCGTAACATATAAGTGTAGGCACCACTCCACTATACATCCAAGCTGCCGAGACCGTACCAATAAGCACCAATATCATCACTACAGGAAAAGCCTGCACGATCTGTTTACGTGAAATATCAATTAACGGACGCTTTACCTTAAACCCACGATACGATGCAATAGCCAATGCCAACAATCCAGCAATAAGTAGAAATGGCTGACTCTGATTTGGAATATCATCCGGCCCGAAAGCTACCAGAATAGCTCCGATTGCAATTATTAGAAAAGCCAACGGTACAAAAGCGTCTGTAAGTTTAAGACGGTTATTCACAATAAAAACATTAGTAATTAAAATTATATCGCAAATTTACAGAAATTCTTCCACTCAATTTTGTTAAATTACGGTATAATTACTAATTTTGCTATGAAATAAACACTCTTTTAGGGGCTGATTGGCTTTGACAGCGTGTAGAAGTGGTGTGTAAGCATGCAGAGCAATGATGGCTACGCTCTTTAATCTGGGACATCAAAAATTTAAATGGCGAAAACAACTACGCTCTTGCTGCCTGATTGAAGCACAGTAGATCGGCTTAATCTCCGCCACAGTGGCAGAGACAAGACATCGCCCGATTGTCCTCTTCTCGAGACGGATCGATACGGCGGTGCAGGTAAATCGAGAATAGGGATTCAAGAGCCTTGCGCGAATCCCGAAACACTTAAAGGCTACGGAAACGAATGGGTTCCTTGTTCCGGCCGTTTCCCTACAATCAATACAAGGATAAGCATGTAGAAAGCACATTGTTTCCGCGTTTGGACGAGGGTTCAATTCCCTCCAGCTCCACCCCCTGCGAAACACCAACCGTTAAATTAAAGGTTGGTGTTTTACAGTCAAATGGGACGATTCTTTTTTGTATTTATATAGAGTAAATCAGCAGATGTACCAACTATCAGACATTATACATATTCTCCAAGCAGAAAGATGTTCTTGCGTGATTTACAATCATGGAAAAATCACACTATGCCATGAGCATGGAGTCAAAGACCTCTTACGAATATTAAAATCAGATAAATCTATTCTGTCGGGAGCTATTGTCGCGGATAAAGTTATTGGAAAAGGAGCTGCAGCACTTATGGTTTTAGGTGAAGTCAAGGAGGCATATGCTGATGTGATAAGTCAACCGGCAATCGATATGCTGTCATCCGGATCAATCCCGGTTTCCTATAGTGAATGTGTTCCGAATATAATAAACCGGGCCGGAACCGGAATATGTCCGGTAGAAACTCTATGCAAGGATTGCACAACTCCAATTGAATGCTTACCTTTGATTGAGAACTTTGTAAGTCACCTAAATAAAAACATTTCATAATGCAAACGACTCTAAAACTGCAATCGCTACCGTTCTATAGCACAAAGACCTACCTGACAGCTACACTATTTATTATAGGCAATATCGTTTTACCTCAAGTTTTCCACCTCATACCACAAGGTGGTGTTGCATGGCTACCTATATATTTTTTCACCCTCATAGGCGCATACACATTTGGTTGGCGAGTGGGAATTCTGACAGCTATTGTATCACCGATATTAAGCACTTTTATTTTTGGCATGCCTACTGTATACGCACTCCCGATAATCTTGCTAAAATCGGTACTTCTTGCTATAATTGCCGGTTATATAGCAAACAGATTCAAAAAGGTATCGATTATTCTGCTATTTGTGATCGTAACAAGCTATCAAATTATCGGTACACTTGGCGAATGGACTATCACCGGAGATTTCCAGCTCGCCTGTCACAGCCTACGGCTCGGTATTCCGGGTATGATGTTCCAGATATTTGGCGGATATGCTGTGATTAACTATCTAATCAGGAAATAAGAAGCTATTCTCCGCTACACAAAGAGAGTGAAAGCGAGGAAGATAATATATTTATCTTCTTCCTTGACAATATTCCAGGAAGCGTGTGTATCAATCATTTATTATCAATGATTTGATACAAGCTCTTCCTTCAGAAGAATAGCATTATTGTGATATCTTCTTACAAATTCTACCCATTCAGATGTAGGATTTTCATAAAACCATTGACGTAGTTCCGTCGATGGAACTACCTCTTTTACCCATATATCATAATGAAAAGTTTCATGAGACAAACCTCTCGGCCAAATACGATCTACATATATAAAGTGTGTTCGATATAAGCGCAGTAAAAAACTGTGAGAGCGATGGGCAGATATCGGGTGTTTTGAGAAAAAAGTATGTCAAAGTTCGCTTTGAGCCTGTTGTGGGGTGGCAATGGGAGGGTATGTGGTTTTGGATTGCCATCCGTTAGCTTTTGGAGCGGGCCGGCTCGTGTCGCCCGTCATGCGGGTCGGGCGCGTGGAAGCGTAGGTATGAAGGCTGGAGTGGTATTAAAGACTTCAGGGCAATCAGCTGTATATGATGGAGTTATTTCGGACGCCATACATGGCGCCCCTACGGCAGGAGTGGTGTAATCGGTTGTTGATGATGGAGTTATTCCGGACAGCATGCATGCTGTCCCTACCGCCGGGGTATCTGGGTCGGTGAGGAGGTATGGATTGTGGGGGGCGGGGCGGTGTTGGAGTTCCTCGAGGAAGCGGTGGTAGGAGTGGGTGCGGTTGAGGCGTGCGCGACGGCGGGGCGGTGGCACTGGGGAGCCGTGGATGATGAGGTAGCAGAGCGGAGAGAAGTCCATCCACGGAAGGATGAGGCGGAGTTCCTGATGGAAGATGTCGTCGGTGAGACCTGCATGGAGGCGCATGACGGAGCGGTGGGCGTCGAGGATGAGGGCGGTGTCGCAGGTCATGCCCAGCAGACACATTGGATTGTGGTGGGAGCGGACGTGGACGCGACGAAGATCCATGCCGATGGAGCGGCAGAAGGCTTTGGTGTCGCGGGGATCGGAGCAGA
>CAZOCO010000120.1:0-6644 GCA_964578325.1 uncultured Muribaculum sp.
GGTAGGGACGCCATGTTTGGCGTCCGAAATAACTCCATCATCAACAACCGATTACACCAATTCTGCGGTAGGGACGCCATGTGTGGCGTCCGAAATAACTCCATCATATACAGCTGATTGCCCTGAAGTCTTTAATACCCCCCGGGCCTTAATACCTGAAATCCATTTCCCCCTTCCACGCGCCAGACCCGCATGACGGGCGACACGAGCCGGCCCGCTCAAAAAGCTAACGGATGGCAATAAAGTGTATAGATTCCCTAATCTCCCTAGTGTCTCTAAAGCCCCTGGAGCCCTTAATACCACCCAGGCCTTAACCCCTCATTACTCTGACTTTACACTTAATTTCACCCTACAACAGGCTCAAAGCGAACTTTGAAATACTTACTTATACAAAACACTTGTTTTTCCCGGTGTCCTTACCGCTTTTTTTGTTGCGAGCAGCCTTTTCTTAAGTCAACCCCACGTTAATTGGCAAATTATATTAAATATATGCTAAAAAAGAAGAACGCGGCTTGTCACTGCGTTCTTCTTTATACAATTATGGATGGTTGATGGTTTCAGGATTGTTTGGCGGTGGTTTCGGCGTAGGTTTCTTTGATGAAGATTACGCATACGGCACCGACGATGAGCAATACACCGGCAAGGATAATCATGTAGTGCTGGAAGAATCCGCCGAGCAGTTTGAATACCACTCCGCCGAGCAGTGCGGCTACGATCTGCGGTATGGTGATGGTGCCGTTAAACAGGCCGAGGTAAGCGCCCATATGTTTGCCGGAAATGGAGTTGGTAAGGATCGTAAACGGCATGGCGAGCATGGCAGCCCAGGCTGTACCGACGAGGAAGTAGCTTATAAACAGCAACCACGGATCGTGGAACATGAATGTCGAGATGAAACCGATGCCACCGATGGCGAGTGACAGGGCGTAGGCAAACTTGCGGTTGGCAAAGCGTGGCAGGAAGATAGCCCATATCACCGATCCTACTGCCTGCACTGCAAACAATATGCCATTCCAGTTGGCCGCATCCTGATAGGCCGGAATATTGGTGCTCATGGTCTTATCCCAACCGTAGGCCAGTTCTGCCACAGCACCGGTGTTGTAAGTCCACATATACATGAATGCTCCCCAGCAGAAGAACTGCACCAGACCTACCGTCCAGAATACTTTCGGCGCTTTCACGAGCAGAGAGAATATGTTTTCTTTCTTTTCTTCACCGGTGGCGGGAGTATCTTCTATACCGTGGTATGCGCGGTATTCGGCCGGTGGCATTTCACGCACTTTCATAAATGTGTAGATGACACACACGATAAGGATTATCGCGCCGCCGTAGAAAGAGTAGGTTACAGAGTCGGGTACCTGATTGCCTTCGGCTATATTTGACACGCCGAGCCAAGCCAGTACAAACGGGAAAACGAAACCTACTACCGAACCGGCATTACATAGGAACGATTGGATGGAGTAGGCCAGACCTTTCTGCTTCTCGTTGACCATATCGCCGACAAGCATCTTGAACGGCTGCATCGATATGTTGATCGACAGGTCAAGAAACATCAGTGCTACCGCTCCGAATATCAGTGCACCGGCTACCGCGAAGTGAAACGATCCGGCGTTAGGTAGCAACGACATCACTATCACGGCAAGTATTGCACCGAACAGCAGATAGGGCAGACGACGTCCGAAACGACACCAGGTACGATCGCTCAAAGTTCCGACTATAGGCTGGATAATCAATCCGGCAAGCGGTGGAAGTATCCAGAAATAACTTAATTCGTGTGGATCTGCGCCGAGTGTGGCGAAGATACGTGAGATGTTGGCGCTCTGCAGAGCGTAGGCTATTTGTACACCAAAGAATCCGAAACTTAAGTTCCAGAGATTCCAGAAGCCTAAATCAGGTTTATTCGTGGTTTTCATGGGGATGAACGAATAGGACTAAATTTTTATATATAAATGTTTGAATTCCGCTATGAGTTCAACAAAGTTACATTTTATTTGATACCGCTCCAATAAAATTTTGCTAATTTTGTATCTGAAAACTTGCGACACGATGGATGTAACTCTTCGGCAGATTGCCAATAATCTGAACCACAACACCACACTTACTCCAGACCGACGGATCGACGTATTGCTTACCGACTCCAGATCGCTGTCTGACGCCGAGCATACGCTGTTTTTTGCGTTGCGTACTCCGCAAAACGATGGTCACCGCTATGTGCGGCGGCTGTATGATGCCGGTGTGCGGGCATTTGTCGTGAGCGAGGCGCCTGATATATCGGTGATGCCCGATGCCGACTTTTTGCTTGTCGATGATACACTGTCGGCGTTGCAGACTGTTGCCCGTAGCCATCGTGAGCGGTTCAGCGATGTAGAAGTGGTAGGTGTCACCGGTTCGCGAGGTAAGACTATCGTGAAGGAATGGTTGTATCAGACATTATCGGGCGATTTCCGTATCACGCGTTCGCCGCGTAGCTACAACAGCCAGACGGGTGTACCGCTCTCCGTATGGCAATTGTCCGATGAAACGCAACTGGCTATTTTTGAGGCCGGTGTGTCGCAACAAGGTGAGATGTCGCGGCTTCAGGCAGTCATTCAGCCTACGATAGGTGTCATGACCTCGCTTGGCCATGACCACGATGCCGGTTTTGTTTCTCTGGAAGAAAAGTGCCGCGAGAAGGCCAGGCTATTCATCAATGCCCGCGCGGTGGTATATGGGGGCGATGATCCGATTGTCGACAGCGTAATACGTGAAATGTTGCCGGCGGCTGTACGCTATGTGTGGAGTGAGACCGATAGCAACGCTACCGTATATGTGGTGTCAAGAGTTTCTACCGACCGAAAATCCACATCGTTGTCGCTAATAATCAACGGCGATAGGTTTGATACCCTACTGCCGTTCTCGGCGGCGCATCTTGTCGATGACGCTCTTACTGTGCTGACTGCGCAGATTGCTCTTGGCGTGTCGTCGGGCAAAGCTGTCGCATCTCTTGAAACGCTCACCGGTGTAGCCACGCGGTTGAGTGTGATCGAAGGGGTGAATCATTGTTTGCTCGTGTTTGATCAGAACCGGTCGTCTGATTATCACGCCCTTTCTACAGCGATGGATTTTGTTGCTCCGCGTCTCACTCCGGGATTGTCGCTTACGGTAATTATTGGCGATATGGCTCACGAAACTATGTCGGAGCAGGAACTGTATTCTGCTGTGGGCAGGTTGTTGCTGTCGCGTGGTGCCGGTCGCGTAATCGGATGCGGTACTGAACTCATGCGCAATATCGGCGCTTTCTCCGCTATGGATACACAATTCTATAGTTCGGCCGACGAGATGATTTCAGGATTATCGACATCTGATTTCAACGATCAGCTGGTGCTTATCAGTGGTTCTTCCAATGATCATTTCGAGCGGTTGCTCCCGATGCTCGAAGCGCGCAGCCATGAGACTGTGCTTGAAGTAAATCTTGATGCTTTAGTTCACAATTTCAACTATTTCCGGTCTAAACTCCAGCCTTCAACCGGTATAATATGTATGGTGAAAGCTTCGGGCTATGGAGCCGGAAGCTATGAACTTGCAAAGACTCTTCAGGCCCAGGGTGCGTCATATCTGGCTGTGGCTGTAGTCGACGAGGGTGTGGAGCTACGTCAGCGTGGTATAACTATGCCGGTGATGGTTATGAATCCTAAAGTCACGAATTATCCGGTACTGTTTGAAAATCATCTTGAACCAGAGATTTATTCTCTGGAGATTCTGCGCGAGATTATTGCTGAAGGAATCAGATATGGTGTGACGGATTATCCTGTCCATATCAAGATCGATTCGGGTATGCGTCGCCTTGGCTTTACGATCGAGGAGATGCCAGATGTGGTTGATATGTTGCGTGGGCAGAATGTCGTTGTACCTTCGTCGGTTTTTTCACATCTGGCTGCTGCCGATATGCCCGCAGAAGACGACTATACTATGGCTCAGTTTGACTATTTCGATCGTTGTGCGCAGATGCTTATGTCTGCTTTTCCCGAGGTCAATATCAAGCGTCATATTCTCAATTCCACCGGTATATTGCGATTTCCCGAACGCCAGTACGATATGGTGAGGCTCGGTATCGGACTATATGGTGTGCCTACTATTCCCGGTGATCCACAACAGTCGGCGTTGCAGCCGGTGAGTTCACTGCGCACGGTAATCATTTCTGTTAAACAGTGGCCGGCTGGTACTACAGTAGGATATTCCCGACGAGGTGTATTATCGCGAGACTCGCGCATCGCCACTCTTCCTATCGGATATGCCGATGGTCTTGACCGTCAGCTGGGCTACGGTAATGCATCGTTTGTCATAAGGGGACAACGGTGTCCTACTGTCGGATCGATATGCATGGATCTATGTATGGTCGATGTTACAGAGTGTCAGGATGCTGCTGTGGGTGATTCTGTGGAGATTTTCGGTCGTGAAGTGACTGCAGTTGAGCTTGGCGACATTCTTGATACGATACCCTACGAAGTGCTTACTTCGGTGTCGCAGAGAGTAAAGCGTGTTTACTATCGCGAATAATATTGCTCCATGAAAAAAGAAGCCGCACCGTAAATTTTTACGATGCAGCCTCACGGTATTTGGGAAAATCAAGAAGTTTTCAGCGGTAGCGATATGCTCTGAATCCATAGCTTGATACTACAAAGAAGCATATCAATGGTAGAATAAACGACAGGTTTACAGCCGGAAATCCGGCGATTAACCCCTGATCAATAATGAGTCCCTGCATTGGTGGCATTAGCGCTCCACCCACGATGGCCATTACAAGGAACGCAGCGCCTATAGTCGAGTCTTCCGAAGATACGTTTTCCAACGCTATGCCGTAGATGGTCGGGAACATTAGTGACATGAATAGCGATATTCCTATTAGACAGTATAGGCCGCCTATACCTACTATGGCGATTGCTCCTATTGTGCAGCATGCCGCTCCGATTCCGAATATGGCAAGCAGCATTCGTGTATTGATATATCGCATAAGGAATATAGAACATACGAATCGTCCGGTAAGAAACAGGCCCATCGCGAGCATATTATAAAGCTGTGCGTCAGAAGCCTTGATGCCGATATTTTCAGCGTACTGTATGATGAATGTCCACACCATAATCTGTGCGCCGACGTAGAATATCTGTGCTATTACCCCCTCGCGGTAGGGGATGTTTCTCCATAACCGGCGTAGTGTGTCGCTGGCCCTCATGTTCGGTTCCTTGGCTTGTGTACGTGGCATTTTGGTCAATGCTATGATAATAAACATGCACAATACCACAAGGCCTATTGCAACATACGGGTCGCGTATTACAGCAAGATCGTGCAGACGTATGGCGTTTTGGCTTGCACTATCAAGATCAGCGAAATTATTGATTTCGGCCGATTGCAGATTGCGTAGAACCACGAACGATGCGACTGCCATTCCTGTCAGCGATCCCATCGGATTGAACGACTGTGCAAGATTGAGTCGGCGTGTCGAGGTTTCTTTAGTTCCCATCGACAGGATGTAGGGATTGGCTGTCGTTTCGAGAAACGCCAGACCGAATGTCAGGATATACAGAGATATGCAGAAGAATGAGAATTGCTCGTAGGCTGCCGCCGGGATAAACAGAAACGCTCCGACTGCATATAGGCCAAGACCGAGCAAAATGCCGCTCTTGTAAGAATAGCGGCGAATAAAGAGTGCGGCCGGAATGGCCATGGTGGTGTAGCCGCCATAAAATGCGAATTGCACCATAGAAGCTTTCGTTGCGGATATCTGCATCACTTTCTGAAATGCCGCAACCATCGGATTCGTTATGTCGTTGGCGAAGCCCCATAGGGCAAAAAGTGATGTGATAAGAATGAAGGGTACGAGATACTGTCTCGTCACTATTCTGTTGTTCTTGTTTTCCATGACAGAAGTATGTGGTAGTGGTTATTCATAGAGGTGAAACATGCGCTCCATCAGTTGCCATTTTTCGTTTGAAGCAGCCCCGGATGCGGCATTCTGGAATTTTGCTACATACTCCTCCCATTCGGCCTGGCGTGGCAGTGTTGACAATCGGCTCATAGCTTCATCCCAGTCGAAGTCGAGAGCGGTCTCAACTATCATCACCAGTCGGCAGCCAAGTATATATATATCCATCTCAAGGATACCTACTTCTTTTATCCCTTCAAGAATCTCGGGCCATATGCCGTCTTTGGCATGGCATGCGCGGTACTGGGCTATCAGTTCGGCATTATCGCGCAGATCGAGGGTCTGGACGTAACGTTTTACAGGGCACCGGTATTCTTTTACGCGATAGCCATCGGTTGTATTTGACATAACGATACAGATATAATACTCCTCCGGCCCTGATGTAGCAACGGGTCGGAGGAGAGGATTGTCTTACTTGTAAATAGGTCCGAAATTCTTACATGCACGGAAGTCTGCGCCTTCCTTGTCCATACCGAAGGCATTCCATGCTGCCGGACGGAAAATATTGGCGTCGGCGATATTGTGCATGCATACCGGTATACGCAGTATAGAGCAGAGTGTGATAAGGTCGGCTCCGATATGACCGTGAGCTATAGCTCCGTGGTTGGCTCCCCAGTTGTTCATTACCGAATATACATCTTTAAATGCATCTTTAGAAGGATCAAGGCTAGGTACAAACCATGTCGTA
>CAZOCO010000121.1:0-6518 GCA_964578325.1 uncultured Muribaculum sp.
TTTGAATTTCTTGAGGGCGCGTTCGATGTTTTCGCCCTCTTTAACTTGTACGATAATCATTTTTGATGGTTAATATTTTATAGTTTTTTTAATTTTCGCATTTTGCGGGACAAAATTACGGACAATTTTTTATATGACAAAATTTATGTGGGGCATTTTTGCGTTAAAATGCATGGGGGAAGTCATTTTTCTATGTTTGATGCTTTCGGCATGCCTCCGATATGAGGTCGTAGTATGTCGTGAGCGGTCTGGCGGTATGGCTCAAGTTGTATGAGGCTCTTGCGTCGTTGTTTTCCCCAGCGGTGGCGTAGTTGCAGGGTGTCTTCGATGACTCCGGAGTTATGGCCGTTGAATATTTTTCGGGCACTTTTGGTGAAGTTGTCGCGAAACATTTGCGTAGCGGGCGAGAGGAGAGAATCCGCGACGGCGGGTATGACTCTGAACGGTTTACCCGGTTGCCCCGGCTGGACAATGACCAGGCGGTAGGCCGCGTCGCCTACGATGGCACGCCCTGTAGAGTCGCGGCGGAGAGATACGCGAACGAGTGCGCCTCCGCGGGTGTCGGTGGTACGCATGTTGCTGATCAGATTGCCAAGTGAGTATACGGTTAGTGTGGGCCGCCCGGATTTTTCAGACATAACCATGGGCTGAATGACGTGTGGATGCGCTCCGATGATGATGTCGGCGCCGGCGTCGATTATCTGTCGTGCTGTCGATTGTTGTGAAGCGTTTGGCAGAAGGTGGTATTCATCGCCCCAGTGTATGCATACGATGATGATTTCGGCTCCCGCCTGCCGGGTAGCATTTATGTCGGCGGTAATGAGTGGCAATGATATGCGGTCGACAATTACAGGCGGCTGTTCTACGAAGCCGTTGGTGCCGTAGGTATAGTTGAGGAAACCTACGCGAAATCCGGCGATATCGTGTAGCATAGGTATTACCTGGTTACGGCTGTCGGCCGAGCGGTATGTGCCTAAATGGTGGACACCTATAGAGTCGAGGGCGCCGATTGTCGCGGCCAGCCCGCGCGACTGGCGGTCGAGGGTGTGGTTGTTGGCGGTGAGAAAGAGGTCGAAACCGGCGTCGGCGAGTGCCGACGCGTAGGATGCCGGTGCGTTGAAGCATGGATATCCGGAGTATGGAGGAGCCGACAGTGGAGTCTCCAGGTTGACCACGGCAAAATCTGCTGCCGACACTTCCGGAGCTATTGCGGTGAAGCAGTCGGAGAAATCATAAGTGCCGTCGCTACGGAGTGAAGCGTCGAGCTGTGCCTGGTGCATCATAGCGTCGCCGGCGAAGATCAGTTGAGCTTCGCCGTGCGACGGCCCTGTAGCGGTTGCCGTCAGGACGGCAGGCAGCAGTAGTGATGCTAACCAGAACATGGATTTTTAGCGGGGATAGATGGTGCCTTGAGCTGCAAGGAGGGTGTTCTTCATTAAAGAACAGATAGTCATCGGTCCAACTCCACCAGGAACGGGGGTGATATAGGCGCATTTCGGGGCGACGTTTTCAAAATCGACATCTCCGCAAAGACGGAATCCGCTTTTACGCGATGCGTCGGGAACACGGGTTGTGCCTACATCAATAATGGTAGCTCCATCTTTTACCATGTCGGCGGTGACGAAGCCTGGAACACCTAAAGCTGCGATTATTATGTCGGCTTCGCGACATATGGATTTAATGTCGGCGGTCGCGCTGTGGCATACAGTGACAGTCGCGTCGCCCGGCTGGTGTTTCTGCATCATCAGTGTCGCTACCGGCTTACCTACGATATTGCTGCGGCCAAGCACAACGCAGCGGCGACCTTTTGTGGGGATTTCGTAGCGGGCAAGGAGATCCATAATGCCTGCCGGAGTAGCCGACAGGTAGCATGGGAGTCCGATAGACATGCGTCCTACGTTGATGGGATGGAATCCGTCGACATCCTTGCGGTAGTCGATAGCTTCGATGACACGTTGTTCGGAGATATGCCGGGGCAAAGGGAGCTGGACTATGAATCCGTCGACGTCGGGATCGTTGTTGAGAGCGTCGATAGCTTTGAGCAGTTCATCTTCGGTCACATCGTCTTCCATACGCAACAGTGTGCTGGTGAATCCGCATTGCTCGCACGCCCGTACTTTGTGGGCTACGTATGTTTCGCTGCCACCGTCGTGTCCGACGAGTATGGCGGCCAGATGCGGACGTTTTTGTCCGGCGGCAACCATTTTTTCTACTTCGGCAGCAATTTCGGCCTTTATGTCGTCGGCCACTTTTTTCCCGTCAATCAGTGTCATTTGTCAGTGTGTTTTGTTTGTTCTCTACAAAGGTACATAAAAAAACGGTAATGCTACGGCACGTTAGGCGGTTTTGTTGTAGGTACGGTCAAAGTGCGCTTTGAGTGTGTTGCAGGGGGATTAAGTATGAAGGGAGATGAGGTATTAAGTCGAGTGTGGTATTCAAGACCTCGGGGTCTTTAGGTATGACAGGGCAATCAGTTGTATATGATGGAGTTGCTTTGGACAGCATTGCATGCTGTCTCTACCGCGTTGGTTGCGGTAACTGGTTGCGTGATAGAGCAGTAGATAGTATGAGGTGAGTAAACCGAAGTTCTCCGGATGTCATAATGCGTATGATCCGTAAGTGCCGGTTGTGCATAGTGTGGGCGGATTTTGATGGTGGATTTGGTTTTGACGGGTGGATTGGTTAACTTTGGTGGTATGAAGTATTTTGTTTCGGCCGGGGAGGCTTCCGGCGATCTGCATGCGTCGCAGCTGATGTCGGCATTGAAGTGTGTCGACGGTGATGCTTCGTTTACGTTTCTCGGAGGTGACTATATGGCGGCTTCGGCCGGACATGGGCCTGTGATTCATTATCGCGACATGGCGTTTATGGGTTTCAGCGAAGTGTTGCGCAATCTGGGCCGGATATCGCTGAATTTTAAAATGGCCCGTGGCGCGCTGCTTGGTCAGAAGCACGATGCGCTGATTCTGGTGGACTATCCGAGTTTTAATCTGAAGCTGGCGGAAGAGGCCCGGCGAGCCGGTATTCCGGTGTATTACTATATCTCGCCTAAAGTGTGGGCGTGGAAGGAATATCGCGTGAAGGATATAAAAAAGCTCGTGAGACGGGTATATTCGATATTGCCGTTTGAGGTGGAGTGGTACAGGTCGCGCCATGACTATGCGGTGGAGTATGTGGGAAATCCGTCGCGCGAGGAGGTCGACGCACGATTGTTGCAGCTGCCGCCGCACCGCGAGTTTCTGACAGAGGCCGGAGTGGATCCTGATCGCGGCTATGTGGTGCTGGTACCCGGAAGCCGCAAGGGGGAGATACGGAATAATCTCCCGGTGATGATCGCGGGCGCTGTGCGGTCGGGATTGCAGATGGTGGTAACGGCTGCTCCCGGTATCGACGATTCGTTTTATGAGCCGTATATAAAATATGGTGTGAAGCCGGTGCGCGACATGACGCTCGGACTCATGAGATATGCTCGTGTGGCGCTGGTGACGTCGGGAACGGCGACGCTGGAATGTGGCCTTACGGGTACGCCGCAAGTGGTGTGCTACAGAGCCAATGGGGTGAAGCTGTCGTATAAAATAATGGAAAAACTGCTGAAGGTGAAGTATGTGTCGCTGCCCAATCTGATTGCCGACGCTCCGGTGGTGCCGGAATTGCTTGTGCATCAGTGTACGCCTGGTAATATATATGACCATATGATGGCTCTGGTGCCTGATGGAGATGCACGGACGCGTCAGCTCGACGGGTATGCCCTGATGCGTAGGCGGCTTGGTGACACCCCGGCAGCAGAGACAACTGCTACATCTATTTTCCGAGACCTGACGGAAGTCAACGCCTTAAAGTGAAAAAAAGAGAGAGTCGGCTTATGCTGACTCTCCTTGCTTGGGGTGAGGTGTGGGGGTCGAACCCACGACCTTCGGAACCACAATCCGACGCTCTAACCAACTGAGCTAAACTCACCATGTTGTGCCGATTTCTGTTTCGACGGTGCAAAGTTAATGCTTTTCTTTTAATTTGCAAAAATATTTTTGATTAAAGTTTGACGCCGGAAGTAAACGGACTGTAGAAAAAAAATGCTAATTTTGTCGTCTACATTGGTGTAAAATTTGTTGTTACTATGTAACAAAGTATTTTTAGCCTAAAAAAAATTTATATGAAAATGAAACGTTTCAACTTTAACGGGCTGCACTGGCTCCCTGTCTCACTTGTGGCGGGAATATCGTTGGCTTCAATGGCCGTGACTCCTAAATCGGCGGAAAAAGGTGCTCTGGCCCGCAATCTGGATATATTTACAGCTGTATATAAGGAACTGAATGCCAATTATGTCGACTCGTTTGACGCGGAGAAAGGCATAAACACCGCTATCAGTGCCATGCTTGACAATATCGATCCGTACACGGAATTTTATCCGGCATCTGACCAGGATGAGCTGACAATGATGACATCGGGGTCGTATGGAGGCATGGGTTCGCTGATAATGGAGCCTAAACGCGGTAAGGGTGTGTATATCTCGGAACCTTACGAAGGGTCGCCGTCGGCACTTGCCGGATTGCGCCCGGGTGACCTCGTGGTTGCTATCGATGGAGATACGATGCTTACCCAATCATCGGAGACTGTGTCGGCAAAACTCAAAGGTGATCCGGGCAGTACGTTCCGCCTGACGGTGAAACGCCCGTATGCGACAGGCGATTCGATACTTACGTTTGACATCACACGACAGAAGATCGTGATGCCATCGGTGCCTTATTACGGAGTATTGGGCGATTCTATAGGATATATCTATCTGACGCAGTTTACCGACAAGGCTGCCGAGTCGGTGCGTAAGGCTATGGAGGAGTTTAAAAACGACAAACGAGTGCGCAATATCGTGCTTGACCTTCGCGGTAACCACGGCGGACTGCTTGAAGCTGCAGTGGAGATAGTGGGTATGTTTGTGCCGAAGGGTACAGAGGTATTACGTACGCGTGGCCGTGGTGTTATGGATGAACGTATTTATAAGACAGTGCAGTCGCCTATCGACACCAAGATACCGCTGTTTGTGCTTACCGACGGACAGACGGCATCGTCGGCCGAAATCGTCGCCGGATCTCTCCAGGATATGGATCGAGCAGTGATAGTGGGTACGAGGTCGTTTGGAAAAGGTCTTGTCCAGACTACCCGCCCATTGCCATATGAGGCTATATTGAAAGTGACGACAGCCAAGTATTACATACCGTCGGGCCGACTGATACAGGCTATAGACTACAGCCGACGCAACGCCGACGGTACGGTAGCCCGTACGCCCGATTCTCTGACGAGTGTCTACTATACGAAAGCCGGTCGCGAAGTGCGTGACGGTGGCGGTATAACCCCCGACGTAAATGTGACATACGGCGACATGAATCGACTGACCTACAATGTGGTGAGAGATAACTGGGCATTTGATTATGCCACACGCTACCGTGCATTGCATGACAGTATAGCTCCGGCAGAGGTGTTTACGGTTACTGACTCTATGTTTGAAGAGTTCAAGGCATCTATCGATCCTGATAAATTCTCATATGATAAGGTGTGTGAGCAGATGCTTGCCAAGCTGAAATCGGCTGCCGAGACCGAAGGATATATGAATGATTCGGTGAAAAAGGAGTTTGAACGTATGGAATCGCTGTTGAAACACGATCTGAACCATGATCTCGACAACAATCGGTCTGATCTGGAGACAATACTGGCGCAAGAAATACTGAAACGCTATTATTATCAGCGAGGGCCGATAATTGCCTCGTTGCGTAACGACCCTGCTCTCGACTCTGTCCGTACCATATTGTCGACAACCGACCGTTATAACGAAATATTGAAACCAAAGCATTGACACTACAAGAGTTAAGCTCAAAACTGAACGAAGGAGGGCGCATAGAGGCTTTAAGCCGAATGTGCGATGGCGAAGGCCCCCGCCGTGGAGTGATATATGGCGCCGCCGGCTCGTCGATAGGAATGAGTCTGGCGGCATTACCTAAAAATACTCATCCGTCGATAGTTGTCGGCGACGATCCCGACGACGCGGGATATCTGTATCATGACCTTTCAAGGATATTGGGTGAGGACGCTGTGCTGATGTTTCCGTCGGGCTACCGTCGCTCGATTAAATATGGTCAACCCGATGCGTCGACGCAGATAATGCGCACGGAGACTTTAAACCGCTGGGATGCTCCGGAGGTGAGATATGTCGTGACCTGCCCGGAGGCGCTTGCAGAGAAAGTAGCTACCCGAGATAAGCTCGCCGATCATACGCGCCATATTTCTGTAGGCGATACGATAGATATGACGGAACTGGGCCGATGGCTTCTCGACAACGGATTCAGACGTACTGACTATGTGTATGATGTCGGTATGTATGCCGTGAGAGGATCGATATTGGATATTTATGCTTATTCTACCGAATATCCGATACGTATTGATATGTTTGGCAACGAGGTAGAGTCAATACGCACATTCAATATTGAGACTCAACTTTCGGAAGAACGTATAGACAGGGTGGATCTTTC
>CAZOCO010000122.1:0-6416 GCA_964578325.1 uncultured Muribaculum sp.
GAAAGATACGGAGGAAGTTTCGATCGACAACAATCACAACGACGAGCTGACTCCATCGTTCAACATCATGTACGACCATATGTTTAAGAACAAATCAATGTTCCGGACTTCAGTCGCAGGCAGCTATTTCAAGACCGACATATCACGAAACTACTTCGGACTTGAAGATATTCTATCTAAAACCAAAGGACACGGATCAAGCATATCGGCGATGGCATTATATTCATTTAAAAAGCGGAAATATATTACTCCCGGTCTGGGTATACGCCATTACTACAATCACACCAACAGCCGGTATTTAGAGAACGGAAGTACTACACCAAATACATACGTCTTCCAGGAAACGCTGTTGTACGCCTATATGCGATTACATATCAATCAGCACTTTAGGGGTCATATAGAACTGCATGGACACAGAATAAGTGAGAATCCGGGTACAGGTACTGACACCGAATACAAAGTTACTCCGTTTATCTATCTGGGCTACTCGTTGCCAAAAAATATGGGAGATTTTAGTCTGGAAGCTTCTATGGACAATAACTCACCTCAAGCCGGACAAGTAAATGCAACAGAACGCCGTCGCGACGAATTCCTGATGACTGCCGGTAATCCATATTTGCGCATATCTAATATTTATAATATAGAACTGTCATACCGTCTTAACCGTAAGTGGGGTTCTATTGGCATATTTTCATTATATAATAACCGCAACCGGGCTATCTATCGGAACTATATATGCGACAACGAACGCGACATGTTTATCGAGACATACGCTAACGGAGGTAATTTCGAGCACATTACATTTAATACAAGCATCCAGCTGCGGATAATCCCAAACAAGCTAAATTTTGCTGCAGGAATAAGTTATCGTCATTTTAAGAGCAGAACATTTACTCTTAACGAAGTTAATCATGTAGATGCTCTGATCCGAGCTAACTATATGAACAAAGGTTTTGTAGCCGATATAGAAGCAGGTACTCCCCGACGCCGTATCGACGCAACAGGTATGTATATCAAGGAACCATATAAAGTAAATCTTACTGTAGGCTACAATATCAACAACTGGTCGTTCAACTTTATGACACGCAACCCGTTTATGAAGACCTACACCGAAACCATACTTAATCTACCAAACTACAAGACAACCGACCGCACACGCAACCCGAAACTGTCGTATGACTACTTTGCAGTACGAATCAGTTATAGGTTCAACTATGGCAAGCCACACAACTTCGATAACGTAGGTGCTGATTCCAAGGTAAAAAATTACGACCTCGGCGAATAACGCCAAAGACTATGCCGCATACCATAAAACCGCTCAACTCCGCTCTCCCTGCGCTCTATCTCGACGAGGTAGAGCGCAGACTCGAAACCGACCCGCTTACGCTCGGTGGCCTGTTTGACCTGACAGAGACGGGAGTGGAAAAGCCGACATGGAAATCCTGTTTTGCCAATGACTGCTGCGTATGCGACGGCCTCGACGGGGGCTGCCTCGTAAAGAGATCATGCATAATATATACTGCTCGCTAAAAGCCAATTCATGTTCAGCAATATTACAATAAATCGACTCGACAGCTCGTCGACCGACGAACGCTACCTGGTGGTGGCCGGCGACAGCTATTTCGAGACCAATGCCCTGACGGCCTCGCTGCTGTCGGCATTGTCGGCATCGGAGAGCCGAGAGGAGGGGATCAGACGCTTTCTATCGGAACACGAAGGCTACAGTTACGAGCAGATAGACAGCGTAGTAGAACAGTCGATAGTGCCGAAGCTGACGGCTGCACCGGAGCAGCAGCGCCAGTTTCTCTATCAGCGCCAGCTGGTGGCTCCGCACTGGATCGACGCCATTACTTCGCGCCTGGCCGTGATGTTTGACCGGCGGCTGATGGTGGTGTTGCTCTCACTGGCGGCAGTGGCTACGACATGTTTCTTCACTCTCAACGACAATGTGCTTGCTTTCGGCAACCGTGTGGACTCGCTGACGCTGATAGGACTGATGGCATTCGTAGTCTGCTCGTCGATGTGGCATGAAATAGGCCATGCCTCTGCAATAAAGCATTACGGCCTGCGGCACGGGGCAATAGGTTTCGGGCTATATCTTAACTTTCCGGTGCTGTATACCGATGTGACGGCTGCCTGGCAGCTTCCACGGCGCCAGCGGTATGTGGTGAATATAGCCGGTGTGTATTTCCAGTCAATAGTTCTTACGGTGCTTATAGGCATATATTTTGCCACCGGCAGCGATGTAGTGCGCTACATGGTGCTGATGATGGTGCTCGGATTTATACTCACGCTCAATCCATTCTTTAAGTTTGACGGCTACTGGATGGCTACCGACCTGCTCGGCGTGGCCAATCTGCGGCGGAAGACCCAGGCGCTCTTCAGCTACTGGATCAAGCGTATCGTTGGCAGAAAAGCCGCCGCACCGGCACTGCTGTCGGAGATTACCGGAAAAATGCGCGTGGCGGTAATAGCCTATGCTGTCACTGTCAATCTGTTTATGCTCTACTACTTCTGCTACATAATACCGATGTTTATCAGGAGCTTTGTAGCGAAGTTTCCCGACGAATTCATGCGCCTTATCACGTGCCTGTCCAACAACATCATGCCGCCGATGGCACTGCTGCGCAATCTGGGGTCGCAGCTACTGTTTATGGGGCTGATAATCTATCTGCTCTACCGCTTTATCGCAGGCAATCTGTATAAATATTTCCCTCGGCGTGACTGACAGAGCAATAGCGACGATCGGCAGCATAGTTGCCCTATTGATAGCCCTGACCGGGGGAATGGCAGTAACCGGACTTTCTGACGGACTCTACACCGCCACTTTGGCTATTGCGACAGCCGGATTGCTCATGCTCGGAGCTTTGCCGTGGAGACAATGGTCGGCGATAGACATCGCATACACGGCTGTAGTGGCATTTGACGTGGCATCGGCGGCATGGTCGCCCTGCCGCGACGCCGCCATAAGTTCGTCGCTCGCAAGCATCGTGATATGGGCCATGTATGTGCTGTTGAGACGGTTGCTGACCGACAGCCGTGCCTCGGCCATAATAATCAACGGCTATACCATCATCACGCTCATAGCCTCGGCCATAGCGATAGGCACATTTGCCGTGTGCGCCATAAACGCCCGCAAAGCCGGTTTAAGCGACATGTATCCGCTACGCTATCTGTATCGTCCGCTCGGCAATCCCAACAACTGCTGGGGCGAGACAGCCCTGCTGTTGACAGCTACGGCGTGCCTGTGCCGAAGCCGGTGGCGCATAGCTGCAATATTTATGGGCTCTGTGGCCGCTCTGCTTACGTTTTCGCGCGGAGTGTATGTGGCAACAGCGGTGTTTTCAGTAGCTCTGATGGCACTATACCGTCCAACCCGTAGTTTAAGGCAAATTCTTGCCACGATAGTAGTAGCGGCCATAACCGTAGCGGCATTATACCCTTCGGAAGTACTCACTACTATTTCCCTGAATAAAACCACTTCGCAACAGGCCAGTATAGAGTGGAGGCGCGACGTATCGACTACCGCACTGAAACGCTTCGGCGAACGCCCGGCAACCGGCCACGGCAACGCCTCGTTCACACTGATTACCGATGATACGGTAGCCAATGACGGCTACACCGACACTCCACCGAATATAGGCGTGCACATTCTGATTGAGAAGGGCGCGACAGGGGGTGTGCTGTGGCTGATTCTGGCAGGAGCGACTGCGCTTTATGTCGTACGCCACCGCCGGAGGCAACAGGTGGCGATAACCGGAGCAGCTCTGGCAGCCCTTTTGGTAAAAGAGATGACACAATCCATACTGGCTGTAGCGCCGACAATCGCACTGTTAGCGGCAACTCTGCTGGCCTACATGCAACGCGACACGACAGACGTAAAACAACCCTTGAGATGGCGATGGTCGACACGCGTTGTCGGCATACTCGCCACACTGCTGCTCATTGGCGGAGATGGCCTGCGGACTTGGTTTAAGGCAGACAACAGCCTACTGAAAGAAGCACTGGAGCATGTAGCACACCATCGACCCGACAGCGCCGCAATGATACTGGAACGCATTATCCCGGCCTACTGCTACGACAACAGGGTAAAGACAATACTGACACATCAGTACACAGCAACCGGACAGTATGATAAAGCCGAAGCCCTGGCGGCCGAACTGCCACCCGATGCATTTACCATTGCCGCAAAAGCGCAGACAGCGTATGCCGGTGGAGACACGGTAACCGCGACAGGCCGGTGGGCAGAAGCCATAATGGCAGCACCATCGCTGATGACCACACGGGAGTTTGAAAACATCGTGGCTTCAGATTCATTACTGACCGCCGGAATAATGCACATCATCGACCGGGACATCCACACGGCCACCCCTGTAGAGAAAGCCGCTTACGGATATATTCTGCACCATCGGGGCGACAGCAGTGAGGCGACAAAATGGTTAACCGAAGCTGTAGCAGAAAATCCGGCCCTACGCACACCGTGGATTCTGCTTGGTGACACGGCCAAATACGATTTCTTAAGGCGCGGAGGAGTTACATCCGGCTCTATGTCTACAACTCTGACCGACGGCGCGCAATCAATTTCCGACAAGATTCTCGACACCTACCGCGACCGATGCCATGCGTGGTACGGCATCGACATCCCCCTCGACCGCTGATTACATCCACTCGGCAGTAGGGACTATAGGCCTCCATACACGCTACAACGACAAAAGAACAGACTTACTTTGTGTTTCTCTATACCACATCGCAAAATGGAAATAATTTTTACCGACAGAGAACCATTACGAGATTTTTTCATTATATTTGCTTTGTGAAAGCTACAACGGTGTAGCTACACGCCACAACTTTACGAACAAACCACCATCAACAAGGATATGGCAAAAGTATTCGGAGCAGTCGTCATCGACGAAGAACGCTGTAAAGGTTGCGATCTGTGTGTCGTAGCGTGCCCGGCCGATGTGCTCGAACTGAAAGAAAAAGAGGTCAACGACCGCGGGTATCACTTCGCATATGCGAAGAATCCCGACCAGTGTGTAGGATGCGCCGCGTGTGCCACAGTATGCCCCGACGGCTGCATCGAAGTATATCGTGTAATTGAAAAATAACTACGGCCATGAGTGAAGAAATAAGACTGATGAAAGGCAACGAGGCGATAGCCCATGCCGCCATACGCTACGGGGCCGACGGATATTTCGGCTACCCGATCACACCGCAGAGCGAAGTACTGGAAACGCTTGAAGAACAAATGCCATGGGAAACTACCGGCATGGTGGTGCTTCAGGCCGAAAGCGAGACGTCGTCGATCAACATGGTATACGGAGGCGCCGCATGCGGAAAGGCCGTGATGACATCATCGTCGTCGCCGGGCATATCGCTCATGCAGGAAGGCATCAGCTACATTGCTGCCGGAGAGCTGCCGGCACTGATTGTAAACGTGATGCGCGGAGGTCCGGGCCTCGGCACCATCCAGCCATCACAGGCCGACTATTTCCAGACCACCAAAGGTGGCGGTCACGGCGACTACCGACTCATAACACTGGCACCGTCGTCGGTACAGGAAATGGCCGACTTCGTGGCTCTGGGATTCGACCTCGCATTTAAATACCGCACACCGGCCGTAATACTGGCCGACGGTATAGTGGGCCAGATGATGGAAAAGGTTGTGTTGCCGCCACAGCGTAAGCGCCGCACACAGCAGGAGATAGAGGCACAGTGTCCGTGGGCTATCACAGGAAAGACCGACGGTCGACAGCGCAACATCATGACCACTCTCGAGCTGGAATCATCGGCGATGGAAGTGATCAACCTGCGTCTGCAGCAGAAATACAAACTTATCGAAGACAACGAGGTGAGATATGAGACATATCTTGCCGACGATGCCGACTACCTCATAGTAGCCTTCGGCTCGATAGCCCGTATCGCGATGAAGGCGATAGAAGATCTGCGCCAACAGGATGTGAAAGTAGGCCTCATACGCCCCATCACGCTATGGCCATTCCCCTACGAAGCGATAGAGCGCATCAGTGCCGGCGCTAAAGGTATTCTGACAGTAGAAATCAATGCCGGACAGATGGTGGAAGATGTGCGTCTGGCTTGCCACGACAAGATTCCCGTATACCACTTCGGACGCATGGGAGGCATCGTGCCAAACCCGCAGGAAGTTATCGACAGCCTCTTCAATCACTTTCCCGAAGCAAACAACGTAAAATAGACATCCTATGGATCTTAAAGATATTATCAAAGAAGAAAATCGAGTCTACAAACGCCCGGCGTTGCTGACCGACAACACCATGCACTACTGCCCCGGATGCAGCCACGGCGTGGTTCACAAACTCATAGCCGAGATAGTGGAAGAACTCGGTCTGGAGAACAAGACTATCGGTATAGCCCCCGTAGGACGTGCCGTATTCGCC
>CAZOCO010000123.1:0-5913 GCA_964578325.1 uncultured Muribaculum sp.
TGCTTGTCGAAATTATCTTTGACCAGATCGGTAACAGAAGCCACACCGCCTTGAGCAAAATTTGTGTTGGCATCTTCCAGTCCAGCCTTACAAATAAGGGCCACACGACCGGTCTGCGCCACTTTCAGCGCAAAACTCATACCGGCGATACCGGAACCTATGACGAGATAATCGTATTCGTATGTCATGATCGATAAATTAAAAAAACAGACGGCAAACCGACCGAGAGCACCTATACATATTTATATATAGAGCAGAAAAAAACAACCGCACTGCAAAAGCGGCCGACAGCCGATATGCAAATTTAGCGATTTAGACCATACATTGTCACCGCCCGACTCAATTTTTTCAATACAGAGGCATTTTTAACGCCGAAAAACGTTAATAAAGGTTAATAACCGAACTTTTCTACTCAAAAAGTATGTTTTATAACATAAAAACCACTAAATTTGCAACGTGTTTTTCATGGTATTAGATTTAAGGTTAAGAAGATTATTCGTCGGGATGACGAATAATTTTTTTTTGCAATAAAATCCACCTTCCATAAAGCATCATTATGATACTACAAACCGTCGGCATCATGGTTAAAATTCGTTAAATTACGATATAATCGCATTCTGAATCGTCATTTCGCAGGTTTCACTATTTCACACCACAGGAAAATTACCCATATTTGCAATACCAATAAGAAGAGAATCGTAAACAAGATAGGTTTTACACAAAAAAAGAAAATATCAAACCTTACCATAACATCCTTAATATACCTACATCAAAATAAAGTATAAGTAAAAACAAACACAACCAACAGGCACGTCAAAGCTCTCGAGAAGCCGCGAGGCCAATCTCACATCAAACTCAACGAGCCAAATTTCAAAAAATTTCGACAAAAAAAATGGAATCACAAGAAGAGAAACGTCCCAAAAGAGCAAGAATCGGCGACAACCGCTTCGTAGGATCGTCGACCGGCACGACATCTGGCTACAACCGCCCTGTATTTGAGTCAAAACCAAAATTTGAAAGCACTGAATCGGAAGAAACCACCGGGAGCTACACTCCGCGCGACAACCAAGAAACCGGTACCTATCAGCGCCGCGAATACAATAGCTACAACAGCTACAACCGCCAAAGCGGATATAACAACTACCGTCAGGGTGGATATAACAACGGCGGATACAATCGTCAGGACGGATATAACAACAATGGATATAACCGTCAAAACAACGGCTATGGCAACCGAAGCTATACTCCCCGCCCCTACACACCGCAGACCACCGGAACTCCGACCGAAGGTGCGACTACCAATAGTGCTGAAACAGAAGGAGCTACCGAAGGTCAGCAGCCACAACAGCGTTCGTACAACAACTATCGCCAAGGCGGATATAACAACAACCGCCAGGGTGGATACAACAACTACCGTCAAAGCGGATACAACAACAACCGCCAGGGTGGATACAACAACAACCGCCAGGGCGGCTATAACAACAACCGTCAGGGTGGATACAACAACAACCGTCAAGGCGGATATAACAACAACCGTCAAGGCGGATACAACAACTATCAGAACGACTACAATAGCGCCGAACAAAACGGCGGCCAGCAGCAGCGTCCTTACAACAACCGTCAGGGTGGATACAACAACCGCCCGGGAGGACAACGCTCCTTCGGAAAGCCGATGCAACGTCCGGGCAAGAGCTTCGTACCACGCCAGAAACGCATTGAATACGATCTGCCTATACCCGATCCCGACGAACAGATACGTCTGAACAAATACATGGCCAACGCCGGCATCTGCTCACGCCGTGAAGCCGACGAGTTTATCAAACAGGGCCTTGTGAAAGTGAACGGAGAAGTCGTAACGGAACTCGGCACAAAAATCACCCATTCAGACACTGTAGAATATGATGAAAAGATCGTCACACTGGAGTCTAAATGCTATATTCTGCTCAACAAGCCCAAAGACTGCGTGACGACATCTGACGATCCAAACGGCCGCACTACAGTACTCGATCTCGTGAAGGGAGCATGCAATGAACGCATATATCCGGTAGGACGCCTCGACCGCAATACAACCGGCGTACTCCTGCTGACCAACGACGGTGATCTGGCGTCAAAACTTACACATCCCAAATACGTAAAGAAAAAAATCTACCACGTCTGGACAGACAAGGATATCACCGAAGACGACATGCAGGCAATAGCCGACGGTATCGAACTCGAAGACGGTGAAATCCATGCCGACGCCATCTCATATGCCACCGACACCGACCGCAATCAGGCCGGTATAGAAATTCATTCGGGCCGCAACCGTATCGTACGCCGAATATTTGAACATCTCGGCTACCACGTTACCAAGCTCGACCGCGTGTATTTCGCCGGACTCACCAAGAAAAATCTGCCCCGAGGCCGCTGGCGCTATCTGACACAGGAAGAAGTCAACTACCTCAAAATGGGATCATTTGAATAATCAAGCATAAAATCAACCACAATGAAACGCATAAAGATAAAGGATCTCAATGACCAGGCCCTCGTAGGCACCCAGGTGACCGTAATGGGCTGGGTACGCACTCGCCGCGGCAACAAGCACGTACAATTCGTAGCACTCAACGACGGATCCACCATAAAGAATATCCAGATTGTGCTGGATATGACCAAATTCACCGACGAACAGCTCAAGCCTATCACCACCGGATCGTCGCTTAAAGTAACCGGTAAGCTCGTCGAATCGATGGGAAAAGGCCAGTCTGTAGAAATTCAGGCCGACGACCTCACCGTATTCGGAAGCGCCGACCCCGAGACATATCCATTGCAGAAGAAAGGCCACACTCTGGAATTCCTGCGTGAAAAGGCCCACCTTCGCCCCCGCACAAATACATTCGGAGCCGTGCTCCGCGTGCGCAGCGCACTCGCGTTTGCCATCCACCGTTTCTTTCAGGAACATGGGTTCTACTATCTCAACACGCCCCTTATCACGGCAAGCGACTGCGAAGGTGCCGGTGCAATGTTCCAGGTCACCACTCTAAATCTCAACGAACTACCTAAAAACGAAGACGGCACTGTAGACTACAGCTCTGACTTTTTTGGAAAACAGACGGCTCTGACTGTATCAGGCCAGCTCGAAGGAGAACTCGGAGCAACAGCTCTTGGCGCAATATACACTTTTGGCCCGACATTCCGCGCCGAAAACTCAAACACTCCGCGCCACCTGTCGGAATTCTGGATGGTAGAGCCAGAAGTGGCATTCTTCGACATCGACGATAATATGGATCTTGCCGAAGAGTTTCTGAAATACTGCATAAGCTATGCTCTCGACAACTGCCGCGACGACCTCGAGTTTCTCAACGAGCACTATGACAATCAGCTGTTGACACGTCTGGAGTCAGTCCTGAAGGAAAAGTTTGTACGACTCACCTACACTGAAGCTATAGAAATACTTGAAAAATCAGGACAGAAATTTGAATTCCCCGTAAAATGGGGTGTCGATCTGCAGAGCGAACACGAACGCTATCTTGTGGAAAAACACTTCAACTGCCCTGTAATTCTGACCGGATATCCCAAAGAAATCAAGGCTTTCTACATGAAACAGAATCCCGATGGAAAGACCGTACGCGCTATGGACGTACTGTTCCCCACCATCGGCGAAATCATCGGCGGATCTGAACGAGAAGAAAACTACGACAAACTGCTTCAGCGCATAGAAGAGATGAACATACCGATGAAAGATATGTGGTGGTATCTTGACACCCGTCGTTTCGGAACAGTGCCTCACGCCGGCTTCGGACTCGGATTTGAGCGTCTGGTACTCTTCGTAACCGGTATGACCAACATCCGCGACGTCATCCCCTTCCCCCGTACTCCCAACAACGCAGAATTCTAACGCAATGGCCAACACATCTGCTATTCAGGAGCGTATGCGCGAAATACTCCGCGCCGAATCAGCCGCTATATCAGCCATTCCGGTGAGTGATGCCTACGACAAAGCCGTAGACCTTATCATACGCCATGTACACGACCGACGCGGTAAACTCGTCACATCGGGCATGGGGAAAGCCGGTCAGATAGCACTCAATATCGCTACGACATTCTCGTCGACCGGCACACCGGCTGTCAATCTTCATCCATCGGAAGCGCAGCACGGCGACCTTGGAGTACTCCAGCCCGACGACGTAATGCTCCTCATATCCAATTCAGGCAAAACGCGCGAAATAATCGACCTTGTACATCTGGCCCACAATCTATATGCCGACGTACCACTGATCGTCATTACCGGAAATCCGGATTCTCCGCTGGCCGATATTGCCGACGTAGTATTGTCGACCGGAGGTGCCCCAGAAGTGTGTCCTTTCGGACTCACACCCACTACCTCAACAACGGCAATGACCGTAATAGGAGACGTACTGGTAGTCAATGTAATGGAGAAGACCGGGTTTACCCGTGCGGAATACGCCCTTCGCCATCACGGCGGCTACCTCGGTTCGGCCGCCCGCGGAGACAAGTAATACAGACCTCCGATGCCACGCAATATCATAATCATCGGACAAAGCCGCCTCGACATAAAATTCGGCACTGACAGCCAGCCCACAGGAGCTGCACCAGGCGGAGTATTGCTACAGAGCGCGCTGAAACTTGCCGGGAAAGGTCATCCGGTCTACTTCGTAAGCGAAGTCGGACGCGATGCCGTAGGCGACAGCATAATAAGTGCATTGACCGAAGCGGGAGTCAATACGGTGTCGGTCGACAGGTATACTGAAGGGACTACGGCCACCACCGTTACGTATGCCGACGGTCGCGAAGTATGGTACGGTTCATATCCTACCGGCGATATGTCGGTAGCATGGCCCCGCATCGAACGCGGAGACATCGTCGTATTCGGTGATGCATATACGCTCGAACCTCGTGTACACCGGTCAACAATGGATCTGTTGCGGTACGCCCGCGATATGAAGGCACTCGTGATTTACGCACCGTTATATCCGCCGCGATTGAGTCACCATGTGACCCACGCTATGCCCGATATACTCGACTCCTTCGAGATGGCATCGATGTCTATTATCGACATCGATACAATCAAGACTCTGTATCGTACTGACGACATCGCAGAAGCCTACCGAACCCACTTGAGCTACTACGACGCTCCGACAGTATATGCCGACAACGGATTGATAAGCATATTCATGCCGACAATATCGGAATCTGCCGACACCCGACGCGACACATTCACTACAGCCGACCTTATCGCCGCCACTACCGACAGCGCGGTGACTCTTGGACTGACATCAGGAGAAATATGCGATATGCAACAGGCACGAATGGCCGAAATAATAACATCTATTTCAGAAAACCTCTAACCAAACCGACAATAATGTCTACAGCACTCACACAAAGCGCACCTACAGGTTCTCTTCCCGCCCTACCCGACGGAAAACGGGTGGCGGTGGTGTCGACCGAATGGAATTCCATGGTAACCGACGCTCTGGCCGATGGAGCACTGAAACTTCTGGCTGAAGCCAATGTAGAAGCGTTTCATTGCAAAGTACCAGGAGCAGTAGAGCTTACTTTTGCCGCATCGCGCCTTATAGACAAATACGATGCCGTAATAGTACTGGGTTGCGTGATACGTGGCGGGACACCTCATTTCGACTACGTATGCGACTCTGTGACCCGCGGTGTAACCATGCTCAATGCATCCGGTCGTAAGCCAGTCATATTTGGAGTGCTTACAGTAGACACACTGCAGGACGCTATCGACCGCGCAGGCGGTTCGCTCGGTAACAAAGGAACCGAAGCCGCTGAAGCTGCCATAAAAATGATTGACTTTGCTTGCAAAATAGGTTGAATATTTCTACCTTTGCAACGCAAAATAGGGCGAATACCAGAGTGGCCAAATGGGGCAGACTGTAAATCTGCTGGCTTATG
>CAZOCO010000124.1:0-5737 GCA_964578325.1 uncultured Muribaculum sp.
ATGCGGCCCCTGCTCGGAGATTCACATCGACCTGCGCTCCGACGAAGAAAAAGCCAAAGTACCCGGCGCATCTCTGGTCAACAAAGACCATCCGCAGGTAATCGAGATCTGGAATCTCGTCTTCATGCAGTATAACCGCAAAGCCGATGGTTCGCTCGAACCGCTGCCCGCCAAGGTAATCGACACCGGTATGGGCTTTGAACGCCTGTGTATGGCTCTTCAAGGCAAACAATCGAACTACGACACCGACGTTTTCACTCCGCTCATCGCTAAAATAGCCGAACTTTCAGGCAAAAAATATGGCGAAGACAAAAAGGTAGACATCGCTATGCGAGTCATCGCCGACCACGTCCGCACCATCGCTTTCTCTATCGCCGACTCACAGCTACCCGGCAACGCAAAAGCAGGCTACGTAATACGCCGCATTCTGCGTCGTGCCGTCAGATATGCCTACACCTTCCTCAACCAGCGTCAGGCTTTCATCTACCGCCTTGTCGACACTCTCATCGAATCAATGGGAGAAGCATATCCCGAACTCCCGAGCCAGCGTGAACTCATCATGCGCGTCATCAAAGAAGAAGAAGATGCCTTCCTCCGCACACTTGAAAACGGTATCCGCATGCTTGACAATGCCATTGCCGAGGCCAGGGCAAAAGGCCTTACATCCATTTCGGGCCGTGAAGCCTTCACTCTATACGACACTTATGGTTTTCCGCTCGATCTCACAGAGCTGATACTGAAAGAAAACAATATGACCCTCGACCATGCGGAATTTGACGCGGAAATGGCAGCACAGAAAGCCCGCGCCCGTAATGCAGCAGCAGTAGAGACCGGCGACTGGACAGTCGTAAACGACGGCGAACAGGAATTTGTCGGTTACGATACTACAGCCACCACCACTCCCATACTCCGCTACCGCCGCCTTAAACAGAAAGGTCAGGAATACTATCAGATAATACTCGGACGCACTCCGTTCTACGCCGAAATGGGTGGTCAGGTAGGCGACCGCGGTGTACTTATAGCTCCTGATGGCGAAGAAATAGAAATCTACGACACCAAGCGCGAAAACGGTATCGGCGTACACCTGGCAAAGAAACTGCCATCGTCGCCCGACGCAATATTTGAAGCCCGCGTAGACACAGCGGCACGTATGGCGACCTCATGCAATCACTCCGCAACCCACCTGCTTCACGAAGCCCTGCGCGAGGTGCTCGGCACACATGTAGAGCAGAGGGGATCGTTTGTCTCGCCGGAAGTACTCCGCTTCGACTTCTCTCACTTCCAGAAACTTACTCCCGAAGAAATAACCAAAGTCGAGAAGCTCGCCAATGCACGTGTACGTATGGCCATCCCTCTCGACGAACACCGTGCAGTACCCATCGCCGAGGCCCGACAAATGGGAGCCATGGCCCTGTTTGGCGAAAAATACGGCGACGAGGTACGCGTAATCCGCTATGGCACATCGGTTGAGCTATGCGGAGGTACTCACGTACCGAATACCGGCAACATCGGTATGATAAAGATTATATCCGAATCGTCAATAGCCGCCGGAATCCGCCGTATCGAGGCTGTCACCGCTGCCGGAGCCGAAAAATATGTCGACGACATGCAGCAGACACTCCGCGAGGTAAGCGCTACACTCAACAATGCGCCCAATCTGATTGCTGCCCTGCGCCGTTCAATCGAGGAGAATGCCGACCTCAAGCGTCAGGCCGAAGCATACTTCCAGGAAAAGGTCGCCAATACAGTGGCCGATCTCGTGGCAAAAGCACCGGTGGTCAACGGTGTGAAAGTGGTTGAACTCACCGGAGTGCGTCTCCCCGACTTTGTGAAAAACGTAGCTTTCGGTGTACGTGCGGCATCGACCGAGCATACAGTATTCGTAGGGGCCACGACCGATCCGGCAGGAAAACCGCTGCTAACCGTAGCTTTGACACAAGACATGGTCGAACAGGGACTAAATGCATCAACAATCGTACGCGATGCCGCCAAACTCATTCAGGGTGGTGGCGGAGGCCAGCCCTCGTTTGCCCAGGCCGGCGGCAAGAACGCCGATGCCATTGCCGCAGCCGCAGACCGTCTGCACCAGCTTCTGAACCTATAAAATTCAGCAATATATTAACCAATTATCTACAGTGGCTACAAAGTACATTTTCGTTACCGGAGGCGTGGTATCATCACTCGGAAAAGGAATCATCGCCTCTTCGCTCGCCAACCTGCTTAAAGCTCGTGGTTTCAGCGTGACTATACAAAAGTTCGACCCATATATCAACATCGACCCGGGTACACTGAATCCATACGAACACGGCGAATGCTACGTCACCGTCGACGGTCACGAAACCGATCTGGATCTCGGCCACTACGAACGATTTACCAACATACAGACCACCCGCGCCAACAGTGTAACAACCGGACGCATATATCAGAACGTCATCGACAAAGAGCGACGCGGCGATTATCTCGGAAAAACAGTTCAGATCATTCCCCACATCACCGACGAAATCAAGCGCAATGTAAAGTATCTGGGCAACACGGGGCAGTTTGATTTTGTCATCACCGAAATCGGAGGTACTGTCGGCGACATCGAGTCAACTCCATTTCTCGAAGCTGTAAGACAGATGCGCTGGGAGCTCGGCAACGATGCTCTGTGTGTGCATCTGACCTATGTACCCTATATACATGCTGCAAAAGAACTGAAGACCAAACCTACGCAACACTCCGTAAAGAAATTGCAGGAAGTAGGTATCCAGCCCGACATTCTTGTGCTACGTACCGAGAAACACATCGGCACTGACATGCGACGCAAGATAGCTCAATTCTGCAACGTAGCTCCCGACGCCGTGATACAGTCGGTCGATGTACCCACTATCTACGAAGTGCCAATCAAGATGCACGAACAGCACCTCGATGAAATCGTACTGCGCAAGACCGGACTCAACCCCGACGATACGGTCATAAATCTTTCGGCATGGAATCACTTCCTCTCCAAACTGAAAAATGCTTCGGAAGAAGTCACGATCGGTCTGGTCGGAAAATATGTCGAATTGCAGGATGCCTACAAATCTATCAGCGAATCGCTGTCGCATGCTGCCACCTACAACGACCGCAAGCTACGTCTGGTCTACATTCACTCTGAAAAGCTCAACGACAACAATGTCGACCAGCAACTTTCGCCACTCGACGGCGTAGTGATCTGTCCAGGATTCGGCCAGCGTGGCATCGAAGGTAAGTTCACCGCGCTCAAGTGGTGTCGTGAACACGATGTACCCACATTCGGCATATGTCTGGGTATGCAGTGTATGGTGATTGAATTTGCCCGTAATGTACTCGGACTTACCGATGCCAATTCCACCGAAATGGACACGACCACTCCCCACAACGTCATCGACCTGATGGAAGAGCAGAAATCGGTAACAGCCAAGGGTGGAACAATGCGTCTCGGAGCCTACGACTGCGTACTTACCGAAGGTTCACACGCCGCCACCGCATACGGAACAACACATGTACGCGAACGCCACCGCCATCGCTTCGAGTTCAACGACGACTATACTACAATGTTTGAAGACGCTGGCATGAAGTGTGTCGGACGCAATCCCGACACAAACCTGGTAGAAGTAGTAGAACTACCTGACCACCGCTGGTTTATCGGCACACAATATCACCCCGAATACTCTTCTACAGTTCTTTCGCCAAACCCTATTTTTCTGGATTTCATCAAGGCAGCCATAGCCTATAAAAACAAAAACTGATGGACAAAAACACCCTTCTCGGCGCTCTGCTCATGGGCGCGATACTACTCGGTTTCATGTGGCTCAATCAGCCCGATCCCAACGCCAACGGCCCCATGCCCGAAATCGAAACGACCGAAAATCAGAATGCAGCCAACGCAGCGGCACTTCTGGCATCATCGACCGACTCGGTTTCAGCAGAAGAAATAGGCCGCATGGCCTCGCTCATAGAGCGCTACGGTCAGCGCGATTCTATAGGCACCATGTCGATAACCACAGCCATTGCGCATCTATCTACTACCGACGGAAAAAATCTGTCGGGAGAGGTAGCCGGTGACAACGGACAATGGATCAACGTATCCGACCTTACTTCGTCGACGCTGCAATCACTTCCGACCGTAGTTGCAGACTCTGCTGTCGCTTCGTTTAAGACAACTTTGCGACAGTTCGTACAATATCAAGGTTTCGCCACATTCCTCAATGGAAGCAACGACACCCTGCGACTGGAAAATTCAGTATTGGCCCTGACATTCTCCACCAAAGGAGCCATGATAACAGAAGCAGAACTGAAAAAATATGACTCCTACAGAGGCGGCAACGTCAAAGTCATCAACGGCAACAACGACTCATACTCATTCATCCTTGCCGGGTCCAACCGTGAATTTGACACCCGCGACCTCTATTTCAAACCGATAGAATTGACCGACTCTTCGGTCACTATGGCCCTGTATCCCGAAGAAGGATCTGTTTTCGCTCTGCGCTATACCCTTCAACCCGACTCATACGTAGTACGCCTCGACCTGCTGCAACAGGGTATGGACAATATTCTCCCTTCGTCAACCGCCACCATGGACTTTGTGTGGAATCAGACCATGCAGCGCCAGGAACAGGGACGTGTGTTTGAAGAAAGAAATTCAGGCCTATACTACAAATACAATGGTGGTGATGTAGACAATTTGTCTGAAAGTGCCGACAAAGACAAAGAAGTAAGCGAGCCGGTGAAATGGATTGCGTTTAAGAATCAGTTCTTCTCTATGGCTTTCATCGCCAACGGATATTTCAACCGTGCAGAACTCTCGTCGCGCGTGCTTCCACATGAAAATGCAGACTATCTCAAAGACCTGGCCGTTACCTCGACTTTTGACTACTCTGCATCAAGCTCGACTCCCGCGTCGTTTGATATCCTCATCGGCCCGAACCTATATCCGATGCTGTCTGAAATCGACGACACCCTATATCCCGACACCGATCTCAAGTTGACTCAACTTATTCCACTCTCGTGGCCAATATTCCGATGGATCAACACCGGTATAGTGATTCCGGTATTCACATTCCTCGGCCATTGGTTCTCTAACTATGGCATCATCATTTTACTGCTGACCATCTTTATCAAACTGATTCTATTCCCCTTCACCTACAAGAGCTACATGTCTCAGGCCAAGATGCGTCTGCTTGCACCTGAAATTAAAGAAATCAACGACAAATACCCCGGACAGGAAAACGCCATGACACGTCAGACCAAGACGATGGCTCTATACTCGCGGGCCGGAGCATCGCCGTTGTCAGGCTGTCTGCCCATGCTGCTGCAGATGCCTATCCTGATTGCCATGTTTGCATTCTTCCCATCATGTATCGAACTGCGTGGCGAGCACTTCCTCTGGGTAAAAGACCTTTCCGCCCCCGATGCCATTATTTCATGGAATGCCAACATACCGCTTATTTCTAAATATTTCGGCAATCACATCTCTCTCTTCTGTCTGTTGATGACCATTACCAACATCATCTATTCACGTATCACAATGGCCTCTCAACCCGGCGGAAACGCGATGCCCGGCATGAAGATGATGACATATCTGATGCCGCTGATGTTCCTTGTGTTCTTCAACAACTATGCAGCCGGTCTTTCGTACTACTACTTCCTGTCGCTGCTCATCACCATCGTGCAGACCTACATTTTCCGCAAAGTTGTCAGCGAAGAAAAAATGCGCCGTAAAATGGCTGAAAATGCA
>CAZOCO010000125.1:0-5719 GCA_964578325.1 uncultured Muribaculum sp.
AAGCGGCGTACTGTTTGGGCCAGTTGAGCTCGGGTTCGTTTTCGATTGTGTATGAAACGCCTGGCATGGCTCCGGTAGCAGCCACGCGGCCATATTCGCTCCATGGAACGGAATGACCTATTGAGATGTCGACTGTCATGTCTTCCGCTACATCAAATGTATAAGCATACCATGCGCCCCAGTTCTCGATGGCCTGCTCGCGAGTGATTGTACGGCTCTCTTCAAGAGGAGTAAGGAGCGAGTAGTTAGTCCAGCTGTGAGTACCCATGTCGGGGAGATAGAAGCCGTTTGAAGCAGCAGAGTTAGCTGTAATAGCGACATTTGCGGCATCGCTGCGGTAGTTGTCGAATACCGGAGCAGGAGATACGTGACGGTCAAGCTCGGGCATGTTTTCATCGAGCAGATATATCAGATAACGACCTGGTTTGAGGGTGTATGTGTGGGTGCCGGCAGCGACATTTTCAGTAGTACCGTCGGGTAGAACCTGTTTAGCAGCCTTGTCGAGAGTCACTGTGATGTCCTGGTCGAGCCAGAGGTCAGGGTTGACAGCCATCATGTATAGATTCGTGCCGTTTTGCAGAGTAGACACGGGCATACCCTGTCCGGAAGTAGTCACGTTTGAAACACCTTTAGGCATAAGTGCTTTTGTGAGGCGAACGCAACCGTCGGGAGTAACGGCGTTGGTGTGGCCTACGTGAAGCATTTCAGCACCGAGGAATACCCATGTCAGGGCTTTGATTTCTGTGTTGATAGCTTTAGCGTAATAGTATGAGGGATTAAGTGTTCCGTCGGGATTACACGGGCCATTGGGACGTTCTCCATGTGCGGCGTATGGCCAATATTGGATACCTTGTGCACCATAGCATAGCAGTGAGAATATCTGTACACGCATACCGTCTTCAAATGGAGCCGGATATCGGAAGTCTCCGGGCATATATACACTCGATGGATTGGTGCGACGTGCTCCACCTTGAGCCAGAGTAAATCCCCACCAGGGTACATTGTAGTATTTCGACATCTTGGATATCACCTCCATATTCATGAAGAAGTTGGGCATGAGTATGCAGTTGTCGGGACTTGCAGGATTGTCGTTATCAACGTCGTTACCATAGATGCGTACGGCATAGTAGTCGTAAGAGAGAACTCCCATGCCGGTCTGCTCTGCATACTGGCGCACGTAGTCATCGTAGGATGTTGCGCCTATATCGCCGGGAACGGTATTGATATGCAGTAGATTGCCGTATAATAGGCGTGAGTCATCGATATTTCGTACGAAACGTGTCTTGTCGGCGGCTGCAGGAATATTGCATCCGTTAAAACCTGTTACATGCGGTTCGTCAATAATATGATATCCGACGCAACGGGGCGATTGCATGGCCCGGCGTATTACCTCTTCTTCGTGTACGCCACCACGTATCATAAGGTTGAGATTGGTGATACCTTCGTGAAGATTTGCCTGATAACCATTAAACTCGTCGTTGCCGTCAAAGAGGAAGCAGCGGTCGATGGCCGGGTATGTGCCACCTTCTGTGATATTAATACCGGCGGCCTCCATGTCGCGGTATTTTTTGTTCATCAGGTCGGCGGTGGCTTTCATGTTTTCCATGAAGTCGTCAGAAACAAATTGCTGTATATAATCAACCGACGTAAATGCATATATCGGGAATTGACCCGGTGTGGGGGATATGTATTTTCCCTGCACGCGTTCGGTCTGACGAGACGCATGAGTCATGTCTGACTTGGCTGAAATATTGAAATTTTCAGCTTCAATGACAGTCGGTTTTCCTGCTACTACATTCAACAGGCTAAACGGAATTTCTTCTTCCTCGTAGCGGATATTGCGAATCTGAACATCTGCACCTCCGAGTAGATCTACCAGAATGAGATCTTGATATTGTCCGGTCTTATCACCGTAGTAATTAGGTTTACCACGATATGATCCGATGGGTATTCGATATGTCTGCCACTCCTCAGAGGCATCCATACGGGTGTTGTAGGTATATTTACGTGTAAGCTTACCTGTGGTCATCATATTGTAACAGATAAACCGCTGTTCGCTACATGCCCGGGTTGATTTATAGTCGAATGAGAGAGTCTTTGCAAACTCCGGCAATGTTTCGTTCAGCACGGCAAAACGAATAGCAGGACGCGTTTCTTCCGAACCAAAATCGTTTTTGTCTACGTGAATACTGTAGATACCTGTAGTCGCGTCGTAGGTCTGTGTTACCGGAGACGTTTCAGGTGGCTGTTGCAGTGATACCGGATAGCTTTGGACTGCAAACGCAGCATTAGATTGCAGAGCTATGGAGCAGATTACTGCAGATGATAGTTTAAGATTCATTTTATGTGATGTTTGATTTATTTTTATCGTGAATTAGTGCAGTTTAAACCAGCGAAACCAAAATATATCATGACCAGTTTTTTTATAAACTTTATCGACATAAATATTATTCCGAAAACGAGCAGAGTACCGTTGAGAATGTATGCAAGCACTATTGCCGGAATCAACATTTTACCGATGTGTTCTCCAATATTATTGACGAAAATTTCTGTAAACGGATTGTCAGATGTCGTTAATTTATCGGGATCTAATTCTGATGGTATATTACCATCTACTGCATCGAAAAAACGGTTTATAGTGGCTTCACGCTTAATTTCTTTATGCTCTTTACTAAATAAGAATCTTTGTTGCTCGGACGATAAAGAACTATAGATTATAGTCTTTACGTCAAGAGTTCCGACAATCAGCATTAATGCTACGAAAATTATGGATGATATTATTCCTGTCCTTATTGGCGCCAGAGAGAACTGACTTGAAATAACCGATATAAGATCTGCCGAAGCTCCGGTTTTTTCTAATACCGTTACCGTGGTCATATCGGGGAACATATAAACGGCGTAAGAGATTAGGGTAAGCCAAAGGAACGCTGAGATAGGAAACTTAATAAAGATAATATTTAACGGAATATCTTTGCCGTTTCTGATTCTGTAGGCCACATATAATTCGGCTATAATCTGTTCGGCAATAATCATTATGCCGATAAAAATCATTGCCCACCGTGTTGAGCCAAACAACGATAAAATGAACGATGCAAAAATAAATGGATATTTAAAGAGCCAACCTAAAATCCATTTGTGCCAGAATGTGTCGTTGGGAAGAATGTTTTCGGCTATAAAACTGTCACAGACTGTTTCTACAAAGTTTTCTTTTGATATATTGTTCCTTTTGATCCAGTAAAAACTCTGATATTCTTTTTGGCAGTCGGATATCAGCCGGGCCATACCGAGAGCTCCGGTTGCTACTCCATCAGTTTTAGCCAGCAATTGATTGTCAAAATATTTTTCAGGATATGCGAGGATCATATACTCGGTAGCTTTTGTCTCGTCGGTATATTGCAATAGTCGTGATGAAGCAATCCAGTAAAATATTGATGCGGAATCTAATACCGATTTATACTCGGAATTTTTAAGCGCCTTACGCACCGTCTCCGGTTGGTCAATAATCTGGTTTACCGGCAACGTATCGGTTGCGTAAACTATTACCGGACGATCAAGAATTACCGTCAAAGCAGTCAGATCACTTTTTTCATTTTCGGTCAGTACGCCAGTACTATCGATGACCGCAAATAAGTGTTTGGCGGTAGTGTGAATATTATCTTGTGTCGGTAATGGGGTTGTCGTTTGCAGTGGCTTCAGGTGATCGGTAATTACGTAGCCTATTTCACCATAACGGCTTAATGCCGCAGCCCATTTCCCTTCTATTCCGACAACGTGAACAGTGTCGCCCGGTAGATAATATCCAAGAATCTGTGATTGTGCAGACGGCTCTTCTCTTACGTTCAGCTGTGTTTTCACATCAGCAATATACAACTGTTCGGCAGTATTCGATGCATCTGTGTCTTTGTCGGATGATGAACATGCTGTAAGAAAAAGAAGTATGATTGTGATTATGGCGTATAGTCGTATAAGGTAGTGCATGAGTCTGCCTGAAATAAAATAGGTGTTTATACTTGCAAAGATAACTAATTATTTTGATTTTGAGTAGTATTGAGAACATATAAATACAGTTAACGACGAAGAGTTGTATTAGTTGGTTAGATTTACCATTTTATGGCTACAAACGAGTCTCTTTACGACCTGATTATTTTTTTGCATCAAAAAAACAGATAAAAGATTTGGAAGTGTCGCGAAGAACACGTAACTTTGCATCGTAATTCAAAAACGACTTCAGAGGAGGTCATAAAGTGATTGAAATTACAGAGAATTGCCTTGTGGTGTAATGGTAGCACGTCGGATTCTGGTTCCGCCTGTGAGAGTTCGAATCTTTCCAAGGCAACAAAAGCAAACGGTTGACAATAGTCTGCCGTTTGCTTTTTGTTTTGGTAATATGTGGCGAGATAGCCGCTTACCCTATATACATGGCTGCTATTTAATGACTTATAGCGAATACGATATGCTCGCTTGAATGAAGGGTGAGTTCTTTTGATTACAATCAAAGTATTTGATTGTCCCATTCTTGCCATTTACGCGACATGACATTTTTATTGCAACGCCACCTTGCACATCAAAATAAAAATTTTCTTTAAGGCGAATTCGATATTTGACCATTGGTCGGAAAGTTGTATAGGTGAACCTGCATATTTCAGGTAAATTCTCATTATGTGGCTTGAAATAAAACCCCTTTACATCAATATCAGCTCCCACTGATAATAGATTGTTTTTGTTAGGGTTATAATCTAATCCGAATATACCTCCGTATAGGTTCAGTGCCAGTTTTTCATTGAACCTGTGCCGATATATGAAGACAAGGAATGCCGGTATTTTGGATGTGGTATTTATCATAACCAGTGGTCCTATTCCGAACTGGGTATTCCTGTTTGCCCGTAACATAATAGCTCCCATTATCGTTCCGGAGATTCTATCAAAACCACCGACACCCCATTCTGTATTTATCATTGCAATTCCCATAAATGGCTTGCCGAACAGTTTTGTCCGTGCGGTGAGTGTCGCACCTAATTGTGCCATTATATGGATGTCGTTCATTCCGATAGCTTCAGGAGAGTAACCATTGCTTAAATCAACGTCAGCAAAATCAACTTTAACGGAATTATATTTTGCATTAGCAGATACCGTCAGCCACTTATTTTTATATGCTTCATAAGATACCCTTGCGCAGAAACCGTCACTAATCGCTCCCCAAGTATGATCAGCATTAACACTAATGTTGGTCTTGACCATACCGTAGCCTCCTTCACTCACATTTACATCTGATTGAGTTTGTGCGAAACTTGCACTTGATGACAGGAGGATCACTGCTGCTATTTTTATCTTTCGCATATTTTCACAACGTTTTTATAGATGTTATATTGTCTTTTAGTAATTCAATTTCTACCGCCACCTTGTCGTGAATAAGTAGCAATATAAGAAAATAAAAATCCCTGTTAAAAGGAAAGAGTCCGGTGCAATACCGAACTCTTTCTATAACTGGATAAGTTTAAACTATCCAAATTCCGGGGTGCTTCAGAATGAATTGCACCCGCAAAAATATTATTGTGGAATTATTTCACGACAACTTTTACTGACGACTTGTCGGCCACTACGATGTAAAGTCCGGCAGCGAGGTCGACTACTTTCGAGCCGCGTCCGCTGGCAACGGCTACACCACCGAGGTTGTAGACCGCGAAGTCACCGTCGGTCTCGACAAGAATACCACCGCTTA
>CAZOCO010000126.1:0-1541 GCA_964578325.1 uncultured Muribaculum sp.
CAATCCTGCTGCTTTCAAAGCTATCGTTGAAAAGGTGAAAAACGCCTGATCAGAGACCATTATCTGACAAAAGCCACAAAAGACGCTGCCGGCCAAGCCGGGTAGCGTCTTTTGCTCTTATATCCATATATAGATTTGAACAAAATCACATTTTTCGTATCTTTGCACTGTGACTCATCAACAGCCACCATCGACAATGCAAGGCATCGTAATAAAATCAACAGGAAGCTGGTATACAGTCTATACCGACGACAACCGCAAAGTCGCCTGTAAAGTAAAAGGTAACTTCAGGCTAAAAGGAATACGCACCACCAACCCGGTGGCGGTAGGTGACATCGTAACCATTGACGAAAACAACGACGGCACAGCCTACATTACAGCCCTACAGCCCCGCAGCAACTACATCATACGCAGAGCCAGCAATCTGTCGAAAGAATCACACATTATCGGCGCCAACCTCGACCGGGCATATCTCGTTGCCACGCTGTCGCATCCGGTGACATCAACAATTTTTATCGACCGATTTCTCGCAACAGCGGAAGCATACCGTGTACCCGCCACCCTTATTATCAATAAAATTGATTTGCTCACCACCGACGACGATCGCGAGCTGCTAAAGGCCGTACATTACCTTTACAAATCTATAGGCTATCCTGTAATCGAGACATCTACAGTCACCCGAGAAGGCATTGACCAGCTCAAAGAAGACCTGTACGGCCAAATATCTCTACTGTCAGGCAATTCGGGCGTTGGGAAATCAAGCCTGATCAATGCCATAATTCCCGAGATAGAGACCAAAACCGCCGAAATATCTGACGTGCACGATACCGGCATGCACACCACCACATTTTCTGAAGCATACCCTATAGGTAGTGGCGGCTGGCTTATTGATACTCCAGGTATACGTGGATTCGGCACAATCGATCTCGATCGCAACGAGGTAAGCCATTACTTTCCCGATATATTCGTAGTGAGCGCCGAATGCCGTTATGGCAACTGCACTCACACTCACGAACCCGGATGCGCCGTACTCAAGGCTGTAGAAGATAACCGCATAGCCCGATCACGCTATACCAGCTATCTGTCGATACTTGAAGACGAAATTCCAGACAAATATCGTAAACCTTTTTAAAGGGGAAATGTTATAATGGAGAAAGCACAACAAATATTTTGTGCTTAAACAGATAATTTGTACTTTTGTCTCAAAGTCCCTGATACGGGACATCTGAAGCGTAAATAACATACAACAACCAAAATTCATTAGAAATACTATGTCAAAGGTAACAGTAGTAGGTGCCGGCAATGTGGGCGCCACATGTGCAAACGTGTTAGTGACCAATAATGTAGCCGACGAAGTCGTACTGATCGACATCAAGGAAGGTCTTGCAGAAGGTAAAACAATGGACATCATGCAGACTGCCAATCTGCTTAACATCAACACACGTGCTATCGGCGTAACAAACGACTATTCAAAAACTGCAGGCAGCGATGTGGTCGTTATTACATCCGGAATTCCCCGCAAACCCGGAATGACCCGTGAA
>CAZOCO010000126.1:1551-5637 GCA_964578325.1 uncultured Muribaculum sp.
TCGGAGTAAACGCTGGCATCGTGAAATCAGTTACCGACAACGTACTAAAATATAGCCCCGAGGCAATTATCGTATGTGTATCCAACCCCATGGATACCATGACATACCTCATTCACAAAGCCACCAACTTGCCCAAAAACCGTATCATTGGTATGGGTGGTGCACTCGACAGCTCACGATTCAAATATTTCCTCAGCCAGGCTCTTGGTGCGAATGCCAATGAAGTAGACGGTATGGTCATCGGCGGTCACGGCGATACTACTATGATTCCATTGAAACGCTATGCCGTATACCGTGGTGTACCCGTAGAAACAATTCTCCCCGCAGAAACACTTGACAAAGTAGCAGCCGACACTATGGTAGGTGGCGCCACCCTTACCAAGCTCCTCGGCACATCGGCATGGTATGCTCCAGGTGCAGCGTCGGCCGCAGTAGTAGCTGCCGTTCTCCACGACCAAAAACGTGTAATTCCATGCTCTGCTCTGCTCGAAGGAGAATACGGTGAATCAGATCTCTGCATCGGTGTACCGGTAGTACTTGGCCGCGGTGGTATTGAAAAGATTGTAGAACTTGACCTCAACGCTGAAGAAAAAGAACTCTTCGCCAAGAGCGCAGCTGCCGTTCATAAGACCAACGCCGCTCTCGCAGGTTGCATCTAATCGACAATCTCCAACCGATTCAATATTAAAGGCCTCCAGGCATACCGCTATCTATAATTTGCTCGGTATGGCAGAGGCCTTTTTAATAAATAACACATTACTAATATGAAAAAAATACTTTACATCGCCATGTTCGCATCAGTCATCTCACTGACTGCCTGTAAGAACAACAACACTACCGACACCAATCCGGAAGACACTGTTGGTGCAAATGAAGAACTGGTAGACGAAGCCGTAGCGACGGCTGAAGCAACAGACTCTGTCAGCGGCCGCCCCATAGAACTCGGCCCTGATGACATTCTTGAATTCGGAGCTCCACAGCCATACCCCGTAGTAGTAGACTTCTCTGCTTCGTGGTGCGGGCCATGCAAAGAAATGCATCCCGTCTACGATAAAGTGGCCGATATGTATAAAGGCCGCGTAAGATTCCTGTATATTGATATCGACAAAGCTCCACAACTGGCAAAACAGTATGGAATTGAAGCTGTGCCGACCCTACTGTTTGTCAATACAAAAGGTGAAATCAACCGACAGGTGGGAGCAATGAGCGAAGATGCAATGATCGGAGCCGTAGAAGCCATTATTGCCGAATCGCCACAGCCTACCGGCAAAGCACCGAGATAAGATATCTATTCACATCCTATTACCGGGCATCAGAAACCTATATAGGCTTCTGATGCTAATTTTTTGTTAAAAAATGAGTACCTTTGCACCATGAATCCCATTCTTATCGTTATCCCCATTCTGGCAGTACTGATGTATTCTATCGGTCTGTCACTTCGTGTAGAAGACTTTCGTCTGATAGTCAGGCACCCACTCCCGGTTGTAGTTGGCATGATTGGTCAATTGATTCTGCTTCCGATACTGGCCCTCGTTATCGCAATACTGCTAAAACTTCCGCCTGAATTTGCGCTGGGACTAATTCTAATCGGATGTTGTCCCGGAGGAAGCAGCTCCAACATTTTCTCAAAACTGGTCGGAGGCGACGTGGCATTGTCTGTTACTCTAACTGCAATAAGCACTATAATCACACTATTTACATTGCCGGCGATCATGTCTCTGGCTACAGATATTCTTGCAATACCCTCTACCGAAATACATCTCCCCATCGGAGCCATGTTAGGGCAGAATCTCGTACTGATGCTTGTACCCATCATCCTCGGATACTTCACCATGCGCTTGTTTCCGGTTGCAGCGGCACACATAGACAGAATTCTAAACAAGTTTGCTTTTCCGGCTTTGTTAATACTTATTACAATCTTTTTCATACAGAACTACACTACATTTGCCCGTAATTTCCAGCAATTGTGGCTATCAGTGACCTTGTTGCTGGTATTGTCGATGTCAATCGGCGGATTGCTATGCAAAATAATGATGTTCAGCGGCCGTATACGCCACACCCTTGTTATTGAAATCGGCATGCAGAACGCCGCACAAGCTATCGCAGTTGCGTCATCACCATTTGTACTCAACAACGATTTTATCGCCGTGCCGGCAATTGTATATTCTCTTATGATGAATATACTGCTCATAGGTTATGTCATAATTATACGCCAACAGCAAATTCAGATAACAAAATAATCCAATCACCATCACCGATGAGAAAAACTATTCTTGCCATCGTTGCAATATCTCTTCTACTTCACACAACATCCATAAAACTAAAAGCCGAAAATATTAAAGACCAGATAAAGATATATCCGTCGGCGTTGGTACTACTTGACGCAGCCGGATATCTTGGCGACGACAAAGACGCTTTTGAATCCGGAGTCGCCATTCCCGACGTACGAATCGGAGTAAGAGCTACATTCTGCGAATCATGGCTTGCAAAAATCGACATCAAATATGCCAACAAGCAGCTGTCGCCGTGCGACATATATCTTCAAAAATCTTTCGGCGACTACCATCAGGTCAAAATAGGGAGCTTCATATATCAGTTCGGGCTGCAAGCAGCATATCCTTCGTTTCTGAAACCAATGTATGAAGCACCGGGAGCCGACATCGCATTTGCTTTCGACCGATTGCTCGGTGTTCAATATATCTACAATGGCAAACGCTGGTTCTTTGCCGGAGCTCTGCATGCAGGGCCCAAAGCAGTAGAATTCAATACGACGCAGCGCGGACGCAGCGAATGGGGTATGCTGTTTCGTACGGTGTGGCGTCCACGTCATTCCCACGGCGACATATTATCAGTCGGAATTTCAGGAGCAGCCAACACCGCACAGAACCTCAAAGCGCAGAACAAGGAGTCATACTGCGATCTCGTACTGCCGTTTCCAACATCTGTTGCACGCGTCACCGCGGCATCGGTCAACCTTGACAACGTAAGTGGGGTATACCGTTTTTCTCCTGAATTTCTCATTGCGAAAGGCAAATTAGCATTTGAGACACAATACTATCTGCTCAATGCACAACGAAAAAAAGGATTGTCGTCATTCACCGGACAAGGCGGTTACGGATACATCCGTTTTCTGGCACGTGGCGACCGATTCCACTATAGTTCTATCGACGGAGGTATAGCATTCCCGTCGCCCGGACAGGTAGAAATCGTGGGTGGTGTCGATTATGTATCTCTTTCCGACCATACAATCGATGGCGGACGACTTATGACAGCTTCGGTCACCGGCAACTGGTTTATCAACAAATACCTCACATGGAGACTTCGTGCCGGATATTCACATAGCACCTGTCGCGCAAACACTCCCGACATCGACAATTTCACATTTGAAACACGATTGATGTTCCGTTATTGACGGATTTTCGTTATATTTGCATGATACAATAGCTCTAAAAAAAAGTGAAACCGCTCCTTAATATAGCCGTTCTCGGGTCTACCGGGTCAATAGGCACACAGACACTTGATATCATTCGCGAATATCCCGATCGGTTCCGGGCGTCGGTACTTGTAGCGGGCAATAATGTCGATATGCTCATCGCCCAGGCTCTGGAGCATCGCCCGGCACTCGCAGTGATCGCCAACGAAACACATTTCAACAAACTTCGCCAGGCCCTTGAACCCGCAGGAATAGCGGTAGCCGCAGGAGAGCAAGCCGTTGCTGATGCAATGACCCTGCCGGAGATCGATACCGTGGTAACCGCTGCAGTAGGATACTCCGGTCTGAAACCTACTATTGCGGCGATCAAAGCCGGCAAACGCATCGCTCTCGCCAATAAAGAGACACTTGTTGTCGCCGGACAGCTTATCACATCTCTGCTCAAAAACTCACACTCTACAATAGTCCCGGTAGATTCAGAGCATTCTGCAATATACCAATGTCTTGTCGGAGAAGATCCGTCGACCATACGCCGTCTTATTATCACAGCGTCAGGCGGCCCGTTCCGTATGAAATCGCGCGACCAGCTTACCCACGTATCCGTATCCGATGCACTCGCCCATCCCAACTGGTAGATGGGTGCCAAAATCACC
>CAZOCO010000127.1:0-5533 GCA_964578325.1 uncultured Muribaculum sp.
GGCTTGCTTCTTTCGGAACTGCGACATATGAATCGGAGTATAATGGTGGTATGGGCTGTTTGATGTAACTCCGGAACAAATTACGGCCGTAGTACATCCGCAATCAATAGTTCATTCGATGGTTGAATACGTCGACGGCTCGGTAAAGGCACAGCTTGGTCTGCCCGACATGCATCTGCCGATACGCTACGCGCTCGGCGATGCCACACGCTTGTCTACAACAGCACGCGGATTGTCTATCGACGATTATTCGCGACTCGAATTCTTCAAGCCCGATTCCGAACGGTTTCCACTCTTCGACATGGGCCACTACGCTTTAACCCGCGGTGGCAACATTGCATGTATAATCAATGCCGCCAATGAAGTAGCCGTAGATGCATTTCTTCACGACAAGATACCGTTCCTCGCCATTGAAGACGTAATCGGAAATGCCATCGCCACCACTCCGTATATCGAGAATCCATCATACGACGACTATGTAGCTACCAATGCCGAAGTACGGCAAAGTTCTGCCGCATATATCGAGCAGTTGTAATCACCTTGTACAATCCTACCACTTTATTAACGATAAAACAAATTGGAATCATTTCTCATAAAAGCAGCTCAATTTGCATTAGCACTCTCCCTGCTTGTATTTATCCATGAGCTTGGTCACTACGTAGCCGCACGTATCTTCGGCATGAAAGTCGATAAGTTCTATCTATTCTTTAATCCGTGGTTCTCTCTATTCAAATACAAACCGAAAAACAAGAAGAATCCCGATGACCCTGATTATCGTCCCACATGGCGCGACACCACCTACGGAATTGGTTGGGTACCTCTTGGCGGTTACTGCCAGATATCAGGTATGATCGATGAGTCGATGGACAAAGAACAGATGAAACAGCCCGCCAAACCATGGGAATTCCGGTCTAAACCGGCGTGGCAGCGTCTGATAGTAATGGCCGCAGGAGTCATCATGAACTTCGTTCTTGCCATTCTGATTTACGCAGGTATTGCCATATATTGGGGCGAGAAATATATTGAACTCGACAAGGCTTATGAAGGTCTGGAATTTTCACAGACAGCCCTCGATGCAGGATTCCGCAACGGCGACATACCGTTGCTGGCCGACGGCAAAGCTCTCGACTACTCTTCGTCGAAAGTCATGATGGATATAGCCGAAGCCCATGAGGTGACGGTACTGCGCGACGGTGACACTACCGTTATCACTCTCCCGAAGAATTTTCTACTGAAACTCAATGATAAAGCCGGTGAAGGATTCTATTCAATCCGCATTCCGGTTATCGTCAAGGAAACCATGTCGGGCGAACCGGCAGCCAAAGCCGGACTGCTTCCCGGCGACCGTATAGTTTCTGTCGACACTATACCGGCAAGGGCATTCAATGAATTCACCCAGGCTCTTCTTGCCAACAAAGGCCGTGAAACGCTGATAGGCTTCTATCGTGGCGACTCGCTGATGTATACGTCCATTACACCTACGGAAGCCGGCAAAATTGGTATTATGCTCACACCTGTCACCGATATCTATCCGGTGGTCATGAAACAATACGGCATGCTGTCTGCTCTACCGCGAGGTTGGCAGATGGGAGTTGAAAAGCTTACAGCCTATGTGTCGTCGATGAAATATGTCGCCACAAAAGAAGGCGTACAGAGCCTCGGGGGATTCGGAGCTATAGCTTCAATGTTTGAAGCTAAATGGAACTGGCTCGCATTCTGGGAAATCACAGCATTCCTGTCGGTAGCGCTGGCATTCATGAACATCATACCGATCCCGGCCCTCGACGGCGGTCACATCATGTTTACCCTATGGGAGGTAATTACCCGCCGTAAAGTGAGCGAACGTGTACTCGAAGTAGCGCAATATATCGGAATGTTCTTCTTGCTGACACTTCTGCTTTATGCCAACGGTAATGACATTTTCCGTTTCTTCTTCAAATAGCATTTCGCTGTATTATACCATCATCACGATATGACAGACTCTCAATCATACCCCGTAGTAACTCTAAAACGCGGAAAAGAAGAATCTCTGCAACGACTTCATCCCTGGGTATTCTCCGGAGCTATCGCAACCCTTCCCGACTCACTGGAAGAAGGCGATCTCGTCGCCGTTCATACTCACGACGGCCGCATGGTAGGTGTAGGTGATTTTCAGATCGGATCCATTGCCGTCAGAATACTTGAGTGGGGAGACGCAACTATTGATTCAGAATTCTTCACAAGGAGGCTCAACGAAGCCCTGGCTTTACGACGGGCGCTTGGACTCGTACGTCCTGACAACAATGCATTTCGGCTCGTTCATGGCGAAGGAGACTTTCTGCCCGGACTGGTTGTAGATGTGTATGGCGACACTGCCGTACTGCAGGCACACTCTCCGGGCATGCACTTCTGGCGCGACACCATAGCAAAAGCTTTGGTAGCTCTGCCCGATGCCTGTATTAAAAACGTCTACTATAAATCAGAGACCACCCTACCCTATAAAGCCCATCTTGACCCGCAGAACGAATATATTATAGGTTCATTCTCTACCGATATAGCTATAGAAAATGGCTTGAAATTCCGTATAGATTGGCTGCGCGGACAAAAGACCGGTTTTTTTGTCGATCAGCGCGACAACCGTGCATTGCTCGAACGACTGTCACGCGGCCGTCGTGTACTCAATATGTTCTGCTACACAGGAGGATTTTCTGTCGCTGCTCTGCGCGGCGGTGCGATCCAAGTCGATTCAGTGGACTCATCCGCTAAAGCCGTTTCTCTCACCGAAGCCAACGTTGCCCTCAACTTTGCCGAAGCGACAAATCACCGCGCATATGCCGAAGACGCATTCAAATTTCTGGCAGCCATGCAGCCGGATACCTACGACCTGATCGTTCTCGATCCGCCGGCGTTTGCCAAGCACCGTTCCGCACTGAAAAATGCGCTTATCGGATATCGCAAGCTCAACGCAAAAGCTTTTGAAAAAATCGCTCACGGCGGTATACTTTTCACATTCTCTTGTTCACAAGCTGTATCACGCGAACAGTTCCGTCTTGCAGTATTTTCAGCCGCCGCGCAGTCGCGACGCAAAGTACGCATACTGCATCAGCTCACACAGCCTGCCGACCATCCTATCAATATATATCATCCCGAGGGCGAATACCTCAAAGGCCTCGTACTATATGTTGAATAAATTTAAACCATACCAATCATATCTCTCATGTTCCGAAAAATAATTATGGCATCTACCATCGCCACCACTATTGTTTCGTGTGGAGGAAACAACAACCCTGCCGACGATTTCGATTATGTAGTCGACCGTTTTGCCGACATCGAGGTTCTGCGGTACAAAGTACCCGATTTCGACTCGCTTTCGCTTAACCAGAAGCAACTTGTCTACCATCTCACACAAGCCGCTCTCGTAGGTCGAGACATACTGTGGGATCAGAACGGACGCTATAATCTGGCCATTCGCGATCTGCTCGAAGCCGTATACACCAATTACGACGGCAACCGCAACTCCGACGAATTTAAAGCATTTGAACAATACCTGAAACAGGTCTGGTTTGCCAACGGTATTTATCACCACTACTCCAACGACAAATTCACCCCGAAATTCAGCCGCGAGTTTATTGAATCGCAGGTAGCGGCCCTACCTGAAGGGGCTCTATCACCCGACACCGATCTTATCACTCTTTACGAGGTGATATTCAACCCCGAAGTTCTACCCAAGAAAGTAAATCAGGCAGAAGGCAAAGACCTCATACGCACATCTGCTGTCAATATGTACGACGGACTCACACAGGCAGAAGTCGAGTCGTACTACGCCGCAATAAAAGACACTACTGTCGCCAATCCTATCTCATATGGACTTAATACAAAACTCGTCAAGGAAAACGGACAGGTTGTAGAACAGACATATAAACTGGGCGGTTTGTATTCCGAAGCCATCGAGAAGATAATCGGACATCTCACCGAAGCGTCAAAATATGCCGAAAACGACAAACAGCTCGCCCACATCAACAAACTTATAGAGTACTATACCACCGGCGATCTGCGCACGTTCGACGAATATTCGATACTCTGGGTAGAAGATACCGACAGCCAGGTTGACTTTATCAACGGCTTTATCGAATCATACAACGACCCGCTGGGCATGACCGGCTCATGGGAATCAATAGTAAACTTCAAGAATATTCCCGCTTCGCGCCGCACCGAGACTCTGTCGTCCAACGCACAATGGTTTGAAGACAATTCTCCCGTTGATCCACGTTTCCGTAAAGAGGAGGTGAAAGGAGTCAGTGCCAAGGTCATCACTGCCGCCATACTCGCAGGTGATTCATATCCTGCCACTCCGATCGGCATTAATCTGCCAAATGCCAACTGGATTCGTGCAGCTCACGGTTCAAAATCGGTAACACTTGAAAATATCACACAAGCCTACGACGAAGCCTCCCACGGAACAGGCTTCAACGAAGAGTTTGTTATCGACAAAGAAACATCCAAGCTACTCGACGACTATCTGTTTATTACAGACAATCTCCACACCGACCTCCACGAATGTCTGGGTCATGGTTCAGGCCGACTGCTTCCAGGTGTCGATCCCGATGCCCTCAAAGCCCACTCTTCTACACTTGAAGAGACACGTGCCGACCTTTTTGCTCTGTACTATCTCGCCGACCCGAAACTGGTGGAACTCGGATTGCTTGACAATCCCGAAGCATACAAAGCCGAATACTACAAATATATACTCAACGGTCTTATGACGCAACTCATGCGTATCGAACCAGGTAAAGATGTCGAAGAAGCCCATATGCGCAACCGTAAACTCATTGCAGAATGGGCCTACCAGCACGGCCGCGATGAAAACGTAATAGAATACGTAAAACGCGGAGGAAAGACATTTATCAAAATCAATGATTACCAACGTCTGCGCCAGCTTTTCGGCGAATTGCTTGGCGAAATACAGCGCATCAAGTCGGAAGGCGACTATGAAGCCGGACGCGACCTCGTTGAGACATACGCTGTAAAAGTCGATCCTGAAATACACCGGGAAGTTCTCGAACGCTATGCCGACCTCAACATAGCTCCTTACAAAGGTTTCGTAAACCCGACCTACCAACTTGTAACCGATGAAAACGGCAATGTCACCGACGTGACCATTGACTATTCAGAAGGATACATCGACCAGATGCTTCGCTACTCACGCGATTACTCGACACTACCCCGTTAATACGTGGTTTCCACGCCATAATACAATCCCGGCAAAGACACTCTTAATCCCGTCTTTGCCGGGATTATTATCTCACCTAATTCGCAACACATACTATCTACCGCGTGATGCACCTAACGTACTGTGTAGTAGTGATGTTCCATGGAACATCCTCTGTTTGTGCGTGGGAGGCTGCACCATGGTGCAGCCCTACGGGTAGGTGTGTCCGTAGAGGCGATGTATTGCGCGTAATGTGTTGAGTCGCAGGTTGGTAGGGACAGCATGTGTGACAATGTCACTAACTTAACGGATCATAACCCTCGCTTATAATTGGTGAGGGTTATG
>CAZOCO010000128.1:0-5525 GCA_964578325.1 uncultured Muribaculum sp.
TGGCTACATAATTGTGGACCCAGAAAGCCGATGTCCACGACAGCGTAAGCATATCGCCATTACCTGGAGCATAGCATTCGGGTACCTCGGTCAGACAGCAGTACATCGGCACATATACACAAGTGTTGGTATCGTCGACACCAAACCACAATATACCTTTCATCTCCGGCATCACTTTGTCGCGAAGCTGGGCGACGAAGGTAAAGCCCGTCTGCTGCGTGGCGATAGCACGCTCATGCACATACTTCACCGAATCTACCTCAAACTCCATCGGACGCCAGCGGTATGGCACCTTGAACGGACCCGCACCGACATCCTTGGTCATGTCAAACGGCGTATCCTCGAAGTGGTCGCGCATCGCCCACTGCATGTCGCGTACACTCAACGGCTTGCTCGGCTTCACCCACAGAGGCATCGGCTCCCCCTCGGCGGCGTTGATCCATGGCAGATAGGCATCCATACCGTCGCTGTGCTTGCTGAAAAAGCTCCATACACGGGCATCGCAGCCACGCAGTGCGCCGAAATCAGTTATTGCATATGCTTTTGAAAAATCAAAATCTTCATCCTTGCCATCAAAATAACCCTGCTGACGGGCAAACTCTATCACGTCGGGCGAATACAACGTCTCCGGATCGTCAAGCGGAAAAGTATGAATACGCGAATGGTTGGCATGGCCGGAAATCATTCCGTCGGGAATACGACGTGCCACCCACACGGCCCCTTTCGACTTGCCACCTTTGCCTATCATCTCCATCACCCACGCTTCCTTACCGTCGGCTATAGAGAACGACTCGCCCTCGCTGTAGTAACCATATTCAGCCACGAGGTCGGTCATGATCTTTATTGCCTCACGGGCATCGCGCGCACGCTCAAGCGTAATGTATATCAACGAACCATAGTCTATCATACCGGTTGTGTCGACAAGCTCCTCGCGGCCACCCCATGTCGATTCGCTTATGGCCACGCCAAGCTCGTTCATATTGCCTACTGTGGCATATGTATGCGACGGCTGCGGTATACGGCCCAGAAAATGTCCCGTATCCCAGTCTACTACATCACGCATGGCTCCGGCAGGATGGTCGGCGGCAGGAGTACTGTAAAGCTCTCCATAAAGAGTGTGAGAATCGGCGGCATAGGTAATCATTGCGCTGCCATCGGCGGTAGCGCCGGGGGTGGCGATAAGGCTTGTGCAAGCCAATGCGACACTACCGGTCGTGAGCGCCGCTATTGTCATCAGATACTTTATCATCGGGTCAAGAATACTTTTTTTAATATTACAATAATCTAACTACAAAAATACTACTTTTTTCTCAAATTATTTTGGCGACACACATATTTTTACCTAAATTAGCGACCTAATCATTTTTCACTTAATATTTATTGTACAATGAAAAAAATCTTTGCAGCAGTAGCACTGCTCACCATGGCCGTCGGCCTTTCATCGTGCGACGATTCAGTATTGTCTGCATCACAAGCCAAAAAAGCCCTCAAAAAGGAAGCTATGTTCTCTAAAAACTACGCAGTAACTAATTTCAATACAGGCTTCTACGAGGTAACAGAACGACAGCTCGACCAACTTGCCCAGCTTCAGGCTGCCGGCGTTATATCATTCACCACCGAGACGGTCAAATATCAGAAACGACGCAGTAAATATGACTTCTGGCGTGGATATATATACTATTTCGTCGACGCTACGGCCACTTTCGCCGATGTCAAACTCACCAAAGACGGAGAGAAATACATAGTCGAGAATCCTGTGACACAGCGCGAAGACCTCTACAAAGATTTTAAAGACAACGAAAACTACGCCGAAGCCATTCCCGACTATATGGCTGTTACATATAACGCGCAACCCGCCGCACCCGAGGTAGTGGAAGAAGTAGTAGTTGAAGAAGTTGGAGTAGACGACAGCATGGTTATTGCAGAAGATGCCATTGTAGAAGTATCTCCCGTTCCGGTAGAACCCGAAGCACCTGTCGCCAACAACCCCGAAGCGCCTTATCAGGCAGCTCTGGATCGCGTCAACACCACCGCGTACCACATGCTCATGGGGCAGTTCGTAATCAAAAAAGTTAAAGAAATACGTTGCACCGAAGAGATGGCCAAGAACGGCGAAGGCAAGTGTCAGGTAATCTATACTTTTGAAGACAAGACTCCGTTTGGCTACGTATACGGGGCCCCGGCACAGGGCTACCTCAACTCCGCTGAAGCTAAATTTACATATTACAACGACATGGGCTGGACTGTATCAAGTCTTAACTAATAAATTCTTCAACTAAAAAAATCAGGGGTCGGAAAATTCCGACCCCTGATTTTTTTTTGTTCATTAGTACAACTTGTCACTCCGCATTGTTTTTGAGCCACTGCGTGCGCACGGCATCTGGCAGATGCTTCACCTTGAAGTCGGAGAAACGCGCCTTAAATCCATTGCCGTCGGGGCTGGCCGCAAACATTCCGATTTTCACCGGACGGTTAGACTCCATCCACGCGTTGCGCATCATGTGATAATCCTTGTCGTCAAACGAGTAGAAGATCTCTATAGCGTCAAGTCTGCGCAGAGCCTTTATCCACAGCGATTCTACAGGCTTGTCGATAGCTATCACACTCCAGTCTGATGTCTTGTGGGTGACTACCGTGCTCAAATTATATTTCCCGTCGACAAATTCTATACCGGTCTTGATATAATTCTCATGATCGATACGTATCATCATACCGGCCTGGTCAAAGCGAACCTTATAGTCGCCCGAAATCTTGACTTTGGCTTCAAACTCACCGCCATATTCGGCGTAGTAAAAGTGAGCGTCGTCTACTGTAAATCCGTAGTGAGATATGCGCCAGTAGTCGGTATTCGGAGTTACATCCATCGACAACACTCCACCTTTTATTTCCCAATTGTCGGGTTCGTTAAACCAGTTCATTTTTTCGAGTGACTGTGCCGTGGCCGATTGCACTATAAGCGCTACAGCAGCCGTCAGGATTGATTTCTTAATCATATTGTATCGTTTTCAGGGTTAGTAATAATATCTGTGATTATTACGGCTTTTCCTTGGTCATGACGCAGGAATAACCATTATAATTGTTAACTTTGCAAAGTTCGCAACAGGCCCATTAGCATGCAATGGCTAAAAATAACCATTTATGAGCAATTTCTCTGAACTGAACTCACTACTTAAAGAACAGGCTGCCGACTCTTCGGCTTCCCACCCAGACGTATATAACTATGCCCGATGTATTGCCGAAATCGAAAACGCTGTCACTGTAGTCAGCGACCTTAAAGGCGGCACAAGCAAAATATTCTGCGGTAGTTTCGCCGGCATACTGGGAATCGACAACTATAGTGAAGAAAATTCCATATGGGAGAAAAAAATACTGTCAATGATGTCGGAAAAAGAGCAAGACGAAAAGTTTATCGCCGAGCTTCGCTTCTTCCACTTTCTGCGGTCGCGCCATAAAAGCCGTAAGAACTATTACCTCATGAGTCGCCTGCGTTTCACCGGCACACGTGCCGGCTGCATAGATGTGCTCCACCGCATGTACTATATCTTCGACGACGAAACCGGATCGGTACGCTACGCCATATGCGTCTACGGGCCGTTGATAATCGATTTCAAGGGGAAAAGCATCATAGTAAACTCTACCACGGGAAAATGGGAAGAGATGACACCAACAGCAGGCTACAGCATATTGAGCAACCGCGAACTACAGATATTACGGTTTATCGATTCCGGCATGAAAAGCGCCGACATAGCATTGCATCTTAACATAAGCCGCCACACAGTCAGCCGTCACCGGCAGGATATTCTGGCTAAAATGCAGGTTAAAAATTCTATTGAGGCCTGTAGACTGGCCAAGTCGATGGAGCTGATTTAGAGTAAGGATACTTCACATCCCACAGAAACAGGGCGTGAGCGGGCATCGACGTTCCGGCGGCACACCTGTCGCGCCTGTCGATGATATCGCTGAAACCATCAATAGTCAGCTTGCCGCGTCCCACGTCAACAAGCGTTCCTACTACCGCACGCACCATATTGCGCAGAAACCGGTCGGCACTGATTACAAACACATGGCCGTCGGGATTCAGATCGGTCGATACCGGCAGCCACTCGGCACGTGTTACATTACACAGATTGGTCTTTACATCGGTATGTAGCTTGGCAAACGATGTAAAATCGTCGGTCGAAAGCAACAACTTCGCAGCCTCGTTCATGGCATCGAAATCAAGCCGGGGCGGTTCCTGCCAGCTCAATTGCGATACAAACGGATTGCGACCGCTATGGGTATAATAGTGATACGTGCGTTCCACAGCATCAAACCGCGCGTGAGCGTCCGGATGCACAGGCCACACACGTTCTACGGCGATATCAGGCCCCACTATCGAATTTATAGCTCTGGGCAGCCGCTCTATATCGATATCATCGGCGGCATCGAAGTGGGCTACCATACCGGCGGCATTTACTCCGGCATCGGTGCGGCCGGCACCCACTACCGGTGTCTCACATCGTAACAGCATCGTCAGTGCCGCTTCAAGAGTCGATTGCACCGACACTGCATTGGGTTGAATCTGCCAGCCGTGAAACGGCGCCCCATTGTAGGCCAGCCGCATGAAGTAGCGCCTCATACCAGCTTATTCTTTGTCGAGATATGTATATCCGAAAAGCCCCGAACGATATTTGTTAAGGAACTCGCGACCCTCTTCTGGAGTAATCTTGCCGTTTTTCATCGAATTTGTAACCCACGTCTCTACATTTCTCACAAGACGCTTGGGTGAATACTGTACATAATCAAGCACTTCATCGACCGACTCTCCATAGATTATCTGGTCTATCTCATAGCGGTCTTTATATACAGAAATATGCACTGCATTTGTGTCGCCAAACAGATTGTGCATATCGCCGAGAATCTCCTGATATGCGCCCACCAGGAATACGCCGAGATAATACGGCTCTTTGTCGCGCAACTGGTGTACAGGAAGCGACGTAGATGTACCGTGGTTAGAGATGAAATTGGCTATTTTACCATCGGAGTCACACGTTATATCCTGAATGGTAGCCGTGCGGGTAGGCTTTTCATCAAGACGTGTGATAGGCATTATCGGAAACACCTGGTCGATAGCCCACGAATCGGGCAACGACTGAAACAGAGAGAAATTACAGAAATACTTATCAGGCAACATCTTCGACACCTTACGCAGCTCCTCGGGAGCGTGCTTCATGGCGGCACCCATATCGCCTACTTCGCGTGCTATGCTCCAGAACAGCTTCTCTATCTGCGAGCGGGTCTTCAGGTCGAGCAGACCAAGCGAAAAGCGGTCGAGAGCTTCTTCTCTTATCTGCAGGGCATCGTGCCAGCTCTCGAAGAGTCGGGGCTGGTTGAGTTTATCCCATATATCGTAGAGTTCACGCGTCAGTTCATGGTCGTCGGGGGTGGGCTCTTCCTTATCGTCCCATTCAGGCAGACGGGTGGCTGCGAGAGTGTCAAAAATCAGTATCGAGTGATGGGCCGTCAGCGATCGACCCGACTCGGTG
>CAZOCO010000129.1:0-5383 GCA_964578325.1 uncultured Muribaculum sp.
TTAACTTTGTCTAATTAATAAGCATTTTTTGTAACGCTTATTTAGGACGCGTCATTAATTACGGATTATCAATTACTTGGAAGTACAATTTTAAATCCGCCGTTTGGATTAGTCAAGAATGTAGCCGTCTCGCCTTGGTAATTAGGCAATGTGATGCGCCATTGTTCTGCCGGGAATGTTATTACACCATTAACCAGTTTTCCACAGAAACCGGCATTGGCAACTGCTGCCAATGAATTACCGGCATCAAGATAACGCCATGCATTTGATACTAAATACATCTCACCAAAACCCCAATCACAACCGGTATAGAATGGTTCTCCCCACACGGCTGATGGATATTCGGCATGAATCACCATATAGTGATCTTCATCGTCATAGTCACCCGGTTCATTATAGGGGAAATATTCTCCATAGGGATTTACAAGGCGGTAGAGTCCTGACGTACTCATATGACGCTGAATCGGTACCTCATATTCCATCGAAGGTGCGTTCATGAATAGACCGCATATCAAATCGTCTGTATACATACAGGTACCCATATCTTCCCAACGATATGCCGGGTCAATACCAGCGATAAACTCATATTCTGTCAAACCATACAGATATGCCTCATTCTTGGGAATAGACACTGTGATATCATAATCGATATATGATAGTTTTGATATGTCGAATGTAACCACAACGTCAGTCGAAGTTTCGCCGGCGGCAAAATTTACATCGGTAGGAATGTTAAACAATCCGGATTCATCAACGACTTGAAGAGTTACAGTCTGCGCCTTTTCAGCATTTGTACGCATTACAGTAAATGCGAACTGCGAAGCATCCTCATCAAAATAGAATTGAGACACAGACTCTTTCGGGAAATAGAATCCCTGCGATTGAGGCCCCGGAGTGAAATCGTTATCGTCGGAACACGACACCATTGCCAAGCCCAAAAACGCAACTAAAGGCAATATATATTTTTTCATATTAAAATTGTCCTGTTAAAATTAGAATCTATATTCGGGAGAATCTTCGGTTGGAGCAACCGGAACAGGGTTCTGAACCAGTGCGTAGTTGTAGTCGGCATCAGTACCACCCAAACAGAAGATCATCCACTGGGGAACACCTTCTACGTTCCAGCGATAATCGGCCACATGGTTTGTTCCTGCATACGAACGGATAATGCCTTTAGCATAACGCTTGATGTCGAACGTAGCAAAACCTTCACCCCACAGCTCAACACGGCGCTGCCACCACACTTCGTTCTGGAACGGAGTATTGTTGCCATAATACTGTTCGTTGTGCTGGCCGTAGACAAACTGCGGGTCGCGAGTTTTTGCAAAATCGGTCAACAGCTGTATACCGCGGCCTTCGTTCTGCATACCGGCGGCTTCTGCCTCGATAAGTTTCATTTCTTCAACTCGCATCAAAGGTACTGCCATTGTAAAACCAACATATTGATCTTTATGACCAGCATCGCCACCGGCAAGACGGAATTTAAGAGAGAATCCGCCAAGACCAAATTTGTAATCTTCTCCAACAGGAGTTGCAGCGAGTGCTTCAGGATAGTCTGAATAGTCTTTAAGGAATTCTACCAGAGCATCACCTTCAAGATTAGCGGCATCGAAATCAATAAAGCAATTACGACGGAAGTCGCTATGAGGAATAGTATTATACAAGTGATGGTCGATAGCGATCTGGTGTCCGTAGTTGGCGGCATAGCCACATCCGTCACCACCTGAAGGTACAATTTCAAGACTCATTATCGAGCCCCATGACGAGTCTGCATCATTATTTAAAATACAGGGGTCATTGCTCTTGAATGTAAGTCCGAACATCCATGAATCGTTAGGTGTATTAAAACCGGTTTCGCGAGATGTATACTGATTTTCATTCATAATATAGTATCCAGCCTGCGCGTCTTTAGCATACTTTTCTGCAAGCTCCCACTTACCCATATACAGATATGCGCGGGCTTTCAGACCATATACTACAGAAAGGTCGGGGGTGTACTTATTGTCGCGGACGTAACCGTCGAGAAACTCTTCAGCAGCATCAAGGTCCGGCAAGATACGATCTTCCCAAATCTCACGGTTGGTGCTACGTCCATTATGAGCATAATCAGATGTTTCTGACGTAACCACAATTGCACTCAATCCGTCGGGATCCTGCAGATAAGTTTTCTGGCAATATATCTGCGCGAGATCCATGTAGAGCATAGCACGTATGGCATATGCGATACCGGCACCCGACATATGACGTTCGGTAGGAGCTGCATTATACATACTGAGCACTGTGTTACAGTTCTTTATCCAGCCATAATATACTGTCATAGGAACCTGTGCCGATATATATTCCGGGCCAAGATAACTTGCATACGCCCATGCAGAATACCATGATCCGGTATAGGTGAGAGCCATATCCTGCCCCATCACATCGCGCTGCAGGAAAAACGATGGATAACCGTAGTCCCACGGACGTTCATTGGTAGGAGAATAGTTAAACTGTCCGATAAGATCGGTAGTAATCGCGCTCACAAAACCCTCAAACGAGTTTGGCGCATTACCAGCCTGATCCTCGGTGACATACCCGGTCAAAGGGTTAGTTTCCTCAATACATCCTGTAAGAGCAGATATCGAGGTGACAGCTAAAACTGTATATAATAATTTTTTCATTTATTTATATCAGATAAGTTATGGTCAAATTAGAATGTAACCTGTATACCACCCGAAATATTTCGTGATGTCTGATAGGTAGAAACACCTTTTACCGCATCTATTCCGGAGTAAGCAAAGCGCGGATCAAGACCCTTTCGTGCCGACCAGAAGCAGAGGTTCTCGCCCATCACATAAACACGTATATTTGAGATTTCTTTCCAGAACTTCGGCAGGGTATAGCCGACAGTAAACGACTGGAAGTTGAGATAACGTGCAGAGGTCAGGAAGCGGTCAGACTTCGCCGAAGTGTATTGGTCGCGGTATTGCCAGCGGGGAATATTGCTGTTTGGATTTTCCGGGCTCCAAGACTTAACATAATCGCGATGGAATGTAGTACCTGCAGATGACTGGTTGGCGGTCGGTGACATATAGTGGGCATACTGCGAATCGTATACCTTACCACCAAGCTGATAGTCAAATTGAGCAGAAGCATCAAATTTCTGCACACTCAATGTCAAACCGAAGCCACCATAGAGAGTGGGAAGCATGTCGCCACACTCATAGTTTGGCGCAAGGTTAATGTCGGTAGTAACATGTTCGCGGCTCTTGACTTTGGCAGGCGATGTCTGGGTATATTCCATATTAATATCCGGATCAGCAAAGTATATAGCCTCACCTTTCTCATTCACACCTGCATAGGCCGGAAGATATGCATTATACAGCGATTTACCTTCCTGATACCATATACCGACTTGATTTTCATTGTCGGCAAAACCTCCGTATTCTTTCTTTGACTGCGGAAGTTTGAGAATCTTGTTTGAATTGTGGGTGAAGTTGAGATTCACATCGAGGTTTATCAGTTTACTACGGATAATACCACCATTAAGAGTTACCTCAACACCGGCATTGCGGATATCGCCGATATTATCGTAGAATCCTCGAGAACCTGCAGATTCCGGAATGTTAAGCCAGAAAAGCAAGTCGGTAGTCTTCTTATAATATGCATCGATTGTACCGTTGAGGCGATTATCAAAGAAACCAAATTCTACACCGAAGTTCCAGTTGGTAGAGGTCTCCCATGTGATATTGGGGTTTCCTAAAAGGCGGAATGCGGTAGACATACCGTTAGCACCTGCAACCAGTGTATATGTATCAATATAGGCCCAGTTAATAATATTGTCGTTACCCTGCTGTCCTACAGAAGCTTTAAGCTTCAACAGCTTGATCCAATCCTTATCGGTGAAGAAGTCCTTGTTGATAATCCAGGCACCGCCTACCGACCAGAAATTACCCCAGCGACGGTCTTTTGCAAAACGTGAGGATGCGTCACGGCGATAAGACAGCGATGCAAAATATTTTGAATCGTAGTCATACTGTGCGCGACCGAAATATCCCTCTACGTTATATACCTGCTGATATGAAGCAGATGTAGTCTTGTTGGCAAAAGCATTTAATTCCGGAATCTCGGGAGAGAAACCGTTGGTTGCCGATGCACTCAAGTAGCGTATGTCTTCTTTATAATATTCATGACCGACAAGTACATTTACATTGTGAAGTCCGAATTGCTTCAGATATGTCAGCGTCTGGATATTGTTTGTTCGCAGTGAGGTTTGAGTGTATTTTGTAAGAGAACCGTTTTGTGAAGCTTTCGGCCCCTCGAAAGGATTTTCATACTGTGAGTATTGAGTTTCACCCCACACTACGTTGCTGGTGATATTGGCTTTCAGATAGTCGGTAAATGTAAAGTCAGCGGTAAACGTACCATTCAGCTGATCACCGATCTTCAGAGTCTTGTTGTACTGATTGGAACCAAGGGGGTTACCGGTAGCACCAAACGGACGGTTGTAACCGTAGGAAGCCGGTGTACCGTAGTCATACCTCTGATGTCCGTATTCGTCGACAGCAATCTGTGGACGTCCGTCGGCACCTACTACACGTACGTAAGCAGGGTAAATAGGAGCAATATAGTCGGTATAATACATCATATTGCCCGAACCGGTTGTATCGTCAAGACCTGTATTTTGCGTGGTTTTAGAGTGAACATAACCAACATTGACTCCGAGTTTGAGCCATTTTTTAGCTTGGAAATCACCTTTGAAGCGAGCAGTCAGACGTTCGTAGCCGGAAAAATTGATTATACCTTCTTCATCAAGGTAACCCAACGATGCATAATAGTTGGCCTTATCATTACCACCGTTGACATTGACATTGTATTCCTGACGGAAACCGGTACGATAAGCAAGATCTGTCCAGTCGTCGGGAGTGAGATAATATTCCACGCCATTACGAACTACTTTATTGCCCAGTGTCGCATTAGGATTGAGACGACCGTTTACTCCAATAAGATTCTGCCCAGCAGGAACATTATAGACATTATAAACCAACTGGTTGAGCATAGCTGTATTGGCGTTGAGATTAGCCATAGCGGGATTATACCCCTGCGACAGATAGTAATTGTTTAACTGTGCATAGTATGCTTCGTAGAACTCTCCGGCATTGTCAATGACGTCGTAACGCTGCACGGCGCGGGTATTGGCACCCCATTTGGCATCAAAAGTGATACGGGCTTCATTAGTACTACCTTTTTTAGTGGTAATGATAATAACACCGGCGGCACCACGGGCACCATACAGAGCTGCAGAAGCTGCGTCCTTAAGTACGGTTACAGATTCTATATCCTGCTGCGGGATATTTGAAAGTGAAGCGGGATAAGGCGAACCGTCGACAATGATAAGAGGGTC
>CAZOCO010000130.1:0-5077 GCA_964578325.1 uncultured Muribaculum sp.
TTTGCCTTTTCAACCATAGATGCAGACAAGACTCGGATGGTGTCTGCGGCACGTGTAAGCAGTGCGGCGTCTAATTCCATAGGTGTTGTGGTATGTTCGGTTTTATGATGCGAATTTAATGAAAAAATATGAACTTACCAACCTGCAGATGCATCTAAATGGTAGCGCAATAAAAATAGACAGGAACCCAGATATGGGACTCCTGTCTATATACGCTGTAATAGTATTTGTTTATCAGGCTTTTTTGCTTACGCGGCTTCCGACGAGAGCGTAGAAAAGCAGATATGCAACACCTGCAAATAGTACCCAGTAGGATGACAGATATCCGGCGATGTCGGCGACATAACCCTGGATGAGGGGTACGATACCACCGCCACATACCATTACCATGAAGAATCCGGAGGCAACGGCTGTGTATTCGCCAAGACCTTCAACGGCAAGGTTGAATATGCTACCCCACATGATCGATGTACAAAGGCCGCAGAGTACGAGGAAGAGAACATTGATCGGAGCTTCTACAGAGGTGAGATTGAATTCGCTGTCGAAAGCCGGGATAGAGATTTTTGAAGCGGGGTCTGCAAGAATTGCGCAGGCCAAAAGGACTAAAGCAACTGTCGACACAACGGTCAGCATTGTTTTTGAAGAAATTTTGCCACCTATGGCACCTCCGACAAATCGTCCTACAAGCATGAGAAGCCAGTACATGCCGCAGAGTAGTCCTGCAGCTCCGGCTGCGATATCAATTTCAGGAGTCGTCATGTAGAGGTTGGCGATGTTTGGTATACCTACTTCGATACCTACGTAGAAGAATATGGCGATCACACCAAAGAGGTAGTTGGAGAACGAGAAAGCGTCGGAAAGCTTGATTTTCTTTTCTTCCTGTTGAAGTGAGCTATGGTCTTTTTTTGCTTCTTTCTTCATCTCGTCGAGCTGTGGCTCGGGGAGTTTTGAACAGATGAGTACGATAAGGGCGAGAGCAAATATACCCATAGCGATACCGAGGGCCAACTGACCTTGGCCGAGAGTGGCTTTGGCTGCGTCACCTATGCAGTATCCGACGAGTATCGGGCAAATGGTAGCTCCGAGAGAGTTGAGCGATCCTCCGAACTGCAACAGCTGGTTGCCTTTCTTGCCACCACCACCGAGAGTATTGAGCATCGGGTTTACAACAGTGTTGAGCATACACATGGAGAATCCGGCAACGAATGCGCCGACAAGGTATATTCCGAAGATAATGTTCTGCGGCAGAAGTGAAGACACCATCATGATGGCAACTCCTACGAGACCGACAATTACTGCGGCGATAGCAGAAAATTTGTAGCCTTTGCGCTGCAGTATTATACCGGCGGGCAGACCCATGAAAGCGTAGGCAATGAAGTTGGCTGCATTTCCGAGCTGTGACTGGAGTGTAGACAGCGACAGCTGATTTTTAAGAATTACTCCGAACGGATTTTGGAATCCGGTAACGAACGAGATCATGAAGAAGAGCAGGAACATCACGATGATGGGTAATGTGTAGTTCTTCTTTTCGGTAGATGTTGACATGTTATTTTGATTATGAAGTTAAGGATATATTATTTTTTACAAAGATACAGATTTCTGATTAAAAACACTATCTTCGGCTATACGAATCAGTATGTTCGTTCGCCGAATATGTATGAGCCGACACGTATCATGTTTGAACCGGCCTCGATGGCAAGCCGGTAGTCGTGGCTCATTCCCATCGACAATATGTCGCATTCGTGTCCAAGAGTGTTGCGTGTCATTTCGTAGCATTGGGCTAGACGACGGAAATCGTCGTTGATGCGTTTGGTGTCGTCTACGTTTGATGCCATTCCCATAATGCCGCGCACCCGTATGCCGTCAAGCGAGTTAAAATCGATGTCGGAAAGTATTTGTTGTAGTTCTTGGGGAGAGAAACCGAATTTTGTTTCTTCTTGGGCCACGTGGATTTGTAATAATATATCGACGCGACGCGATATACGGCGAGCCTCGCTGTCGATGAGCCGCAACAGCCGTTCTGAATCGACGCTCTGAATGAGACTGACATATGGGAGTATCTGACGGACTTTATTGGTCTGGATATGTCCGATAAAGTGCCATTTGATATCGTCGGGTAGGAAAGTGGCTTTCTGGACGAATTCATTGGCCCGGCTTTCTCCAAAGAGCCGTTGTCCGGCATCGTAGGCCTGGCGTATGGCTTCGGCCGGATGAAATTTTGAAACGGCAACGAGCTGCACTCCGTCGGGTAGTGCAGCCCTTATGTCGTTGAGGCGCGATGCTACGGTAGACGTTGTCACTCTGCCGCAGGTTTATCGGTATAACGATATACGTCCATCAGCGGGGTCTCGGTGATGGTATTGACTTCAAAGTCGGCCATTGTGCCTTTCATCCCTTCCATAAAGTTGTCGAGAGCTTCGCGGAAGTTGTTGGCGGCTACGAGAATGTGTGATGTTGTCTTTTTCTCGACAGCAGTTTTTTCATCGAGAGTGATGAAGTTGACTTTGACGTGATACCACTTGTCGGCAGCATCGTTCCAGAATATTTCGGTGATATTGCTGCGCTTTACGGCCGATACAGAAAATTCACCTGAAATGAAAGGTGTAATTTCTTCTATGATTCGTTTTTCCGCTTCGGTAAACGACAGCGCGTCGACCAGATATGGCTCGTTGACTTTTTTTACAGAACCGTTTTCAAGGGTCTTGTCATAGCGGACTTTACATTCAAACCAGTTGCTCATATGTATATGAAATGTGAAATGTTTAGAAATTTTTACTATGACAAAGGTAATAAAAATTTTTGGCTCACCGGCTAATTTTTAAGTCGGGATTGATCTACAGTATTGATTCGACGAATGAATGTAATAAACCTTCTCTGTAGCCCGGTTGTATCTGGATAATTTTGCCGTTGGGATCTATCAATATGAATGTCGGATAGCCGATGACTCTATATTTCATGGGAATGCCTAATGGCGAACGGTCTGTATAATCGGCCTGATGCAGATTTATACCTGGATAAGGGGCGGTAGCGGAGAATCGCTTCCATTCGTCGACAGATTCTGTATTGATTCCGATTACATGTAGTCGGTCGCTTAATGTTTCTGCCAGTTCGCGAAGCTCTGGTACAGACATGCGACAAGCTCCGCATGTCGACTCCCAAAAGTCAATTAAAATATATTTACCTAAATAATCGGACATGCGATGATTGTTTCCGCTACAGTCTATAAGATTGCCATCGGCCATATTGTCGCCGGGCTGCAGCTGTGTCGGTGGATATAGATAAGTGTGTGCTTCGATAATTTTTGGCTGTATGGTGTCTTGAGCCGACAGATTTGAGTAAATGGATTTTAGTCCATTGAGGAGTGTGTCGCGTTCATCATTGTTGTAGTATGCTTGTTGAGATAGCTCGCAAAACAGATCTGCCCATTCATCGCTGAAGTCCATTTTGCTCAATTGTTTCATTTTGCTGATTTCTAAATTGGAGAGAGAGTTGAGCAGTTGGGGCTGGATATCGTTAATGTAGATTTGAATGATAGAATCGCGTTGTTGCTTCGTGGTGCAATTTGCCATTTGAGACATATGTCGTTCGGCTAATTTTGAAATGCTGTCGCAAATATGCTGTTCGTGTGCGACAGCCTGCGTCATGATTTGTTTAAATGTCGGAGCATCTGGTGTGTCATTGCTAATGACCATGCACACATTGCCGTTGCACATCATGGTGGTGTCATTAGATGCGGCAAGCGGAAATATATGTAAGAATAGCAGTGCAGCTGCAAGAAAACGGCGTAACATTATGGATGTAGGTTTAAAGTGAAGTATATATATTCTTTGATGTCGAATGTTTTGTACCAGAGCTCCGGAGGAACATTGCTATAGCGCAGACCACAGTAATCCACACCATCCATTTCTTTTCCGGCAATATTTACCCTCTTTTTTATGCCTGGAGTAATGGCAAACAATGGTAGCGTGGTGCTGTTGCTGTCGGTGGTGAAAGTCTCCATGAGAATGGCATTTACATCAGGTTTAGGATAGATCCTTCCTGTGATGATTCTGGATGAATATATGAGTTTAATGGAGTCACCGAGAGATTTTGTTGTGATAATTATGTCTGGTATAGTGTCGGAAGTGATGGGAAGTACCGGAATTAATTGCACGGTATTGATGGAATCGTGGTCTACGAAATTAATGTCTATTGACATTGACGAGGCATTAGGTTTTCCTGTAACCTTAATTTTTAATTGTTCGACATCTTCGACTTGAAGGACGAGGCGGTCGGTTTCGGAACGTTCAATCTTTGGATAGGAAACGGAAAGTTGCGCATTTGCTGACAGAGTGGCTGCTAATGCTAAAGCAGAGATAATAAGATGAGGTGTTTTCATGCGAAATAGGTTTGTTCCCGACTAATTTAGATATATTTTATGACGTGAACAAATGTTTTGATTGTATCGGTAAATTTGATGTAAATATTAAGGTCTGTACCATTGCGGCACAGACCTTAATATAATGTGTAGAATGTGATGACTGCTTATCAGTCGGCACACTTTGCTTTGATGTACTCGCGGTTGAGGCGGGCGATGTTTGAGATAGAGATGCATTTAGGACATTCGGCCATACATGCACCTGTATTGGTACAGTTGCCGAATCCGAGCTCGTCCATCTTTGCAACCATTGCGCGAGCGCGACGGTCGCGTTCTACCTGACCTTGTGGCAGTAGAGCGAACTGGCTGACTTTTGCCGAAACGAAGAGCATAGCCGAACCGTTTTTACAAGCTGCAACGCATGCACCGCAACCTATACATGTGGCAGCGTCCATAGCGAGGTCTGCATTGACTTTGGAGATGGGAAGGTTGTTGGCATCCTGTGCTCCGCCGCAATTGAACGATACGTAGCCGCCGGCTTGCTGAATCTTGTCGAATGCGTTACGGTCGACCATAAGGTCTTTGATGACCGGGAACGCAGCCGAACGCCAGGGTTCGACAGTGATAGTTTCGCCATCGGAGAAACGGCGCATGTAGAGCTGGCATGTAGTGGCCCCTGTGGCAGGGCCATGGGGATGTCCATTGATATATAGCGAACAC
>CAZOCO010000131.1:0-5055 GCA_964578325.1 uncultured Muribaculum sp.
GTTGACTGTGCCGTCCATGCGTACGTATTTGCGGGCTTTGTCGAGATAGCACTGACGTACGACATACATTTCGCTCAAGTCTGTTTCTTTGCCGCCTGTACGCAGAATTTCATCTTCAAAGAATGTGTTGGTCGAGAAGCACCAGCATGTGCCCGACTGGTTCTGGTCGGTGACAGGGGTAGTCTTGACAACAGTTACGTCGGTAAATTTAAAACCGGTAGAGTCCGGGTTGATTACTTTGTCGTCGGCCGATGCGTTAAGCGAGAGTCCTGCCAACAGTAAAAGAGTTGCGATATGTTTCATTTTATCGTGTCAGATTAGTTTATTATAGAATCACAAAATTAGTGATTTCTCCGATAAATCGCAACCCCATTGACAATATGCACAAGGCCTTCTCTAAAAATAGGTTTTCACTGCGAAGAGGAATTGGTCGATGAATATGCGCTTGAATGCCGTAATATTATTTTGTTCACAAAACAACAGCATTGCTTTTTTGTAATCGATCGAATCCACAGTGCGAAATGAAATAGGACAGTATCCATTGGCAATCAAGATACCATTGCTTACAATTCTGGCTGTACGCTTATTACCGTCGCTACCGAAAGCAAACGCATAAGCGTTCTATCGCTTATCTGTTTAGATAACGATGGTAAAATTTCAGAGCGCTTCGATAGGGGATGATAATGCAATTTTTGCATTATTTCGATTTCAGTAGTTGTATAGGATAATTTATCGCGACAAATTTAATGGGAAATATCGAATAATCACGCCAAACTGTTGTGATTTATTCCTAAAATGGTAGCCCTTTTGTCGCGATCTGACTCCTAAATTGTATAAAGATCTTTGAGTATCTATAGAAGATAATAATTAATTCAAGTTCAATCAAAACCGCCCTTCGCGATAAAACCACGATTCACATCCGCTCCATGGCGCTACCTTTGCGCCATCATGAACACACAATTGTACCACATCCCCCGATTTCACCTTCGCGAGCGCCGTCAGATCAACCGCGCCATCCACACTTCCCCCGACGCTATTCCCGACGACACCTCCCGTCACCTCGCAATCCTTTACCTCCACTTCCTCAATCTATCACACAACTAGTTACCACTACCAATGCGGTAGGAACAGCATTTGGACAGCATTACATGCTGTCTCTACCGCATATATGGGTGCAAATTGCTGTATATCAGATGGTAGGGATGTTTCCATGGAACATCCTTTGTTGGTGTGGGGGGAGGCTGCACCATGGTGCAGCCCTACGGATGGTGTATGTCCTTGAAAGCAATTCATGTTGCGTAATATGTTGTGTTGTAGGTTGGTAGGGACGCCATGCTTGGCGTCCGGTTAGAGCGTCGGGAATTTGTGTATGGCGTCCGGTGTGATTTCTTTGGGTGAAATGCGGACAGCATGTATGCTGTCCGAAATAACTCCCTTATATACAGCTGATTGCCCTGGAGTCTTTAATACCACCCGGACCTTAACCCCTCATCACGACTCTGACTTTACACTTAATTTCACCCTACAACAGGCTCAAAGCGAACATTGACATACTTTCTTCCTCAAAATATAGGCCACCTAACGGCTTTTTTGCTGTGCATATATCGGACTCACGTTAATTATGTCGCCGGGTAATAATTGCGGCGGCGACATAATTCAAAAGTCCTTAATATTACTCTGAAACTCGGCGGTTGAAGATAGCGAGGCTGCCTGACTTTGATTGTCAGACAGCCTCGTGGTAAATGTATAGGGGTATATTAGGATTATACCTTGGCGTGTTTTGTCTTTTCGAGCTGACGGGCGATAGCCTCGGCGGCAGTATCGAACGCTTCTTCAAATGTATCGGCCGTTTTTGACGCGAACAGTTCACCGGCACCGGCTACTATCATCCGGATCGAGGCTTCTTTGTTCATTGCTGTTTCAGGTTTTACCACTTTAAGCGTGACTTCGGCTCGTGCAGCCGGGTCGTAGCGACGGCTCATGCGGTCGAGTTTCTTCTGGATGTGATCTTGCAGACGTTGAGAAGCATCGAAATGCACTGATTTGAGATTAATGTCCATGGTGTTCTCCTTTCTTTTTTTGTGCACGTGGGTGTGCGAGTTTGTAATTATCTTTGAGATCGCTTAATGTGACATGAGTATATACTTGTGTTGTGGCCAGCGACTGGTGGCCCAGAAGCTGCTGTACGCTGAAGAGGTCGGCGCCGTTGTTGAGCAGATCTGTAGCACACGAGTGGCGCAGTACGTGGGGACTTTGGCGGGGTGCACCTGTCCGTCCGGCCAACGAGTTGTGTACAATGCGGTAGATGAGATTGCGATACATTGGTTCGCCGTTTTCTCTTACGAAGAAACTGGCATTGCCTCCCGAGGGAGCGCCTGTGTAGTCGAGCCGAAGTGTACGGTAGTTGTCTATCATGTCAGAAAGTTCCTGTCCGAAAGGTATCAGTCTTTCTTTATTACGCTTACCGAGTACTTTTAGTTCACCCTTTTGGGTATCTACATCGCCGTCTTTTAGGGTCTGCAGTTCGGTAGAACGCATGCCCGTAGTATAGAACATGTTTATTATCAGGTGGTCGCGTACCTGTCGGAAATCCTCGGTGTCGATTATATCGTCAAGAATTTCTGCTATCTCGTTCTGACGCACATATACCGGCAGGGGTCGGTCGGTCTTTGTGAGGATAAGATCGTTGGCAGGGTTTGTAGGGCGAATCCCTTTTCGTGTGAGCCAGCGGAAAAAAGCCCGTAGCGACTGTATCTTGCGTCTCACCGAGCGTGGCTCGATATTGTGGCGGGTAAGATCGGCTATCCATGTGCGCAGGTCGGAAGTGGTTACGTCTTCCGGATGCAGCTCTTCCGGATGGCCTTCAGTGGCGAATTCGGCCCATTGCCGCAGGTCGGATTCGTAGGCGGCGACTGTATTTGGCGAGCGACCAAGCTCGGCCTGCAGATATTTGACAAAGGTGGCGATCATTGGAGTCTTCGCTTGAAGTGGTGTGTCTTTTCGCAAATATAATAATTATTTGTGTAAATGAACCTATTATGGTGAAATATAGTTCATACTATAGACTGATTTAATATGCGATTTTAGATATGAAGACACGATTGACAATAGCGCTTGTGGCGCACGACCATAGAAAAGCCGATATGGTAGATTGGGTTAAACGCAATGCTGGATATCTGTCGCGGCAGCATCTGGTATGCACTGGTACTACCGGTGGATTGATAAAAAAGGCTTTTGATGAGTTGGGGATCGATGCCGATGTGGAATGTATGCAATCAGGCCCGATGGGTGGTGATGCTGAAATTGCCGCTATGGTAGTGAGAAACGAAATCGATCTGGCAGTATTTCTTATTGATGACCTGAATCCGCAGCCACACGAAGCCGATATACAGATGTTGTTGCGTCAGTGCCGGTTGCACAATGTGCCTATAGCTTGCAATAGAATCAGCGCGGATTTAATGATAACAAGTCCGCTCTGGACTGATCCTGATTATCATCCTATAGAACAAAGTTATATCCGGTTTGATCGTAGAGGCAAAGACCCCGCTGCTACGACAATTTGATCAAATTGATATTATGGGGCTTGTGGGTCAATGATGCTTTTTAGCGCGTTTGACAGTAGGCTGTGAGCCGGTACGCGACAGCGACGGCTTGTCGAGGGCGTATGTGACCAGGATGCTGTCGCCGACGGAAGGAAGGCGTGGTATGACGTGCCGGGTCGTGGTTTTTCCGTCATATTCCAGCCCGGCTACGGTGTATCGGTAGCGCAGTATGGTTTCATCGTAGGCTGCGTTGTGTACCAGCCGGTGGTTTACGCGATAGCTCCGTTCGGGGTGATGTTTTTTTGCCGAATAAGTTATCACGCCGTAAGTTTTTGCTGATCCGCGTTCAAAGTGGCTGTTGACATAACAGCCATATATAATACACCCGGCTATGAACAGCACGCATGCCGCTACACAGCCGAGTGTGATTTTGTTACGTAGTGTCATCAGTGGTTTTTCAAATATTCTTCGGCTTTCTGGCGTGCGCGTGCCGAACGCTTTTCGCTGTCGGGGTGAGATGAGAACATCTGTGCGATTCGGTTGGCCTTCTCTCCGTTAGATATTTCTACAAGACGAGTGAGAGCTTCGGCCATAGAATATGGCGAATGACCGTGTTTTACCGCAAATTCAAAGCCGAAGTCGTCGGCGGCATATTCTTGTTTCTGTGAGAATTGCGCGGTCATGAATGATTGTGTGATATCGCCGACCGCCGATTCCGACAATTTGCCGATAGTGCCTCCGGCTGCTCCCATGGCATTGCGGGCGGCCGAAGCAAGGTAGGCACGTTTCATGGCGTCTTTAGTGTCATGATGTATTACATGGCCTATTTCATGGCCGATTATGGCCATAAGCTCGTCGTCGTTCATGATGTCCATAAGTGATGAGAATACACGTACAGATCCGTCGCCACAAGCAAAGGCGTTGATGTCGACTACATCGTAGACTTTGAAGTTGAGCTTTACACCATCGACTTCCGTGATACCGTCGGTGAGGCGTTTCAAACGGGCGTCATATTCACCGTTGTCAACTTTGTTGTTGGCATCCATCCACGCCACAGATTCAGCACACAGCTGTGCAACGTCTTTGTCGGAAAGAGTTATGGCTTTTGCTGCATCTTTTGCTGCACTCAAAGCTTTCTTTGCATCTATTTTTCTGCCGCCGATAGAAAATTGAGCCTCGGCCTGCGGGGCAAGCATCAATGCGGCCATGATGAAGATGCCGTAACGTATAAAACTTGAAAATCTCATATCAATGATTGGTTTTGAAAATTTGTAAGAATAGAATCTGATATGCAAATTTAGACCTTTTCCCTGAAAAGGCAATAGAATGTAACGTTAATCTATGGCTCAATGTAGCGGGCGATGCAGTGAGGCCCGGTATTCGCGCCACGCCATGTTGGCCTGCTGTCGCGTTTTAGGTGTCATGTAAGCTTCTTCAAACTTGGTGTAGATGTAGTCGGCGGCGACATCAGACGGATGCACCATGTCTGCGGCATAGAACCTATAGTCGCGCA
>CAZOCO010000132.1:0-4996 GCA_964578325.1 uncultured Muribaculum sp.
TTTTGCATCGGGTGAAGCACTACATCGAGCCATCCTTTCATGAATTTCTGGTTGGAGGCTTCAAAAGGAATGTCGGTGGTATCGGCTGCGGGAAGACCGAGATATGCTTTCAGAGCATCGTATTTCTCCTCATAGTTCTTTACACCTTCGGCGGGGTGCAGGTTCATAGTGATCTGCAGATTGTTGTCTTTTACGAACTTAAGCAACTCTGCCGGTTCGGGGAAAATGTCGGTATTCCAGGTGTAGCCGGTCCATCCTCCTTTGCCTGGTTCGGTAAAGTGCCAGTCCATGTCGATGACAAGTACGTCGAGCGGAATGTCGTAAGCTTTGAATCGGGCTACGAGGTCGCGGATCTCGTTGTCGGTATAGGCCCAGTAGCGGCTCCACCAGAATCCGAAGGCATAGCGCGGGGGCAGCGGAACTTCGCCGGCAAACAGGGTGAAATCTTTGAGTGCCTGCTTGTAGTCGTGGCCGTAGGCCATGAAGTACCAGTCTTGTGCTCCTTTTTTCGACTTGCGCTCTTTTACCCATGTCCAGTCTTGCGACGGATCAAAGAGTAGTGACGACGAGTCGTCGACCAGAGTCCATCCGTCGGTAGCAAGCAGACCTTTTTCGAGTTTCATGGGATTGCCGCCCAGGTCAAGATTGCCGTTGTAGCCGTCGAGAGTGCGGTAGGTACCCAGTAGGTTGCCTGTCTGTTTCTGTCCCGGTTTCCAGTCGAAAGCGAAAAATCCGGGCGCGTTGGTTATGGAGAGATTTTCGGCTGTGAACGGGCCTGAATTTTTGCGGTAGTTCACAATCATCTTGTCGGTAGTGATGGTGACGTTTTTGCCGTTGTCGTCGACGATAGCCTTTATGTCGGGTGTCTCGCGGTTGACGGCGATAAACGACTGGTCGTCGATAAACTTACCGTTGGGGGCGTACTCCAGACGGATTGTACCGTCGCTGATAAGGGTGAAGCGGGCATGCTTGTCCTGATAGACGACCGAGGCAATAGCAGGGATAGTCGACGACAGGAGCATCATGGCACAAAGTAGCAAGAAAGATTTCCTCATGGTTGCTGCTGATGTAATGTTGTGAAGTAATGAGATATTTGGTTGATTTAATTTCGTTTCAGATTGTCCGCTGGCGCATGCTGCGGATGATTGTTACAAATTTAGCGAATTTTTTTCAATCAGTCTGCTCTACGGCATGTCAAAACTTATGGAAATTACGCGTCGCTATTGAACTAAAAAGTGGTTTTTTAAGTTAAACTTATAAATACAAGTGTACAAATGAATCTAATTGAAGCGATAAAAGAGCGCCGTTCTGTCAGAAGTTTCAATGGCGCAGGACTCACGCAACCGCAGATTACAGATCTGCTCCGCGCAGTAGAAAATTCGTCAAGTCCCTTTGGCGGAAGTGTCACTATACGACTTAAACAGTTTGATCTCAAGGGCGAATACCGTCCGACAACATATGGCGTCATAAAAGGAGCATCTTACTATTTTCTGCTCGGTATTGCCGATGACGAGGCGTCGGCTCTGACTGCCGGATTCCGCTTTGAGCAGGTGGTGCTGAAGGCTTGGCAGCTCGGACTGGGGTGTTGCTGGATTGCCGCTACATTCAAGGGATCGGATTTCGATCGCGATCAGAAATGGCCTGATGGTCAGTCTCTGAAAATAATATGTCCGGTGGGAGTTGCAGCCAATCCATCAGCAATGGAAAAATTGACGCGATTCATTGTAGGTAGTAAAAACCGGTTGCCGTTTGCCGAATTGTTTTTCGGGCGAGATTTCAACACGCCTTTGTCGTCAGACAACCGGTTTGCCGAGGCATTGGGAATGATGCGGCTGGCACCGTCGTCAAAAAACTCGCAGCCGTGGCGCGCTCTCGTAGTAGGCGATACCGTACACTTTTACTATGTGCCAAAAAGTGCCGCGTCAGTGCTTGATTGCGGCATAGGGTTATGTCATTTCTATGAGACCGAGCAATACCACCGCCGCCCCGGCCGCTTTGAAAAACTCCCCGATGCTCCCGTTCCACCATCCCCTCTCCGCTACCTCATCTCCTACACCACTCAAAAATAAAAAAAGCTCCGTGCTATATGTATAAGTCGAAGCTCTTTTGCTGTTAGTAATAATGATTATTTTATATATCGTTCAAATCACTTTGAATTTTCGCTTTGACATTTAAAGAATCTCTGTAATAGATGCTTACTTGACCCTCATACGATCTCGAGGATTTGTCAATTGTAAGTTTAATTTCTCCACCTTTTGTTTCCCAAATGCAAAAATATTCCACAGTTCCCTCTTCTAATTTCAGCATTAATACTGCATTTGAATTTGAGTTAGATGGATTATGTTCTTTTTGTAATTTAGGCTGGCCATATTTTATTGTGTATAAATCTTTGTAATGGTCGTATGTATTAACAAGTGTTCTCCAGTCTCTGCTGGAATCAAATATAACACATACTGCAAATACATTTTTGCCATCGTCTGTTGCTGTGATTCTTATGGTGGCCGGATAACCTGTAAAATCTCCGTGTAAAACTGTAAGGGTATTATTTCGATCTAAAACTATGTATCCTTTTGCTTCTAATTTTTGGCAAAATGAATCCATACTCCCTTCTAGGGGAATTCCCTTAAATGTGAGGTGTTCTTGTTTTTGAGCAAAGCATGTACAATAGCTCGCTATAATAAAAATAATGCAGATTAATTTATACATATTGTCAAAATATGAAGGGTTATTTTTTATTCGCAAAAATCCGATTCTCCTGGATGACACCAATGAGGAATATTTTGTTGTAGGTTTAAATCAAAATCAACCTTAAATTTATACCTGTCAACGATCCCATAACCGTAGAGTGCATCCATTATTGCCTCATGGACGAAAAAATCACCAAACAGACTATCACAATTGTTGCAACCAAACGACATATATGAATCTTGAACGGTACTACTATAACGTTCTTTAATGGATGCCAGATGGATAGATTTTCCTTGTTCTGAATTAGTGTACGTTTGTATTTGTTTTAGAATGTCAGGATGAAATGAAAGCTTTTTAGAAACCCACATAGATTCAGAATGGTTAATAATGGTATTGCATGCAGATTGGAATGGTGCTATATAATATATGTGATTTATTTCACCGCATTTATAACACTTCATTTCTAAAAAATGTATTTCTACATATGGAAGAGGTTTTATTGTATGACAAAATTTGATTTTATCAAATAAGAAATCGTGAATAAAAACATCCAATGGTAGTGTTTTGCGGTCTTTTAGAGAAACAAAAAGGTCATTGTCTTTTTGTTTAATTTTAAAAATGGGCAGGTTCTCTAATTCTTTGATCTGTTTTGCCGGTTCTTTTTCAAAAAGCCAGCATCCAATAATACCATCCCTAATATATTTAGCTTGACGTTCTTGTGTCTTCTTAAGGGTTTGTGGAGAAAGTTGAATTTCAAAAGCATAATTTTGAGTTTGTGTGGAAACAAAAACATCAGCTCTCCATCCTTTTCCACTAAATTCTGTTTTCGCCTGTAAGCCCAGTGATGTACATATAGTCAGTATCCGCTGTTGAACTAAATCATGAAGCATTTGAGTAATCAATTTTAATACAAAAGTGAGTGTAAGTTAGTTTGAATTGATTAAAGCTAATATTTCTGATTTTAGTAGTGGAAGATGTTTTATTACTATTGACCAAATTAAATCTTCCCTTAAACTGTCATATCCATGGATTAAATAATTGCGAGTGTTGACAATGCGTCTGGCCGATGTAATATTTATGTCCGGACGATTTTTTAGAATACGATTCATTGCTTCTCCTATGATCGCAATTTCCCATTGTACTGCACTACGAAAGCATATATCATCGCAAAATACCTGAAATTGTTTTGGGCGACTTGAACAAAATAATTCAATATTTGAGATGGATTTCAGTATGTCGTTTAATGATTTTAAGGTAATATCATCCATATATTAGGCGTTTGGTTGAGTCGAGCTCTTTGCGGAAATAGGGATTCTTAATTGCGGTTTCATCAACCATGTCGATTTTCCTGCCAAGCAAGGTTGTCAGTTCATCAATAAAGTCAAAAAACGTGACAAAAATATCGTCGATCTTGTTGTAATGAAATTCAACTGAAAAGTCAATGTCGCTATTATCGTTGAAACGATTTGTCAGGATCGATCCGAAAACCCATAGCCTGGCCACCTTGTACTTCTTGCACAAGGCTATAATCTGCTCTATGTGTGTCTCGATCAGTTTCATGTCGCAAAAATAATGATTAATATCGGAAAACGCAAAAGAGGGGGCGGTTTCTATCCGCTCCCCTCTTTGAGTGCTGTTTACACAGTGTGGGTTTAGTATTCTTGCCACGACGTGATGCCGATCGAGTCGACCGGACGGGCCACGAACGCTTTTACGTAGGCCAAAGCCAGGCGGGCGTTGGTGAGGAGCGGCGTATTGTGGTCGATGGCGTGGCGACGGATGCGGTAGCCGTTGGTCAGCTCGCGCTTGGTGTGGTTTTTCGGAATGTTGATTACCAGATCGACAGTGTGGTTGCCGATGATATCGAGAACTGATTGACCGTCTTCGTCGGGCCAGCATACCTGTGTGGCGTTTACACCGTGTTCGGCCAGGAATGTGGCCGTGCCGGGTGTGGCATAAATTTTATAGCCACGCGAATCGAGCAGACGGCATGCTTCGAGCATGTCGACTTTGGCGCGTGCATCGCCCGAGCTGACGAGGATGCCCTTGGTGGGTACGTGGTGACCTACCGATATCATGGCGTTGAGCAGTGCTTCGTCGAAGTCGCGGCCCAGACAGCCTACTTCGCCGGTCGACGACATGTCTACGCCCAACACCGGATCGGCTTTGTGCAGACGGGCAAACGAGAATTGCGAAGCCTTGACGCCGATATAGTCAATGTCGAATGTCGATGTGTCTACTACGTCGGGCTGTTCGCCGAGCATGATGCGTGTGGCGGTCTCGATAAAATTCTTTTTGAGCACCTTGC
>CAZOCO010000133.1:0-4959 GCA_964578325.1 uncultured Muribaculum sp.
TAAAAAATTATCACAACTTGCATTTACATATCCTAAATCAGAGTTCTGCAAGTAAGTTGTTGTCGCAAAAATACAATTAAATTTCTACACCTACAATATTTAGAATAAATTTCCACGGACTTAGATAGAAATTATATAGATGTGGCAAGATGATCCAACGGGTAAGTCTACAGATAATATAAGTCTTTATAAAAAATGGAATAACGGGAGCGGAGATTACGGCAGATTGAAAAAAAAGTAGTAAATTTGCAGGCTGATAACGAGGCTTTGGCCGTCGCTGACGGCGTAAGGCGTTGTCAGATTGTGATTTAAAACCGCTAACAATGGGATTTTTTAACCGTCTTTTCTCGAAAGAGAAAAAAGAAACTTTAGATAAGGGGCTGGAACGCACCAAAGAGGGCGTTTTCAGCAAGCTTCGCCGCGCTATCGCCGGTAAGAAAACGATTGACGATGAGGTGCTCGACAATCTCGAAGAGGTGTTTGTGACCTCTGACGTAGGTGTTGACACTACGCTTAAGATCATCGACCGTATCCAGAAGCGCGTAGCCCGCGATTCCTATGTAGGGAGCGACGAACTCAACCGCCTCCTCTGCGAGGAGATTACCGAACTTCTCGCCGAAAACAACAACGACTCGGCGCTTGACGATTTCACCCTCCCCGAGGGTAACCGCCCCCATGTAATTATGGTTGTGGGCGTTAACGGGGTCGGAAAGACCACCACTATCGGCAAACTCGCCGCCCAGTTTAAGAAAGCAGGCAACAAGGTAATGCTCGGAGCGGCCGATACGTTCCGTGCTGCCGCCATCGAGCAGCTTGACGTATGGGGCGAACGCGCCGGTGTCCCCGTGGTAAAACAGAAGTTGGGCGCCGACCCTGCCTCGGTTGCTTTCGATACGCTTCAGAGCGCCAAGGCCAACGGTGTCGACGTCGTTATAATCGACACAGCCGGCCGTCTGCATAACAAGAAAGGCCTGATGGACGAGCTGACCAAGATACGCAACGTGATGCAGAAGATAATACCGGGGGCCCCGAATGAAGTGATGCTCGTGCTCGACGGCTCGACCGGGCAGAATGCATTTGAACAAGCCAAGCAGTTCGTAGCCGCGACAGAGGTCAATGAACTGGCTATTACCAAACTCGACGGCACAGCTAAGGGCGGCGTTGTAATCGGCATATCAGACCAGTTTAAGATTCCGGTGAAATACATCGGTCTTGGCGAAGGTATCGACCAGCTACAGGTATTCAACCGCAAAGAGTTCGTTCGCTCTCTCTTCGGAAAATAAATCCACCTCGACACGACAACACACTCCATTATAATGAAAAAGGCAATCTTATCACTTATAGCCATCGCCTCATCCATCTGCTTGTCGATTGCACAAGAATCCGGATTCACTATGTGGCAACTCCCGTCGCAAAGCAACAACATCGGAAATTCGTATGTATTCCGCACGGACAAAGGTAAAATTGTAGTAATTGACGGTGGGATGAACGAAGAGTCATACTATCTGCGCGGTTTTTTAGCTGCTCTCGGTGGCGAAGTAGAAGCATGGTTCATAACCCATCCGCACTCCGACCACCTCGGCGTAATGAACGACATAATGGTTGTAAACCGTCCCGGACAGGTAAAGATAAACAATGTATATCTGTCAAAATTCACCAAAGACCATCTGAAAGCCGAGCCAGACTTCTACGACATGGCATTGAGTACCTACTACATGCTTGAGGCCCAAGACAAGAAGGGAAATCTCAAGCTCCACGACCTGCACGAAGAGTCAATAGGCAAAGAGATCAAAATCGACGGCATGACCATCAAGATACTGTCGGTAACAAACGATGAAATACGCACCAACCCCTACAACAACTCGTCGATGGTATTACGCATATGGGACGACAAAAAATCGCTCGTATTTCTCGGAGACCTTGGCGTAGAAGGAGGTGAAAAGCTCTACAACCGCCTCGAAAAAGAGGGCAATCTCGACCTGCTCAACTGCGACTACATCCAGATGGCCCACCACGGTCAACAGGGTTGCTCTGAACAGTTTTATAAAAATATAAAATTCGGAGCCTGCCTGTGGCCCACCCCGATCTGGGTATGGACCAACGACTGTGGTGCAGGACCCGGATCAGGACACCTCAAGACTGCCGAGACACGCCAATGGATGGATGAAATCGGGATCAAAGAACATCATGTATCCTGCATCGAAGGCGTATGGCGTCTGGACTGAAAACAATAAACCAAACACACAATATCAAAACATCATTATTCTATCATGAAAAAAATCTTACTGACACTTGTAGCAGCACTGATAGCAATACCCGCTCTTATGGCTGCAAAACCGGGATTCACCATGTGGCAACTCGCCTCACAGGAAGATAATATCGGCAACTCATACGTATTTCTGACCGACAAAGGCAAGGTTGTGGTACTCGACGGAGGTTTCCGCACCCAAGACAATTATCTGCGCGGTGTAATCCAGGCTCTCGGCAACGAAGTGGAAGCCTGGTTTATCAGCCATCCTCACAATGACCACTGCGGCGCGCTCACCCAGATACTCGAAGACCAGAAAGCAGGCGGCATGAAAATCAACAACGTATATCACTCACGTTTTTCTGAAAGCCTTATGGACTGTGAGACACCCTACAACCAGTATGCCCGCGAATTTTATGCCGCTCTCGACAAGGCGGAAAAAGAAGGCCGACTGAAGGTATACGATCTTCACGAAGAATCAATAGGCAAGGAGATTAAAATCGACGGCATGAATATCAAGATACTCGGTGTCACCAACGAAGAACTGCGCACCAACCCCTACAACAACTCGTCGATGGTGATGCGCGTATGGGATAAGAAAAAATCAATCCTGTTTCTCGGAGACGCCGGTATAGAATGTGGCGACAAACTCTACAACCGTCTGGAAAAAGAGGGCAATCTCGACCTGCTCAACTGCGACTACATCCAGATGGCCCACCACGGTCAGCAGGGTTGTTCAAAAGAATTCTACAACTCCATCAAATTTAACGCGTGCCTGTGGCCCACCCCGACCTGGGTATGGACCAACGACTTCGGCGCAGGCCCCGGTTCGGGCAACCTGAAGACAGCCGAGACACGCCAATGGATGGACGAACTCGGCATTCAGGAACACCATGCCACCTGCCTTGAAGGCTCATGGCGTCTTGACTAAACATACATAATCAATGAAACATCAACGTAGAGTAGACATAATCAGCCTTGGATGCTCAAAAAACCTGATTGACAGCGAACGGCTCCTGGCCATGTTCGCCCGTCAAGGTTTTGAGGCCCGCCACGACCCCGACCAGTCATCGTCGCCGTCGCCAACCGTGGTAATTAACACCTGCGGCTTTATATCAGATGCCAAGGAAGAGTCGATAAATACGATACTTCAATATGCTCAGGCCAAATCCGAAGGGCGGATACAACGGCTCTACGTGATGGGATGTCTATCAGAACGCTACTCTGCCGATCTGCCTGAAGAAATACCAGAAGTCGACGGCTGGTATGGCAAATTCAACTGGACAAGCCTGGTATCCGATCTGCTACGAAAAGAACCAGGAGCAGTCGGCTACGAGCGTATTATCACCACGCCGTCGCACCACGCCTATCTGAAGATAGCCGAAGGGTGCAACCGCTTCTGTGCATTCTGTGCTATTCCTATCATAACGGGGAGGTATAAATCGCGCACCATCGATGATATACTTGAAGAAGTGAGAGACCTACGTTCGCGCGGAGTGCGCGAGTTCAACGTCATAGCCCAGGATCTGTCGTCTTACGGCACCGATCTGCCTGGGGGCAAAATGCGTCTGGCCGAACTTATCGACCGTATGGCCGACATAGAGGGGGTAGACTGGATACGTCTGCACTATGCTTATCCGGCGCAGTTCCCGTGGGATATAACAAAGGTGATGGCATCGCGACAGAATGTATGCTCATATCTCGACATTGCCCTGCAGCATATCGCCGACCCCGTGCTTGAGAATATGCGTCGCCACATTACCGGCGTTCAGACGCGAGAATTGATAGCACGCCTGCGCGATGAGGTACCCGGCCTCCACATCCGCACCACGCTGATGGTAGGATTCCCCGGTGAGGGAGAACGTGAATTTGATGAGCTGATGCAATTTGTGTCGGAACAGCGCTTTGAGCGTATGGGAGCATTCGCTTATTGCGAAGAAGATGATACTTATGCGGCCAAACACTTTTCCGACAGTGTACCTGACGATATAAAGCAAGAGCGATTGTCTCGTCTGATGGCACTGCAGGAAGAAATATCGCTTGACCATCAGCAAAACAAAGTCGGCACAGTACAACGCGTAATAATTGATCGCGAGGATCCGGAATACTACGTAGGACGTACGCAATGGGATTCGCCGGAAGTTGACCCGGAAGTACTTATTGTGAAAGACAAACCGATGTCGACAGGCGAATTTTACGACGTCACCATCACCGAGGCTTTACCCTTCGACCTTATCGCCCGTCCTAACTGATAATCACACAATTTCTTATACAGTAGAGCGAGCCAAACGGCTTGCTCTACTGTTTTTTTAGTATGACGGATACGTTATAAAAAAAGAGAGGTTGCCCAACTTTTTATAGATTGGACAACCTCATCTATCGTCGTTACAACTTTTGATCAGTTGCGGAATATAAGCTGTTCATCATCGCCGGAGCCCTGAACATCAATAATGATAGGAGCCTCACGGTTGACTTTCTGTGCAAGAATATCTTTCGACAGACGGTTGAGCACCATACGCTGTATGACACGCTTGACAGGACGGGCACCAAATTCAGGATTGTAGCCTTCACGGGCAAGATAAGCGAGTGCTGCCGGTGTAACCTCAAGAGTGACACCATTCTTTGCCAGCATATGCTTGATACCCTTGACCTGTATACCGACAATTTCCTGTATCTCGCGCTCGTTGAGCGGGGTAAACATAATGATTTCG
>CAZOCO010000134.1:0-4941 GCA_964578325.1 uncultured Muribaculum sp.
TATTCCATCAAGTTAACCAGTGGAGAGGAAATGCTGCAGATAAGCTATCAGCCTGCCAGTTCCCGGAAAAACTGATCCCACTGTTCATCAATAATATCCGCCATAACAAGCCTCTGCCGGTATACGGAAAGGGGGAGAACGTACGCGACTGGCTCTTTGTAGAGGATCATGCACGTGCTATTGACCTGATTTTCCATAAAGGGAAGGTCGCCGAGACATATAACATCGGAGGGTTCAACGAATGGAAGAACATCGACCTTATTAAGGTCATCATTAAAACCGTCGACAGACTCATCGGCAATCCGGAAGGACATTCGGAACATCTTATCACATATGTCACCGACCGCCTGGGACACGACATGCGGTATGCCATCGATTCCAGAAAGCTGCAGCGTGAGCTCGGCTGGGAACCGTCGCTACAGTTTGAGGAGGGTATAGAGAAGACCGTAAGATGGTATCTCGATAATCAGGATTGGCTCGACAACATCACTTCTGGTGAATACGAAAAGTATTACAACGATATGTATAAAAACCGGGCACAGTCATAATTCAGTATAAAAGCGCAGAGTCAGCAGTATATCAACTAAATCTACGATATAATTTGGAGCGATACTTTAATATTAATTATGAATTCGACCGGGAGGTTGTTCATAGTAAGATAGCCGAACGTATTCAACATCAGGAAAAGGGATACATTTGTGTTGCCGATGGGGTAATTCTCAATATCGCCAACCGCAATAAGTCCTACCTTGACGTTCTTGACAATGCGATGTTCGCAATCTGCGATAGCAGTTACGTGCCGTTGTATCTCAAATGGTTATATGGCCTACACTATCAGCAATATTGCGGAAGTCAGATTTTTAATGATATTATTGCGACAAAGCGCTATCGAATGGCTTTTCTTGGTTCATCAAGAAATGTACTCGATGGCTTACAACGGAATTTAAGTCTTATTAATCCCAACGTTGATAATATGCTGTTTTATGAGCTGCCGTTTCTTAGTGTCGAGGATTTCGATTATCCGGCAATAGCAAAGATGTTAGAAGAGGATGGGGCGGATATTATTTGGATTGCACTGGGTGCACCAAAACAGGAAATATTCATGTATAATCTGAAACCCCATCTTGGTAAGGGAGTAATGATTGCCGTTGGTGCCGCATTTAAATTTTTCAGCGGTGTAGATGTTGCTCGTGCGCCAGAGTGGATGGTCCGTAACCATCTTGAGTTCGTGTATCGCTTGAGCAAAGAGCCGTCTAAACAATTTGGCAGATGCTTCAACATAGTGCGTACTCTTCCAGGACTCTTATATAAAGAGTGGCGGCGGAAATCAGCGACTCAAAACAGGAAATAAGCACGACAATTATTATAACCGACATTAGGCGGGGAGGCTGTTAAAACACAGTCTCCCCGTTACATTTATATATAGTTTCTTAATTTGAAACTTTAAGCATGCGTATCGTTCCGTCAGGCATAATATCTTTCCGTATATAAAAGCCACTTTCTGGCTCATTATTGAGTTGAAGTCCGTCAATGGTGAAATACTTTGTTTCTGTGGGGATCTGATTATCGGTAATATCTTCAATACCCGCAGAAGTTTTGTTGTGAAAGCGATACAGGGCCATTCCTCCATTTCCAGCATAAACAAGAAGGTGCCCCGGTAACAGTTTTGCGCTTACAGACTGACGATGTCTGTATGAAAAACCGGTAGGATTAAGAGTCGCTACATGTATCGCAGATGAAAGATCTCCGTTAAGTGTCGCAAGAGAGATCGTTGATAATCCTCTTTCGTTAACAGAGCCATATGCAATCATTCTGTTCCCATCTACCGACAATCGGGATAATCCGGCTGGTATAGCTGCAGCGACACCCTCATTATGACAACTGGAAGAAGCACTCAAATCAGATATTATCTCACATTCCCCCGACGGTATAAAACGGCAAAGAGTAGGGGCTGTACAATAATAAACGATAGGATCCATACCATTGTCGTAATATGTAGAATGGAAATAAAATGTATCCGGGGTGTCTGCTGGCGTAATTTGTTGAATAATGGCAGTAATGTAATCAACTTTAGGATTATAGCCTCCGATATGCATATCTTTTAATGTTGCTATTTCAGCTATGGGTTGTGTCCCCGATTTATTTATAGACCACCTTACGACACTGACTTCCGGTTCTTTAAGATCGGCATCGCATCCGCCATTGTAGCCTGCAGTCCAAACATAGTGCTGCCCTTTTAACGAACCAGATATAGCGACCTGATGATGACGTGAATGGGATGGAGTGCCCATCGGAAACGGCAATTCCTCTACAAAGTCAGCTGTAATTGTTTGCGAAGTAGTTATATCTTGCTCAACAACAGATGATAGATCAAGAGAATAAATACGTATTGCCAATGGTGTGGCAATATTGTTATTTATCATATCGGTTGTAGTGGAAAAATACACCAAACCATCGTTATCTTCAGAAATGGAATACATGGCACCGGCATATGCTCCATCACTCTCATTACGAAAAGGATGATCTTCAGGTGCAATAATTCGCAAAGGAGGGAGAGATTGTCCGTCGGATAAACGCATGCGGTTTAGGCCAAGTCCACCACCGTCCACTATCCAAGCCGAATTAAATTTATCACCACCGTGAGGGGTATAAATAATATTATTTCTAATTACGACACCATGGGCCGCAGATTCACCTGTTTGTTCCGCATCTTCATCATTAATCACCCATCGTTCAGGAGATTTTAAGCTCCAGTGATTGTCGGTCTCATACGATCGAACCCACGCAGAAGAAAGTGTATATGTAGATCCATCCGGCATTTTGATGTCCGTATAATCAGTGCCATCTGTCTGCTTTGTATATGAAGCGTCACGAGTTCCGAATGTGATAGTCTTTTGTTCGGGATTTGTCGGATATGATGCATGAACTGCAGAATATCCACAACGACGATAGCGCCAATAATATGTGCCTTGTACATAATCATCGCTGTCTATCGAGGTATCTGCTGTTCCCGAAGAACCGACAGTGACATATGTAGATGTCGAAAAAGAAAAATCATTAAAAAGGGATAGCTCCAACAGATATTCCGATTTGTCTGCCTTAATTGAGAATACCGGAGCTTCCGGATTCATATCACACATACATGAATATATTTCTGCATCAGCATTTTCCCAAGGCATCATAGCTGCCGCTGCATACATACCAATAAGGTATAACGATATTCCATGGCATTTACCGCTCAAACCAGAGCTGTTATGTTCTTGCATTATTGTTAACTTTAATGATTAATCTGTAACAAAGATAAACAAAACAATACACACAACCAAATACTTGTCAGTTACATCAATTATTTCTGTTAAACCGGTAACGGATATTGGTATTCGCCCGTTTTCTTCGTTCCCGAAATAGATTCTCAATGCCAAGTTTTCGCTATATTTGCATTATTATAGAATAACGAGCCTTTTTACAATATGAAAGATATAGAATGTCCGAAATGTCACACCACGTTTCAGGTAGATGACAGTACATATGAGAGTATTGTTGCTCAAGTCCGTTCAAAAGTTTTTAAAGAAGAGCTTGCAATCCGTCTCGCGGAAGCAAAGGAGCAGTTTAAGGAACGAGAACAATCTATAAAACTTCTTACGGAAAAAGAATACGAACAGCGTATTGCCAACTGCGATGCGCAAATGAATGAGCTTAAATCTGAAATTATACGTCTTAATGGTATCATTACCGGGTATGATGCAACCAAACGTTCAGAAATCATTCAACTCGAATCGGAAAAATCTAAAGAATTATCGGATGTCATTGGGGAAAAAGATAAGCGTATTGCTGAATTGACAGCGGAAATTGCTCGTAAAGACAGCGATTTTGAAATAAAAATACTCAAAGAAAAGAGTAACGGTCAATCAGCACTACAACAAAAAGATCTTGAATTATCAGAATTGCGTGCATCGCTAAAATCCGGTCTGTTATCGGCAGAAAAACGAGAAAATGAACTTCGCGAATTGCATAAACAACAACTTCAGGACAAACAGGATGAAATAGACCGGCTGAAAGACTTTAAAATGCGTCTTTCAACAAAGATGGTAGGGGAGACATTAGAACAGCATTGTTCTACACTCTTTGCTCAAGCACAAAGTATGGGCTTATACCCCAATGCCGTTTTTTCTAAAGACAACACAGCTATTGAACATACTAAAGGTGATTTCATATTTCGAGACTATGTTGACGGTGAGGAATATGTTTCAGTGATGTTTGAAATGAAGAATGAGATGGATTCGACTGTTACCAAACATCGGAATGATGATTTTCTTGAAAAACTCGACAAAGATCGCCAACGCAAAGGATGTGAGTATGCTGTACTTGTATCTATGCTTGAACAGGGAAATGAATTATACGATAGTGGTATTGTCGATAAAAGTCATCGATACCCGAAAATGCTGGTAATTCGGCCTCAATTCTTTCTTCCGGTCTTGCGGTTGATCACAGAGGCTTCAAAGAAAGGATTCCTTGAACGCTACTCTCTAATTCGGGAATTAGAAACAGCTCGATCTCACTCTCGAGACTTCTCAAAATTTGAAGAACGTATAAATAAATTCCGTACGTCATTCAGCAACAATGTCATCAGCGCTCATAAAAAATATCTGGCCGCCACAGAAGGTATTGACAAAACTATTGACGCTCTTGAAAAGCAGATAAAAGCCCTACGAGAAATTAAAGCCAATTTTGAAGCCTCTGAAATGAAACTTCTTAAAGCAAACGAACTTGCAGAAGAAGACCTTACCGTAAAAAAGCTGACATATGGAGCCCCTACGGTAAAGAAAATGATTGACGAATCAAAATAATCTGTGAAGGCGCCGGAGAAATAGCGGGTGTTTTGAGAAAAAAAAGTATGTCAAAGTTCGCTTTGAGCCTGTTGTGGGGTGGCAATCGTGGATT
>CAZOCO010000135.1:0-4865 GCA_964578325.1 uncultured Muribaculum sp.
TGTTCGATCTGGGCTTTCACAACATCGAAGTAGGTGCCGTTTTCGCGTTCTTCGATATCTTCACCGATGCATAAGATAGGTGTGAGCTTGTTTTCGAGAGCCAGATTAACTTTGGTCTTGAGAGTTTCAGCAGTCTCACCGTAGTACTGACGACGCTCTGAATGACCAAGGATAACGTAGGTGGCACCGGTAGATACTACCATGGGAGCAGAAACCTCGCCGGTATAGGCACCCTTAAGGTGATCGGCACAGTTTTCAGCACCAAGACCGAGCTTGTTCTGATCAATGACAGCATTGACAGATGCAAGGTGAGTGAAAGGAACACAGATTACAACGTCGCACTTGGGGGTTGCATCCTTGAGGGCCTCGTTGACCTCTTTGGCCAGAGCCACGCCTTCCTGGAGAGTGGTATTCATCTTCCAGTTACCGGCTACGATATTTTTTCTCATATCTGTTTGTTAAAATATTAGGTTATTGTTTTTCGGACTACAAAGTTATAACATTTTCGTGAATTATACCATAATGGCATACTAAAAAACCTCGTATCCGGTTGTAGAAATACGGTGGGTTTTGTAACTTTGTGTGTGGGTTAAGCGTTAATATAGTATACTAACATTAACCTGACAATATAAAGTAAGACAATTATGGAATCAACAAGACAAGCCAAAATAGCACGCCTGCTTCAAAAGGAATTAAGCGAAATTTTTCGTCAGCAAACCGCAAAGATGCGCGGCGTGCTGGTGACGGTATCAACCGTGAGAGTATCGCCCGACCTGTCAATAGCTAAAGCCTATCTGTCGGTATTCCCGTCGGACAAGGCCCAGGAAGTGCTCGAAAGCATCAACCATTCAGCCAAGACCGTACGCTATGAACTTGCTCAAAAGGTTCGATTCCAGCTGCGTAAGACTCCTGAACTTGCATTCTATCTCGACGATTCTCTCGATTATCTCGAAAACATCGACCATCTGCTCGGCAAAGATCAAACCGAGCCACACGCCGAGGTTTCGGACAAGGAGGCATAGGCCACAAACCGACCGATGGGATACCGACTGCGCCTCGCTCTACGCTACCTGCTGTCGCCAAAATCACATAGCGCTGTAAATGTGATATCGCTGGTGTCGGTAGGCGGCGTTGCTATTGCCGTAGCTGCGATAGTGTGCGTATTGTCGGTATTCAACGGTTTCAACGATCTGGTCACCAGTGGTGGCGACTCAATCATACCCGATGTAGCGATAGTTCCGACAACGGGTAAGATAATTGCCGACAGCGACTCCCTGATAGAACTTATCAGTCAAACAGACGGGGTGGAAGCCGTATCGCCGGTGATAGAAGAACGCGCGCTGGCAATCGGCATCAACGGACATCAGATACCGGTAAGAATGCTTGGCGTAGCACCTGATTTCGCCGACGTGAGCCATCTGCCCGAATCGGTAATCGACGGAGTCTACGGGCTGTACCATACCGATACATCACATGAGCCTGCGGTGATAGGAGCCGGTGTAGCCATCGATCTCGAACTTCACCCGTCGCCCGAATCGCTGATCGGAGTTGTAGTACCACGGCGCGAGGGACGCATCAATCCGGCCAACCCTTCGGCAGCATTCCGTAGCGATACGCTCACAGCCACAGGGGTATTCCAGACCGACCGCTCGGAATATGACTCTGAAATAGTAATAGCACCGATAGAATGTGTAGCCCGACTGCTCGGCCACGACACGCCTACAGCCACAGCTATCTATGTGGCACTCGCTCCAGGAGCGACAGACAGTAAAATTAAAGAGCAGTTGTCAGGTGTTTTGCCGGAAGGACTATCGGTAAAAAACCGTGCCGACCAGCAGGAGACATCTTTGCGCATGATCGCCATAGAAAAGTGGATAACGTTTGCCATGATGGTATTCATACTGATTGTGGCATCGTTCAACATCATATCGACCCTGTCGATGCTGATAATCGAAAAAGCCCCTACCATAGGAATACTGCGTTCTCTTGGAGCATCGGCGGTCGACATTACCGCCATTTTCAACCGTACCGGATGGCTGATATGCGGAGCCGGCGCCATCACCGGTATTCTCATCGGCACTATACTCTGCCTGTTGCAACAGCATTTTGGACTGATACACCTCAACGGCGACAGCTCAATGCTTATCACAGACGTATATCCGGTGAGACTGAATCCCATCGATCTTACAGCCGTAGCCGTGGCAACCGTAGCCGTAGGGATCATGACCTCTATATTTACCACCCCCTTTACACGCCGCTACATCTCGTCGCAAGCCGAATAGGCGCATGTATATCTACGCATAATGATCAACACCCACCTCACATTTCAGGATAAACCAATGACACAGCGCTATACACCCACCGACAAGATGAGATCGCTCATAGCCCGCGACGCGTCAATACTTATTGTTCTTTCACGATTTGCCATATCACTTGGATTCGGCGAATCTACGGTAGCTGAAGTGTGCGAACATCATAATATCGATACAGATACATTTCTGGTGGTAGCCAATTTCATCACATTCGGAACCATTCCACCCGACGAGTGCAAGATAGATCTCAAGTCACTGCTCATATACCTGCGCGGTACTCACGAATACATTTTAGACTTCTTTCTGCCATCAATACGCCGCAAGCTCACAGAAGCTATAACCGTGACCGATGCCAACAAACTGTCGTTCCTGATACTCAAATGCTTTGATGAATATTCAGACGAGGTTACCACTCACATGCGACAGGAAGATGCGACAGTATTTGCTCATGTAGAACGGCTGCTGTCGGGCATAGCAGAACACAACGACGAAGTGACCCTGCTGTCGGCCCACCACGAATCGCTGTCGACCAGCCTAAAGGATATAAAAGACCTGATAATACGCTACTATCCGCTGAAAAATTCGGCCTATCTTAACTCGGCACTGTACGACCTGATAGTATACGAACGCGATTTCATGTCGCACTGTCGCGTAGAAGACCTGCTGCTCACACCTGCCATACTACGCCTTGAGCAATCAATATCCAACCAGCCCGACCATCATCAGGAAGAAAGCGATATCACCGACCATAGACTACTGTCGCTCACCGAACGCGAACGCGACATAATACGCTGTGTGGCACGCGGACTGTCGAACAAGGAAATTGCCGACCAACTCTGTGTATCAGTCAACACCGTCACCACCCACCGCCGCAATCTTGCCTCAAAACTCGACATACACTCTCCTGCCGCTCTTACTATCTTCGCGATACTCAACAATCTGATCAATATCGACGAAATACGCCAAGCCTAACCCCGCTTTATAACGTGATTTCATGCAAATTTTCGCTGCCACTGCAAATTTTCATAAATCACATTTAATCTCTACATTATCAATCGGCTCTAACGCATGACGACCAGGCGTGCAACCCATACAAGCAGCACACCTACCACCACACTCAACAGCACATATAGCCCAAGTATAGTCCAGTCTCCTCTGTGCCACAATGCCCATATATCAGCGGCAAACGACGAAAAAGTGGTGAATCCGCCACAAAATCCGGTCATGAGCAAAACCTGACTTGTTTCCGACATATCCTGATTACGCGCTGCCAACCCAAGGAACAGGCCCATCAACATACATCCGACCATATTCACTAAAAATGTACCTACCGGAAAACCGGCATGCCACACCGCGCCACAATATCTCACCACAAGAAACCGTGCACACGCTCCGGCAAAGCCGCCGCAACCGGCAATCAGCATAAGTTTTATCATAACCGACATTATAATTTTCGCTGCAAAGATATACTCTTTTATCAACACTAACAAGCATATAAGCCATTTTACAAGCGACATACGGGTACGTAAATACAAATACCATATAATTAAATTTTATTAAAGAGTCGAAACACTATGGTATTCTGATTAAAAATGGCTATATTTGCGTAACTTCACCCAAGTAGGGTAAAGCCAGACCTCTCGCCCCGACACACTATCTCCTCACCTATGGCCTGCGGACTCTTGCCGTGGCCCCGACGATGTATATAATAAAAAACACTATAAATGATAAGTAAATGGAATTACTTACCCCTTACAACAGAACAACGTCAAGCGGAGGCGACCCTGGCAAAGCATTATGCCGAAGTTTCTCCGATTAGCGAGCTGCTGGCGCAGCGAGGCATCACGACAGAAGAGGAGGCACAACACTTTCTCTATCCGTCGCTGAAAGATCTGCACTCGCCGTTCCTAATGCCCGACATGGACAAAGCTGTAAACAGGCTGAACAAGGCCATGGGGTTAAAGGAGAAAATTCTCGTATTTGGCGACTACGACGTCGACGGTACCACCGCCGTAGCTCTGGTCTACAGATATCTGCAGAATTTCTACTCCAACATTGACTTTTATATTCCTACCCGAAGCGACGACGGGTATGGAATATCGTGTCAGAACATCGACGAAGCCGCCGAACAGGGAGTGAAACTTATAATCATTCTTGACTGCGGAATCAAGGCCATAGAGGAGATACGCTATGCCCAGTCGCTTGGCATCGATTTCATAATCTGTGACCATCACGTGCCCGACGACGAGCTACCGCCCGCCGTAGCAATTCTTAACCCGAAACTACCCGACAGCACATATCCGTGTACCCACCTGTCGGGATGTGGAGTAGGATATAAATTTATGCAGGCATTTGCCGAGAGCAACGGGCTCGATAACAACGACCTCGAATCCATGCTCGATCTGGTGGCCGTATCGATAGCAGCCGACATCGTACCTATGGTCGACGAGAACCGCATCCGGGCATACTGGGGACTGAAGCGCCTCAACCCCAATCCGAATGTCGGACTCCGCGCCATAATCAAAATATGCCAGCTCAACATTCGTGAAATCA
>CAZOCO010000136.1:0-4839 GCA_964578325.1 uncultured Muribaculum sp.
TATGAAAAAGGTTGGAAAAGGTATGTCTGATTATTACCGCGCTATGTCGCAGGGCGGGGAATGTCTCGCCTGAAGGGAGAGCGGCCGGAGCAAATGTAACATCGGTGGGAGTACCGGCAACTTTCTCATTCATGATGTCGAAAGTCGGATACAGACCGGTTACAGTGACCGATGTGGTGGCTACTGTTGACTTAACCAGTCCCTGGTAGGTCACGAGGTCGTCAGTACCGATATTTAGCTGGGCAAACGGACGGTAGAGTTCTACCGAGCGAGAAGCGGGACCCGATACAAGCATGTCGCTTACAACGGCATAGAACGCGTCAAGATTCTCGTCGCTGGTTACAACGGCAGAGTAGTCGACATCAAGCATGCGTGTTGCTTCGTCGTAGGTGTAGGGAGAGTTGGTAGCGGTAGCAAGGAACACCACGTCGTAGGTGTGTGCAGTGGCGAGTGACACTGTCAGAGTACCTTTGAGAGCCGACATAGGCACAGTACCTGACAATACCGGAGCTGCAGGATCGGCCTGGTCGTAGATGTAGTACCATACATTGTTCTGGGCAGTTGTACCGTCGGCAAATGCGCGCGACTTCGGGCTGCCGGGAACAGCCACATTAAAGGTTACCTGCCCATTATCAGAATCGACAGGAGCCACAACATCCTCACTGGAGCAGGATGACATCATTGCAGTTGCAATCAGCACCGCTAACGCAAGAAGAGATTTTTTCATTTGATTTAAGTTTAGTGTTATTTAGGTAATTTAATAGGTTAGTCCGATTGTGGCAGTATGCGATGGTATCAGTCTGTACAATTAAAACAGTTCTATAAACCAACAACTTAAAAGGTCTCGCTGGCAAAGATAATATATACACACCTATATATACAACACCGGCATAGTTAATGTTTGTTAAGAATTTTAGTGATAATTTATTGCTTATTTCAGAACAATGGCGTAACTTTGCGGAGTAAAAAAAGGTAAAAAAGGTAAAAAAACATTAATCAGGGCCACCGAGAAGTGGTGGAACCCATTTCTAACAAATCATCATCAGGATGAATTTTTCAGGTACAATTGACTTCCGGCCAAAGTTGTGGTCGGCGTTGAAACACTATTCGTTCGCTAAATTTAAAGACGATCTTGTAGCCGGTATTGTGGTCGGCATAGTAGCATTGCCGCTGGCAATCGCATTTGGTATAGCATCGGGCGTGTCGCCTACAGTTGGTCTCATCACGGCCATAGTCGGCGGATTTATAGTGTCGGCATTCGGTGGCAATTCCGTACAGATCGGTGGCCCCACAGGAGCTTTCATCATTATTGTCTATAACATTATCTCGCTTTACGGCCTGCAAGGACTGGCTATAGCGACTCTGATGGCCGGACTGATACTGGTACTGATGGGTATGTTTCATCTCGGCACGGTAATCAAGTTCATTCCCTATCCCATCGTGGTAGGGTTTACTGCCGGTATAGCCCTGACAATATTCTCGACACAGGTAAACGACTTTCTCGGACTTGGACTTACGGATGTTCCAGGCGAATTTATTCCGAAATGGGGCGTATTCCTCACCAATCTCGACAAAATAAGCTGGTCGACACTGGCAGTAAGCGTAGTGTCGCTGCTGATAATAACCTTGACTCCGCGCATCTCAAAAAAACTGCCGGGGGCACTTATCGCAATAATCGTAGTGACATTTGCCGTGTGGATTCTCGGCCCGATGTTTCCCGACATTCATATCGAGACTATCGGCGACCGTTTTGGCGAACTCTCTACCGACCTTCCGCAGCCCAAGGGTTTTGAAATAAATATGACGACGATAAATCTGCTGCTCCCCTCGGCATTCACGATCGCCATATTAGGAGCCATCGAGTCGCTGCTGTCAGCTACCGTTGCCGACGGTGTGACAGGGTCGCGCACCAATTCCAACACCGAGCTTATAGGCCAGGGTCTCGCCAACATCATTGTGCCGTTTGTTGGCGGCATCCCCGTCACCGGAGCCATTGCACGCACAATGACCAATATCACTAATGGCGGTCGCACTCCGGTAGCCGGAATAATCCACGCTCTGGTACTTTTGGCCATATTCCTGCTGCTGATGCCGCTGATCAACATGGTACCAATGGCATGTCTGGCGGCCGTACTGACAGTAGTTGCATATAATATGAGCGGCTGGCGCACCATAAAGGCGCTGCTCCACAATCCGAAAAGCGATATTTCCGTATTGCTTGTCACATTCCTTCTTACCGTGGTGTTCGACCTCACGATTGCCATCGAGATAGGATTGCTGCTGGCTATAATACTGTTCCTGCGCCGTGTCACCGAAAACACCCAGATCAAGGTGTATTCCGAGCAGCTCGACGTAGCCGAGGGTTCAGAATCGACCGTACACGAAGTGCTCAATGTAGCGAACGGTGTGGAAGTATATGAAATCGACGGCCCGTTCTTCTTCGGTATCGCCACAAAATTCGACGAAATGATGCGTACGTCCATGGCCGAGAAGCCTCTGGTACGTATCATCCGTATGCGCCGCGTTCCGTTTATCGACTCTACGGCAATCCACAACCTTGAAGTGCTGATACGTTCATCACAGACCGAAGGCATTCATGTAGTATTATCGGGAGTACAGCCACAGGTGGCCGAGGTACTCGAACACGCAGGTGTAGACCGCCTTGTAGGCAAAGACCACGTATGCGACCACATCACCCGCGCTGTCGAGATGGCCAACGCCATAGTAGCTCGTGCCGCAAAGTAATCACCACTCACTATATCTACAAAATAAAACCCGTCGGACAGCTTCAATGCCACCCGGCGGGTTTTATATTTAGAGTAGAATGTATCAGAATGCGCTTAAACACATATCAGTAAGCCAGATCCACAGAGGGCAGAACCCGATGAACAGTATGACTGAAAGTGTCAGTGACGATGTACCTGTGGCTACATAGGTGTCGTATTCATCGGCAATGATAATGCCGGAGAAAGCCGGTGGAAGAGCTGCGGCCACAACCAACATCTTAAGGTTGAAGGGATCCATGTGGCACAACAGTCCAAGAGCAAGCACCATAGCAGGCATGACAATCATCTTCATTATCGAGCCGAGAACTACCTGCCAGTTTATAGAGAACTTAATGGCAGAAAGGGTGATACCTGCAGAGAATACGGCCAGCGATGCGTTAGCCTTGGCAATCAGGTTGAACGAAGGACTCAGTTCGGCCGGCCATTTAAGACCGCAAAGCACGAGAATCACCGCAAGTATAGGAGCCCATGCCACAGGCTGCATAAGAGCATTGATGACAGGCTTCCATGCACTCTGCTTCTTGACGGTACCTGGCTGCTGCTTTTCAAGCGACGCGTTCATCAGCGACAGTCCGACAGGAATACCTACGGCGTTCACCACGATTCCGACAATCGCTACTACCAGAGCCACCGACGGTGTAGTACCGAATATAGGCTCAAGTACCGCAAAGCCAAGAAATCCGATTGTAGGCGAACCGCTGATAAGTGCCGACACAGCCGCGTCGGCTCCTGTGTTCTTTTTAAACATACGGAACACAAAATATACCAGCATGAAACATGCCATGATGCCTATAAGCGACACCAGCGATAGTTTCAGATCTTTGGCGAGGTCCTCTCTACTTGCCTGCACTATCGACACGAACAATGCCGCAGGCAAGGCAAAGTCCAGCACAACTTTATTAAACTTCTTTGCGTCGTCCCCGGAGAACACGCCCTTTTTTCCGGAAATAAATCCGGCGAGCATCACCACAATAATCGGGACTATCGCATACAATAATATGTGTTCCATACTCTAAAAATAGTTTAAACGTTAATAGTCTGTAGAGGAGCGGGGTTCAGATAACCGATATGGCCAGACTCCTCACCCGAATCAGCGGCAAGCTGCACATCGATAAGACACGGGCGTTTTGAGGCGATACTTTCTGTAAGGGCCTGCGACAGCTCCTCAGGAGTCTGCACGTAGTAGGTCTGTGCGCCAAAAGCTTCGCCGAGCTTATCGTAACGGGCATTGATATCAAGCGTGGTCGGGGCCGGATCAGTAGTATTGTCAAGCGGTTTGCCAATACCGTTGTAAATACCGCCGTTGTTGAATATAACCACAGTCACAGGCAGTTTGAATCGACATGCTGTAGAGAAGTCCATACCGGAGAATCCGAATGCAGAGTCACCTTCGACAGCGACCACCGACTTACCGGTAGCAACAGCAGCACCGATCATCGAACCCATACCCATGCCCATGATAGCCCATGTGGCACAGTCGACACGATGGCGTGGTAACGACATATTCACCGCATCACGTGTATCGTCGAGTGTATTGGCTCCTTCATTGATAAGTATCACATCGGGATTCGACTCGATAATAGGCTTGATAGCACTCAAAGCCGACCAGTGATTCATAGGCGAAGCTGTCTTGGCCGCGTCAATACGTGCGGCAAACTTGGCGTTTTTCTCCTTTGCTTCAGCCTGGAGCGAAGGCACCCAGGTCGTATCGGCACTCATCTTGGTTTTAGCAAGACCGGCAAGTATAGCATCAAGCGACAGACCCATATCACCGACTACAGGAGCTGCGATAGGCACGTTGACATCGATTTCCTGTGGCTCGACATCGAGTTGGACGAACTTGATGCCGGGATTCCACTTGCCGCGACCAAACGACAGCATCCAGTTGAGTCGGGCACCGATCACAATCACTACATCGGCCTGCTCCATAATAGTCGAACGGCACGACAGAGCGCTCAAAGGCCCGTCGTCGGGCATAAGGCCTTTGGCCATCGACATAGGCAGATAAGGAATATTATATTTTTCCACAAGCTGCTTGATCTTGTCGTCGACC
>CAZOCO010000137.1:0-4832 GCA_964578325.1 uncultured Muribaculum sp.
TAATCCATTGGTAGGTGTCGCTCGTCCGGGCGATATGGGCTTCGATGTGATGCACATCAATCTCCACAAGACATTCTCCACTCCTCACGGAGGTGGAGGTCCCGGAGCAGGTCCGGTAGGTGTACGTGCCGGTCTGGAACATCTCTTGCCAAATCCTCGTGTGATAAAAAAAGATGATGGAACCTACGACATCATTTCAGATCCGACATCTTTAGGCCGTATATCGGGAACACTTGGCAATTACACTGTAATTGTACGCGCATTGGCATATATCCTCACTCTCGGACGCAACGGTCTTAAATGGGTCGGTCCACTCGCTACACTTAATGCCAACTATATCAAGGAATCGCTGAAAGATTCATACCTGCTGCCTATCGAAGGTGTTTGCAAACATGAATTTGTATATGACGGTCTGCGAGACAAATCTACCGGCGTTACAACACTCAATATTGCCAAGCGGCTTCTTGACTTTGGATTCCACGCACCTACCATCTATTTCCCGCTTCTTTTCCATGAGTCTCTCATGATTGAGCCTACAGAAACAGAAAGCCTCGAAACTATAGATAACTTCATTGATGTAATGCATCAGATCGCCCGGGAAGCCAGCGAGACCCCAGATGTAGTGAAGAACGCCCCTCTCAATACTCCGATATCACATCCCGACGATACGCGGGCAGCCTTACATCCGGTCGTTACTTTTGACGAATTGTCATTACTCCAGCAACAATGAATGCCGACATTATAGTAATCGGAGCAGGCCCCGCTGGGATGGAGGTAGCAGCCCGTGCACTGAAAGAAAATCGCTCTGTAGTCGTCATCGAACGCGACTGTGCCGGAGGCACATGCCTCAATCGTGGTTGCATTCCTACCAAAGCTCTTTGCAAGACTGCAGAAGTCGCTGCCGACATATTCGGTGCCGGTGAATTCGGATTATCGGCAGAGACCCCTACAATTGATATTGCGACCATAATAAGCCGCAAAAACAAAATTGTTGAGGATCTGCGCAATAATGTTGAGTCAATGCTGTCGGCTGCTACATATGTCAAAGGAGATGCCAAATTAGTAAAAGGCGGCGTAAAAGTTGGCGACGAACTCTATACGGCTCCCACGATTGTCATTGCCACCGGATCCGAACCGGCGACACTCCCTGTCGCCGGTTCGGAATACACGATTGACTCTACGGCAATCCTCGATATGCAATCGCTGCCCGCACGCCTCGTCATTGTAGGAGGAGGTGTCATTGGAATGGAGTTTGCGTCAATACTGTCGACATTTGGGGTAAACGTAACCGTAATCGAATATGCGCCTGAAATTCTTCCGGCTTTCGATCGTGAAACGGCGAAACGACTACGTTCGCTATTGTCACGCAAAGGTATAAAAATCATTACCGGAGCTGCGGTTACGGCTATTGACGCCAACCATATCGTCACCTATGAATCAAAGGGCAAGATTCAGTCGGTCGATGCAGATGCCGTATTAATGGCAGTAGGTCGACGCCCCGTTATTCCTGACGGTGCTGTTGAGATCGGTATTGAAGTCGGACGTCGTGGCATTGTCACTGACAACAATTTCATGACAAATATTCCCGGTGTATATGCCATCGGTGATGTAAACGGCAGAATGATGCTCGCCCACGTAGCCGAAGCACAAGCTCGCACTCTGTTTGGCGACAAAGTCAATCTGGATGTCGTACCTGCAGATGTATTCACATCTCCAGAATGTGCAATGGTAGGCCTTACGGAGGAAACGTGCAAAAACACAGAAGGATTGAACTTCAAAGCTATCAAAAGCATGTATCGTGCCAACGGTAAAGCAATGGCTATGAGTGCACCCGACGGTTTTGTAAAACTGATAGTTAATACCGACACCCGTAAAATCCTCGGATGCCACATAATCGGTGCGCACGCTTCCGATATAATACAGGAAGTTGCCACCGTTATGGCCGCTGAAATGACTGTTGACACTATAGCGTCGACCATTCATGCTCATCCTACACTGACCGAGGTAGTTGCTACAGCGGCTCGTATGTTTTGACAGATATCCGTAATTATATTCCAACCTCAAAAAGACAATCGCTTTCAAATATCTGGCGATTGTCTTTTTGAGTATTTGTCAAGGTAATTATGGCATAGTATTTGCTACTATACTACATATAACACGTAAAAGCTACATTCTTTATCATGAGATACAACGTTTCTGATCTAAATACGACATTAGTTGAAATCAAAAAGCACATAGCTTCGCATCACATGCGACTGGCAATTGTCAGTCTACGCCATATGGCTTCGTGGCTTGGCGACTGGCATGTTACTGAAAATATAGATCAGATCGAAAGCGATTACAAACTGATGGTCGGCTACGCTGTCACAGGAGCAAATGATCCTGACCGGAAACAGAACTACAAAAATTTTGAAAACCGAATTCTTTCTCTTGCCGACCGAATCAGCTACCGACTTCAACGCACAGAGGCTCCGGAACTATATTATGCCACCCTACGTTTCGAGGCCATGCAGAAAGACGAGACTCTACAATCGCTTATTGACCGTTACAAAAAGACAATCGCCGAACTATCATTTTCCGGCATTATGTCATATGACTCTGAAGCCACGATAAAATTCCGTAGTCTGCAACAAGAATCCACAGAACTCGAACGTCGAATTTTCAACCGCATTTGGGTAATGTTTGCATTAAGCAAAGATGCCAAATCCCTTATCTCGTCAGTATTTGCGTCCGATTCTACTTATCCCGACTATTTCCGCCAGACGATAGTATCCGCGTTGCTACTGGGCCTAATTCAGTTTTACGACGAAGCAAAATTAATCCTGTTACTTGACCTATACCAGCGCGAGCAACAATCATCACTTGGAGTCAAGGCCTTGTGCGCTGCACTTATAGCGATGTATATCCATCGCAACCGAATATATACCGGCAACATTGTCAACCGTATCAATATTCTGAGAGAAACAACCACATGGACTACCGACGTACGCACGGTGTTCATGCAGTTTCTTAAGTCGCGCGACACCGAACGCATCAACCGTGAGTTCAACAACAACGTTTTGCCGGAGCTCATGAAGCTTAAACCGGAAATGACAAAACGTCTAAACTCAATGAACATCGAATTGGGCAATCTCGAAGATAATCCCGAATGGGAAGAACTTCTGGAACAATCCGGTATTGCCGACAAACTCAAGAAGATGCAAGATATGCTTGAAGAAGGTGGCGACATATTCATGTCGGCATTTTCTTCGCTTAAATCCGCACCATTTTTCAGCGAGCCGATCAACTGGTTTGTCCCCTATCGCGCCGCCCATCCTGCTCTGGCCGACAAGGAGGAATCTCTTGCTGCAATATGCCGTATGCTCGAAGGATCTCCCGTACTGTGCGACAGCGACAAATACTCGGTAGCATTTGCCCTTGATACAATTCCACCTCAACAACGCGACATGATGCGTTCACAAATCGACAGCGCCACTCTTGCCTCCATGGAAATGCAATCTTCTCAAGTTGCATCAGCACCCAAATCTACCGTGCAGATAGCCAATAACTATATCAGTTCGGTATATCGCTTCTTCAAACTATTCCGTCGGCGCAACGACTTCTACGATCCCTTCAATGAACCTCTCGATCTGCTGTCTCTACCCATTTTAAGCCCGGATTTCGATGATATCGAAATGCTACGTACAACAGCCGAATTCTACTTCAGACGCGGATATTATCGTAATGCCTATGATGTCTATAACTCTATAAACCTCAAAATCAAAACTCCGGATTGTCCTACTTACCAGAAAATGGGCTACTGTATGCAAAAACTCTCTCTGCCGGTAGAAGCCATTGAATGGTATCGGAAAGCAGAAGTGCTCGACAACAGCAACATATGGACGTTGAGACGAATGGCGGCATGCTACAGCGCAATCGGTCACACATCTCAAGCTCTTGACTGCCTAAATAGAATTGCAGAACTACGCCCCGACGACCTCAATGTATCACTCAACATCGGTCACTGCTACCTTGAACTCGGTCAATACAGTGATGCCCTGCGAAACTACTTTAAAGTAGAATATCTTGATACCACAACCGACCGAGCGCTACGTCCCATAGCCTGGTGCTCATTCCTTACTGGCAATTTAGAACAATCGCTACGCTACTATGAACGCATAATAAACAATAATCCAAATGCAACCGACTACATGAACATGGGTCACGTTCGCCTCGCAAACGCACAGACTCCCGAGGCGATGCAACTCTACTTCAAGTCGATTCAAGCCAACGGAGGCGATATAGAGCAGTTCATCAAAGATTTTGAGATCGACATCCCTACCCTCTTAAAAGCCGGTGTTGACACTGAACTACCTACCCTCATCATCGACTCAATAATATACCGTAACGAAAATCAAAAAAAATAAACCATAAGGGCAACACTTTTAAGCAAACCATATTGCTCCTTTGCAATAAAATTCCTACCTTTGTGGTCGAAAAAAATTTAAGGTCCGGTAGCTCAGTTGGATTAGAGCAACAGCCTTCTAAGCTGTGGGTCTTGGGTTCGAGCCCCAACCGGATCACCAACGAGGTTCATAGATATACTCTGTGAACTTTTTTTGTGTACATATAGTTTTCTCCCTCCTCCGGTAGGAAACTTCCCATCTTTTATGATTCACCCTTCGCGATAAAACCGCGATTATCGTCCGCCACTTGGCGCTACCTTTGCGCCATCATGAAAGCACAATTGTACCACATCCCCCGATTCCACCTGCGCGAGCGCCGTTACGTCCGTCCCGACTACGCCCGCGCATTCCGCTTGTGGTACGACCGACACCGCCGCCAGTGGTGGC
>CAZOCO010000138.1:0-4826 GCA_964578325.1 uncultured Muribaculum sp.
CTATCTCTTTCCATCCCTTCAGCGATTCTTCTACGAGAATCTGCTTGGAGTAGGCCAGTGCGCTCTCGCAGTGGGTGATAAATTCAGCGTCGTTAGTGCATATGCCCGAGCCGAGTCCGCCAAGAGCGTAGCCTGAACGTACCATTACCGGATAGCCGATGCGGTGAGCCACAGCCAGCGCGTCATCAATATTTTCTACTGCCTGCGATACAGGGGTTTTGACGTCGATTTCGTTTAGTTTCTTTACGAACAGATCGCGGTCTTCGGTGATCATGATGGCCTCTACCGATGTGCCGAGTACTTTCACACCGTACTTTTCAAGTGTGCCGTCGAGATACAGCTGTGTACCGCAGTTCAGTGCTGTCTGACCGCCGAAAGCCAGCAGAATGCCGTCGGGGCGCTCTTTTTTGATGACTTCCTCCACAAACTGTGGGGTGATGGGCAGGAAGTACACACGATCGGCTACTCCCTCCGAAGTCTGGATTGTAGCGATGTTGGGGTTGATGAGTACTGATTCGATACCTTCTTCGCGCAGAGCCTTCAGAGCCTGCGATCCCGAATAGTCGAATTCTCCGGCTTGACCGATCTTCAGTGCGCCTGAACCGAGCAATAATACTTTTTTCATCGTTGTTTAGATCTGTTCTATGATTGGGATAAGTATATCCACATTGGTTTATTTTTGCAAAGTTACGAAATTCGTGCCATCTAACCCCGCTATCCCCGCAAAAAAATCCCCACCCTCGGTCGGAAAGTCTAATATACGACAGTGTCTTCTGAATTTTTTTATATCAAGATTCCCGTTTTAAGTATATCAGAATATAGTGGATTGTCTAAATCTTCTATAAGCAATACTGGTTCAATAAGATTGCTTACCTTACGTTTAAGTTTCCACAACAGAGGGGTGTCGGCAAAATAATCATCATTCAGTCTATCTACCACTACGGCTATATCAATATCGCTGTCGGCGTGATATGTGCCCTTGCTGTATGAGCCATAAAGGTAAAGAGCCTTTATTGGCAATCGCTCTGCAACTGCGGCTTTGTATTGTTTGGCCAATTTTATAGCTTGCTCTTTATCCATATCCTTAAGTTGTCGGTTTGTTTAAGAAGTTCTTTACAATCGAAACCGATCTGCGTGTTTAACGAATTTGCGGCCATTGACGATGTAAAATCCCGGAGCGAGCGATGATATTTGTCCGGACGGATAGCTGCGGCCATATATGTCATAGATGATATTTTCGTGCTGTGTAGGGCTGTCGCACGATATTTTACCTATTCCCGACGATGAGTCCCCTTTTTTCGACAGAAGAAATTGCAGTGGAATTTCCACCCGCTGTTGCCAGTACCATTCATTGTGTCCAGCTCCGGCGGCATCGTGGGTCATGAAACTGTGGTCGGCTGTGGAATATCCGTGTCGCAATGCTATCGCACGTGCCTGTGTTTCATATTTGAGGTATCCGGCATCCCATCCGGTGGTGCCTTGGTCGAGATATAGTCTGTGGATGTGTGGAGAAGGCAGTACAGCATCCATATAGTCAAGAATGGCTGTGGCGCACACTTCGTCGTCGTTCATTGAGTAATCGCTGTTCAGGTCGAGGGATCCTATCCAGTGTGTCGACATACAGGCTGCGCCACCGAAAACGTCAGGATATTCACACATGAGATACAGCGCGGCGTCGGCTCCGAGACTCGACCCCATGGCAAAGGTTGATTGTGGCGACGGATCGGTAGTATATAGCTCGTCGATAAGCGGTTTAAGCTCTGTGGCGACAAACCGCGCTTCCTCATCGCCGAGAAAATTGTTGGAGCAAGTGTCATATATTTTTGTTTTGCTCCGCATGTCATCGGCAATAAAATTCAACACCTTTTCCGGGAAATAGTCGTTGACGCGCAAGCCTTCGCTTCCACGATTGTTGATGCCGACGACAATGGGCATGTTGAAATCGTTGTCGCGGGCCAGATTCATACACGCTTTGTCTACCTCCCAGGCAACGCCGGCAAAGGCGAAATTCGGGTCAAACAAGTTCTGGCCGTCGTGCATGTACACCACCGGGTAGCTGGCTACCGTGTCAATGTCGTCAGGAAGCCATACGTCTACGGTGACTTCCGCATTGAGCGACTTCGATTCGACCGTGTAGCGTTGGATGCTGCCATAAGTCGGTGTGGGTAGATTGCCGCAGTCGATCAGTCTGTAACGGGGCATCTCGGCCTTACAGATCAAGACCGACAGCAACACTATCATAAATGATAGACTCGATATGAAATTTTGCCTTTTTCTCATGCCAGCGGTGTGACTGAATTATGTATAAAACGAGATTAAGTATGAAAATATTACCGGTCGACTCTACTATTCCCCCCCCAAAAAAAATCTTACCGAATGTTGCTGTTTGGAATAATGGTTGCGTTTTTTGATATTACAATAGATGCGACTTCTCAATCGCATCTATTGTGGGGTTGTATGAAAAACTGTATTGTTATTTTTGCGTGATTCTTATTGTTTTGTTCTGTTGGTCGACAGTTATCGACGCAATTTTGTCGGAAGACAGTGCCTTCATCTCATCGTTTCCCGATTTTTCTTCCGTCAAGGAATATTTCCATTCCGTCAGAATCAGACAAAACAAAGGCCTGAACATTTTTTGTTACGGATTTGCCATTGTTTGCGGCATCTTCAAGATTAAAAGCTACTTCTTTGCCGTTTACGAAAAGAGTAAGGGATGGGTCTTTGTGCTCTCGTGTTTGAGATGTTGGAAATGTCGCGACAATGGTTGCAACGCCGTTTTTCAAGTTGCAGTTAAGAGATGTGGCATAGTTGGTGTTGCCTGTAGAGGTAAATGTCCCTCCGGAAACGCTCAGGCTATCTCCGACGTTTTTGCCCTGAATTACAATCATTGTCTTCTTTCCATTATCGTAAAAATCGGAAACAGTAAAAGATTGGGCGGCGGGTTTGTCTTGAGATAGATTTTCACTACCTTTGTCAACAGATACATCGCTGCTACTGATAGTAGACACTGCCGCACGAACGGCTGGCGCAGAGGCTACGCCAAGTGCCAACGCGAACATCGGTACAAGTGCAAGGGATTTCAGTTTACGCCCTGCACTACTTTTTTCTTTGTACATCATGGTGATACGTTTTTTAAGTTTACTATGATTCAGGCTGTTGGCCAAGGACGGGAATCTGTCGCCAACAGCTTTTTTTACTAATAACATCTGATATTCCTGTGGGTTGTGACCACCGGATATCACCGCGCGGTCGGCCTGATACTCGTGTACAAGCATCAGCTCGTCGCGCATAAGCCATGCCGCAGGGTTGAACCAGTTAATGATACATACAATTTGAGCAAGCATCAGATCAATCCAATGACGGGAATGTATATGCTTTAGCTCATGGGTGGCGATCGCGGGACAATTATTTTCAAAATCTTTACGGCTAATCACAATATAGTGCATCCAACTGAATGGGGCGAATCGTTCATTTTCGGTCACGACCAGAGTGTATCCGTCTCGTTCAAATTTTTCTCCGGAACGGATTACGTCGGTAAGACGACACCATGTAGTTACGGTCTTGATGGCAACGACTATCATTCCTGTTAGAAATATCCAGATAAGTACGCTACCCCACATTGGTCTTGATATTGATGGTGCTTCCGTAGTACTTATAATGTCAATATTCCCAATCGCTAATGTCTGTGTCGTCTGATGTGTATTAAAATTGTCTAAAGAGAAAATAATTGGAGTCGCCATGAACGATACAAAATATATCAGCAGTAGAATGCCCCGGTTGAAGCTGTGCTGATTGTCTCTTGCCATGAAAAGACGATAGGCAAGATACATCGCGAGCATCAATAGCCCGCTTATTATCGAGTATGATAGAAACCGGCCCACTTTATTTGCTTTTCTGCTCAATAAGTTTGAGCAATTCTTTCAATTCATCTGCAGAGATTTTTTCCTCCGCTATAAGCGTAGATACAGCTCCGTAGTAGCTTCCTCCGAAATAATTTTTGATGAAATTTCCGAAACTGCGGCGTCTGAAATAATCTTTTTCCACGGTAGCAAAGTAGTGAAATGAGCCACCTACGTCGTTATGACTCACAAAGCCCTTGGCTTCCAATCGGCGTACTACGGTGGATACCGTATTGAAATGCGGTTTGGGGTCAGGATATAATTCTACCAGTTTACTAATCAGTATCGGGCCATACTCCCAAAGGAGCTGCATCAGTTCCTCTTCTTTTGGAGTCAGTTGATCTTTGTTTGTCGTCTTCATAACTATTTTTGTAGTTTGTGCGACAAATGTAGCAACTATTTTTGTAGTTGCAAAGACATCCTCAATCTTTTAAATTTTATTAACTACAAAAATAGTTCCCAGAAGACAGTTCGGCAGATAATAGTTCTATAAGTCGAACCATACCACAACGTCTACTGACGGTTATGCTAATCTGAATACAAGATGAAGCTTGTCGCTATATTTGTTTTAATCTTCAGCGACTTAAGCGTAACGCCAAAAATTAGCCAACCGCCATCGGTATTCAGAAACGCACACGCCGCGTGCATACCGTCCTTCAACTCGCCGGTACTCTTCTTCAGCTCCAGAGTCCTCGACTCATCCGCCGCAATAAGTGCCTTTATATCGTCAATCGTCATGTCTTATTCTTGAATAAACTATCATTTTTATAACTGAGTCAAGTGGATTTTAGAACGGTCAGTAGTTGCCTTTTACCTACACGACATCCATTTTCGCTTTCTCAGTCACCTCGAAACATCCAATCTCAAAATAGTTCAACTCTTTCATTCAATTTCAAGAGTTAGCAATTCCAAATGGAATATGAACTG
>CAZOCO010000139.1:0-4619 GCA_964578325.1 uncultured Muribaculum sp.
GGTTTGGGCTCGGGCTTTGGCTGCGGTTTGGGCTCGGGCTTTGGCTGCGGTTTAGGCTCGGGCATCGGCTGCGGTTTAGGCTCGGGCATCGGTTGCGGTTTGGGCTCGGGTTTGGCTTTGATTGTGTTTCCGATATTGTCGAGATCTATGTGTCCGACAACTTTCGGGCCAACCGGAGCCGCGCTGTTGATTGGAGTCTCTGTCTCCACACGAGGAGTCTGCGCTGCAGGACGTACTTTTTCGGTTTTGCGGTCTGAAGCAAATTTGTCTGACTTTGACTTGAGGTCTTTGTCGTTGCTGTATGCTTCTGACAGGAGCCGGTAGGCCGACTCGTCAATGCGGAAGTTTGGGTTAACTTCGGCCTCGATGCCTTTGCCGCGGAGGAATTCGACAAGGTTTGGCAGGCTGATGTTAAGTTCCTTTGCTACTTTGGATATTTTGTAATTGGGCATACTTTATATTTACTGTGGTGGAGACAGAGAGGTTTTTACTGGTTGATAAAATATGTTTAAGCCGCGAGGTTGATATTATCAGTCTTCAAATTCGGCTTTAAGGATAGCGATGACATTGTCGACGGTTTCTTCTTCGAGATCGGCTTTCTCGATGATAGCTTCACGCGGCATAGCCAGAACATTTTTGGCGGTGTTGCAACCTATGTTTTTCAGAGCGTCGATGATCCATGTCTCGATTTCGTCGCTGAACTCTTCGAGGTAGATGTCGTCGTTGAACTCCTCGCCGGTGTCGCGGTAAACGTCGATAATGTATCCTGTGAGTTTGGATGCAAGTTTGATGTTGAGAGCGCCTTTACCGATTGCCAGAGGCACCTGGTCGGGATGCAGGAAAACTTCAGCGCGCTTTTCTTCGGGGTTGAGCCGGAGCGATGTGATCTTGGCGGGGGCAAGGGCTCGCTGAATGAGAAGCTCGGGATTGGAAGTATAGTTGATCACGTCGATCGATTCGTTGCGCAGCTCGCGTACGATACCGTGGATACGCGATCCTTTTACCCCGACGCATGCACCTACCGGGTCGATATGGTCGTCGTAGCTTTCGACAGCAATTTTGGCGCGTTCACCCGGGATGCGGGCAACGGCACGGATACTGATGAGGCCGTCGGCGATTTCCGGTACTTCCAGCTCAAACAGGCGGCGCAGGAACGCTTCGTCGGTGCGTGATACGGTGATGCGGATGTTGTTGTTCTTGTTGTCGACTTTAGAGATGACGGCACGAATGTTTTCGCCTTTGCGGAAGAAGTCGCCGGGGATCGATTCGCTTTTGGGGAGAATAAGCTCGTTGTCTTCGTTGTCGAGCAGGAGAGTTTCTTTTGACCATGTCTGATATACTTCACCTGTGACGAGTTCGCCTTCACGTCCTTTAAACATGGAGTATACATTTTCTTTCTGTAGGTCGAGTATTTTAGACTGGAGTGTCTGTCGGAGGTTGAGGATGGCACGTCGGCCGAATTTCTCAAAAATTATCTCGCGAGTGTGTTCTTCGCCAACTTCGGCATCGGGGTCTTGGTCGGCGCGTGCGTCAGACAATGATATTTGAGTATGGGGATTGGTTACCTCTCCGTCGGGTACAACTTCGAGGTTCTGAAATATCTGAACATCGCCCTTGTCGGGGTTTAGAATCACGTCGAGGTTTTCGTCGGTGCCGAACATTTTTGCGAGGACGTTGCGGAATGACTCCTCAAGTACCGAGATCATAGTGGTCTTGTCGATGTGTTTGAGTTCTTTGAACTCGGCGAAACGTTCCACCATGTTGGTGGATTCATCTTTCTTGGCCATTTTTTCTTTGTTGGATATTGTTGGTTTTTATTTGAATTCGATGAGATAGCGTACGGTCTTGCAGTCGTCGATGGCGATTGTGACAGGTTCGTCTACGATTACGGGTTTCTTTTGACCCGGTTCTTTGACTTTCTTTTCGACAGTAAGTACGAATGTGCGGTCGTCGGGCGAAACTTGAGCAAGGGTGCCTTTCAGTTTGCGGCCATCGCGGGTGAGTACTTCTACGGCGTTGCCGATGTTTTTCTGATACTGTCCGATCACCTTAAACGGAGATGTGAGTCCGGCAGAACCGACTTCAAGTTCATAGTCTTCGATATCGCGGTCGAATGCAGCTTCAATTTTACGTGTGATATCGACACAAGAGTCGATGTCAACTCCATTGGGCGAATCAATTTCGACATTGAGGCGGTTGTCGGGTGTGACGTTCACATCGACCAAGAAGAGGTCTGTGTCGGCAATAGCGTCTTCGACGGTTTTGATGAGTAGTGTCTTGTCTATCATTTCTTTTTTAAATGAGAACCGGAGAGAGCTTCAGCCCCCTCCGGTTCTTTAACCTGATGCAAAGATAGGCATTTTTCCGTGGTTGTGCAATGACTATCTATTCATATGTCTCTTTAAAAGTGAGAAATAGACATCTAATTAATAATGTTTAACATATCTGGCTGTTTTTAGGGTGTGATAGTTAAAATATATTAATAAATTGGGGGGGGTAATTTTTGCATAACTTTGCTCGAAAGTTATTAACCCTAATTAATCAGTAAAGTAAAAATGAAGAAGTTAATCATGTCTATGCTGATAGCAGTGGCTTGCTGTATGTCAGTATTTGCCGCAACCCCTGCGGAGGAATCGGCCGAACGTATTGCCAATCTTGAGAAAATGCTCAAGTCCGTTCCTGGTGCTACCGGTGTTGCTGATCTTGATGCTTATGTGGCAGAATCGGCTGCTGCCGGAACGCTTGCGGTAGAAAACAGTATATTGCTGAAAGCTGCTGCCGAAGGTGACCTGTCGGTAGTGGTAAAACTTGCCGACAATCTCAAGAAAGAGCAGGAAGCCCTTGAAAAGAGCATGAGACTTGCTCCAAAGGCCGCCGAAGGTTTGAAAAAACTTAACCCTATGAAGGCTGGAAAGGCTAAGAAGGCTATTGATTTTGCGAATAAATGTAACGAGGTCGTTACCGCAGAGTCTGTATATCAGGCACAGGTGGTAGCTTCTCTCTCAAAATAAGAAAGGCTTATACTCTATATTAAAAAAGGCTCGGAATCACTCCGGGTCTTTTTTATATCTGTAGTCATAGTGTGGAATCAATATCGGGTATGTTGGTAGGCGGAAAGGTACTACTGCTGTAGTAGTGACTCGAATAGGGCTTTATATTGTTTGGCGACAGCTTGTGCCGAGTATCGGCTGTCGATATAGCGGTGCAGATATTCTCTATCGATAAGATGTTCTGAAGCATACGCCAATTTTTCGGCAACGCTTTCTGCCGATTTATATTCAGCGATATATCCTGTGGTGCCGTCGGAGACTATATCAGCCTGGCCGCTGTTGCCGAATGTGACCGGGGTGCATCCTGCCGCGGCGCCTTCGATAAGGGTGGTGGGAAGAGTCTCAAACAGTGCTACAGAAAGCACGATGTCTCCATTGCGATAAATTTCTGCAATATCTTCTTTTCGGGATACTACGCCAATATAAGTATGCGGTATCGCAATTTCTTTTAATAATTCCGGATTGCGTATGTCTCCGTAGGTGACCAGATGCAGTTTTTTCGCCGTTTCGGGGTATTTTTGCGCAAGTATTTTAGTGGTTTCTATCAATATATCGAACCCTTTTATCGGAACGTCGAGCCTGGCGGCGCCAAGCACAATCACACATTTGTCGGTCGGAATATGGGGTAATGTATGTACGCGATGACAGTCGAAATCATTTACAGGAAAAACATTAGGAATCTGTACTACAGATTTGCGTGCAAGTAATTCGCTTTCGTGGCATATGCCGCGAATCCAGTTGCTGATAGCCACGAAGTGGAGTTTGGGGTTGCGCTTATAAAGATTCATCTTGCGTGCTAATGTGCGGTGGGATAAATCGCCGGGATTTCCGGATTTAAGGAACTTGCATTTACCACATTCAGCTTTATATTGCCCGCATCCCATCGAATAATGGCAGATTCCTGTGGCCTGCCACATATCGTGCATTATCCATACCACAGGTTTGCCGAGCCGACATATTTTTTCGATAGAGTCAAGCGACAGTGCGCCTTGGTTAATCCAGTTGAGGATGATTACGTCGGAGCCTTTTACCAATGGATGTCGCGAGAGGTCGAAACCGTAGCGTGCGGTACTCTCTTTGAAAAGATTTTCACGTGAGAATTTGTTTTGAAGGAATATCTGCAGCCTTTCGGCAAGGAAGTACAATTTACCTTTCCAATTGTCGCCGTATTCCACTACGCGTGGATTGTCGCTGTACTTGTGCATCGCAAGCATTGTCGCTTCGATGCCGGTGAGCGGTAATTGATTGAGCAGACGGGTCGCCACGATTGCAGCCCCGCCTTTGTTATCGCTTGTACTTATGATTACGACTTTCATTGTTGAGTGTGAGATAAAGGCCCGGTGTGATTCCGGGCCTTTTTTTATTGTCTATAGTCGATGAGTGGAATCAATAGCCCGTATAGGTCGAAGGTGAGAGGCGTTTAAGCTCTGCCTTTACTTCGTCGCTTACGTTGAGAGTGTCGATGAATGCAGCTATTGATTCGGCGGTGACGGTAGTGTTGACGCGGGTGAGCTCCTTGAGGGTTTCGTAGGTCTTGGGATAGCCTTCGCGGCGTAGAATGGTCTGTAT
>CAZOCO010000140.1:0-4351 GCA_964578325.1 uncultured Muribaculum sp.
TCAAATTCGCCTTTATACTTGGCACCGGCCACAAGCGCACCCATATCAAGCGAGAAAATCTGTTTCTGCTTAAGATTTTCGGGAACGTCGCCACGTACGATACGATGCGCCAGACCTTCGGCGATAGCCGTTTTACCGGTACCCGGCTCACCTATCAGCATAGGATTATTCTTGGTGCGTCGGCTCAAAATCTGAAGCACACGACGTATCTCGTCGTCACGACCGATAACCGGATCAAGTTTTCCCGACCTGGCACGTTCGTTGAGATTGACAGCATATTTGCTCAATGCATTGTATGTATCTTCAGCACTCTGGTCGGTAGCCTTTTTGCCTTTTCGCAGCTCATCAATAGCGGCGGCAAGTTCATGCTCGGTAAGTCCGGCATCCTTAAGAATCTGCGATGCAGAGCTTTTTACCATAAATATAGCGAGCAACATCGCTTCAAGAGTGACATACTGGTCGCCCTGTTTCTTGGCAATATCGAGAGCTTTCTGCAACACATCGTTGGAAGTACGGCTCAAATAAGGCTCTCCACCCGAAACCTTCGGCTCGGATGCGAGTGCACGTTCAAGAGGTGCGGTAACAGATTGCACCGATGCGCCTACCTTCTGGAAGATAAACTGCATCAGCGACTCACCCTCAGTCATCAGTCCTTTCAACAGGTGAACAGGCTCGACGGCCTGGTTACCCTGTGAGTTGGCCACCTCGACTGCCTTTTGAATCGCTTCCTGCGACTTAATAGTAAAATTGTTGAAATTCATATTGAAGTAGTGTAAAATAGTTGTTGTGTCATTAATATAAACACATTTCCCTCCCATAAAGTTAGAGCAAGAACCGTGCCAAAATGAAAATTTGCCAAACTTTCGGCTACAGAGCTTCTATATTCAGTAGATTTTTTGTATATTGCGGGGCAAATGAACTGGATGGAAATCATACTGACTGTAGGCTACGGGTGTACTATAGCCGGCCTGATAGCAGTGGTACTTTCGGAAAACCGCAACCCGGTGAAATCGCTGGCATGGGTAACCGTACTGCTGTTGCTGCCACTATTCGGCGTGATACTATATATCTTTTTCGGCCGCTCATTAAAAAACACCCGTATGGTGACCCGCGGCACGCGCCGACGCCTGCGCAAGCATGCAGCGGCAGCCCACATCGCTCATCCCGATCACTCCGCCAGCCCACAACTATCGGCATCGGGGCGCCAGATAGCCACGATGCTGACGTCAATGGCCAATGCAACGGTCACAGGAAGCAATGCCATCGATATATTCACCTCGGGTAATGATAAATTCGAGACATTGATAGCCGACATCGATTCGGCACAAAGCTATATTCTGCTTCAATATTATATAATCGACGACGACACTACAGGCAAACGTCTGGCATCACATCTGATAGCCAAAGCCCGCAGCGGAGTAACCGTAAGAGTGATCTACGACTATATCGGGTCGGTACACACATCGCGTCGGTTCTGGCGCGAGATGCGTGAAGCCGGAGTCGAGGTATACCCGTTCTTCCGTGTCACAATGCCTATGTTTGTTTCACGATTGAACTGGCGCAACCACCGTAAGGTAGTCGTAATCGACGGCACAATAGGCTATATCGGAGGCATGAATATCGCCGACCGATATCTGAAACCGACATGGCGCGACACCCACCTGCGCTTTGTAGGGCCTGCAGTTACATCGCTACAATACGGATTTACCATTGACTGGTGTTTCATGGGCAAGCCGATGATAGAAGAATCACCGCAACCCGACGCATGGCCGAAGACAAACACACAACCTACCGATGCCATACAGATCGTGACCGGAGGCCCAACGGGCCACTGGAGCCACATGTCGATGGCCTTTACCCGCGCGATAGGGATGGCAACCGAACGTGTTTATATACAGACTCCGTATTTTCTGCCAAACGACTCTCTATTGCGTGTATTGCAGGCGTGCGCACTATCACGTGTCGACGTGAGACTTATGGTGCCTCGCCGATCTGACTCGCGCATACTCACACTGGCCTCGCACTCATACATACACGAGTGTCTGCAAGCAGGCATTAAAGTATACATGTATGAAGGCGGCATGATGCATTCAAAGACACTCATCATTGACCGTGAAGTAGCCACCGTGGGATCGACAAACTTCGACTTCCGTAGTTTTGAACATAATTTTGAGGCAAATGCCTTTGTATTCTCACACGATTTCAATTCGCGACTTGCAAAGACATTTACCGACGATATGGCTAAAAGTACCCGCATCACCGCAGCCGACTGGAAACGCCGGCCGATAACACAGAAGATCGGCGAATCTATAATGAGACTGCTGTCACCGATATTATAGTACCGACATAAGCGCCACACTTTTTTTATCGTTCAAACCGTAAAGGGCGCTATTATCCGGTGAAATAATTTGGAACATTCGGCAAAATAGAGTAAATTTGTGAAAATTTGGAACAATGACCGGCGACCTGCAAACCCGACTCGACAGTATATGCCGTAAAGCTATACTACTGACCGAACGCTATCAGGCATTGAATCAGGCCAAGATTGAAGCAGACTCACGTGTGGCCGACCTTGAAGCCCGATTGTCACAGGCCAACAGCCGAATCGAAGAGCTGGAAATGCGTGTCAAATATCTTTCGATCGCACAGACCGTAAATCCTACGCGCGATGATATAGACCGCAGTCGCAAAGTCATAACCGAATTAGTGCGGAAAATTGACCGATGCATCAACGAACTTAACGACTGATGCTGATGAACGATAAATTCAAAATAACCCTGAAGGTCGCTGACCTGGCCCCATTGGCCATGAATATAAACCGACCGGAAGAAGAGACTGTGAGAACAGCGGAATACCTTGTAAACCGCGCCTGGGATCGATGGATGGCATCGCGCTCTACATCGCAAGACTCCAAGGACGTTCTCGGCATGGTTGCCCTACACTACACACGCAACTATGTACAACAGACCAAACTCAACGACGAGGTAGCCCGTCGCCTGAAAGAAGTCGAGGATAAACTCGACGAACTTTTATTGAAAATCGACTGATACGCCCCGGTCAACAACAACGACATCAGTCTGATACACCAAGTCCGAGAGCAAGAGAGTTCCGGTCGTATCAGACAAAAAAAAGAGTTCCGCACTCGAAACCGCAATCGTGAATCCGCATTAAGTATTCCACGATATCGCAACGCTACGGTTTCAAGTGCGATTTTATATTTTAAACAATTAATTATCACTATATATATTATCATTTATCAATTCTCATGACCACACAGATAATCGTACTTCTGGCCGCCATTGCCGCCGCCATCATAATCACGGCAGTAATCACGGTCTACCTACAGAAGACCTCTGCCCGCAGTAAGGCCAACACCATCATTGACAAAGCCAATCAGGAAGCAGAGATATTAAAGCAAGAAAAATTACTCAAAGCCCGAGAGGAAGAGCTTCAGATAAAAGCCGAAGCCGAGCGTACAGCCAACCAGCGGCTATCTAAAGTACAGCAGTCTGAAGCCAAACTGAAACAACGCGAGCTTCAGCTCAATCAGCTTCAAGGTGAAATAGCCCGCAAACGCAATGAAAACGATACATTCAAGGCCAACCTGGATGCACAGGCAGCGGTACTCGAAAACCAGAAAGCAGAGCTTGACAAGCTGACACGTACAGCCCAAGACACACTTGAACACATTTCAGGTCTGTCGGCCGAAGAAGCAAAAGAGAAACTTATCGACTCGCTCCGCGACGAAGCCAAGACAGCCGCCCAGTCGTATATCAACGATATAATGGACGAAGCAAAGCTGACTGCCAATAAGGAAGCCAAACGCATCGTGGTACAATCGATACAGCGTGTAGCCACTGAAACTGCAATCGAAAACTCTGTCACAGTATTCCACATCGACAGCGACGAAATAAAGGGTCGCATCATTGGTCGTGAGGGCCGCAACATTCGTGCTCTCGAAGCCGCCACCGGTATAGAAATCATCGTCGACGACACCCCCGAAGCCATTGTGCTGTCGGGCTTCGATCCTGTACGTCGCGAAATAGCCCGTCTGGCTCTACACCAGCTTGTAGCTGACGGCCGTATCCACCCTGCCCGCATTGAAGAGGTCGTAGGAAAAGTGCGCCGCCAGATTGAAGAAGAAATTGTAGAAACCGGAAAACGCACCGCCATCGATCTTGGCATCCACGGTCTGCACCCCGACCTGATACGCATGGTCGGCAAAATGAAATACCGCTCAAGCTACGGGCAGAATCTTCTGCAGCACTCCCGCGAAACCGCAAACCTGTGTGCCATCATGGCGTCAGAACTCGGTCTGAATCCTAAAAAAGCACGCCGTGCCGGCCTGCTG
>CAZOCO010000141.1:0-4283 GCA_964578325.1 uncultured Muribaculum sp.
ATGGTAGCACAACAGGTTTTGGTTCTGTTTGTCAAGGTTCGAATCCTTGTAAGACAACTTTAAAAGCGGTGATGCATCAATGTGCGTTGCCGCTTTTTTATGCACCCGGAGCAAAACTTGCCGGTATCGGCAAGTTTTGCTATTTTTGCAATATATTATGAATATAATTCTTGCCGATAATGAAATATGTTTCCGTAAAAGAATGGGCAGAAAACCACGGCGTTTCCGAACGAACAGTCCGGAACTACTGCGCCCTTGGTAAAATCAATGGAGCCTACATTGTTGGAAAAACATGGAATATTCCGACTACTGCAGAATTACCCAAACACAAGAAAAAGTCATCATTATCGCCATTGCTGACAGTATTGAGAGAACAACTCCACAATAAAACAAAGGGAGGTATCTATCATCGAATACAAATTGATCTGACATATAATTCAAATCATATCGAAGGAAGCCGACTGACCCACGACCAAACCCGCTATATCTTCGAGACCAATACAATCGGCATCTCAAATGAAGCAATAAATATCGATGACATCATAGAGACAACAAATCATTTCCGCGCCATAGACTATATAATAAAAGAAACCGACAATAAACTTACAGAAGCATATATCAAGCATCTTCATTTGCTATTAAAGTCGGGTACATCGGATGAGCGCAAAGACTGGTTTAGTGTCGGAGACTATAAGAAACTACCAAATGAAGTAGGAGGCAACGATACGGTAGAACCAGAAAACGTACACAAGACGATAAAAACACTTTTGAAAGGATACAATGCTCTTAAACATCCATCATTTGAGGATATAATAGATTTTCATCACCGTTTTGAGGCAATCCATCCATTTCAAGACGGCAACGGACGGGTGGGCAGATTGATTATGTTTCGTGAATGTCTGCGCCTTGGCTATGTCCCATTTATCATAACCGACGAACTAAAAATGTTCTACTATAGGGGGCTTCACAACTCGCCGGAAATCAAAGGATACCTTATAGACACATGTCTGACGGCTCAAGACAATTTCAAGCTGCTTCTTGACAAATTCCGAATAAAATACAAAAACTGACCCACTGTCAACGCTCTGGTGCGACAGAGGTCATTTCCATTTCGAGAATGCCTCCGGCGGTGATTTCACCGTGAGTGATCCACAATCGGTCAAGAGTCTCACCATTGAGCCGCAGACTCTTGATATAAACATTTTCCGGGCTGTTGTCGCGCGCAATCACAGTGAATTTGCGGCCGGGATAGTAGTCGGGATCAAGCGAGATATCTATACGGTTGAATACCGGTGATGTAATTTCGTAGCGGTCGCTACCGGGACACACCGGGTGAAAGCCCATCGAAGCGAGAATATACCATGCCGACATCTGACCTACATCTTCATTCCCACACAGACCATATACATCCGTACCATAGGCATTGCGGCATATACGTCGTGTCCAATACTGTGTGAGCCATGGCCGCGAGGTATAGTTGAGCATAAATGGCACATGGTGGTCAGGCTCGTTCGGATGGTTATAGAAATCACTCCATCTGAAGCGCTCGTCGGCACCATCGAAAAACGCCACCAGTTCCCGTTCAAATACGTCGTCACCACCCATCAGAGCTTTAAGTCCGTCGATATCATGAGGCACAAACCATCCCTGCTGATAGTAGTTGCTTTCGGCACATCCCTGTCCCAGCACAGTACGCCCCTGCCATGGCAACCACGACCCGTCGGCCTGACGAGTGCAAAACCAGCGCACACTGTCGTTCCACACCGTGCGATAGGCCTTCGACTTAATATCGAACTCGCGGGCATCGTCATGACGACCCATAGAATGAAGCATCGACGCCACACACCAGTCACTGTAGCAGTATTCAAGCGTTTCAGACAGACTGCCGGCCGACCAGCCGCTTTCGTTGTTGCTGAACTTACGCACAGTATTTATGGCAAATTCAACCGCACGGTCTACGTCGTAATCACGCAAACCCTTGTTGTAGGCATCGGCGACAACCGAAACAGCCGGATTTCCTATCATGCATCCGGAATATGAATTTAGAAACTCCCAGCGCGGAAAGGATTTTCGTCCGCTCAATTCGGCCATCTGTATAAAAGAGTTGATCTCGTCAGATACAAGACGTGGATTGATAATAGTCTGCAGTGGAAACTGACTGCGGAATACATCCCATCCACTGAAGATAGTGCGGTAGACAAATCCGTCGGCATGATGAACAGCACCGTCGGCCCCCGGATATGCACCGTCGACATCAGAAAAACATCTCGGATCTATCATGGTGTGATATAGCGAGGTATAGAAGATTGTCTTGGCACTCTCGTCGCCGTCGACCTCAATTTTAGAAAGAGCATTACCCCAAAGCCTGCGTGTATCCGACCGGACTTTATCGAAGTCCCAGCCATCGATGTCGCTCTCAAGATTACGACGGGCACCGTCAATGCTGACAAACGACACACCGGTCTTGATGGCGGCTGTATCACCCTGTCGGGTGGGAAATTCCACAAAGAATCCGAGGTGGCGTCCCTCGGTTTTAGGTACATTTCTTTGTACCGAGGCATTCTTTATCAGCTCATGATAGGCGGGATTGTCGTTGGAGCTGTTGTGACGATCAACACCATCCGGAATCGAAGCGCTCCATACTCCATAATTGTCGAGCGGCCTATCGAACATACAATAGAAATATACAGTGTAGTTGCCGCCACCTGCTCCGTCGCCCCAGCCGCCGCCATCGGGAGTGCAACGCATCCAACCCTGTATTGTATGGTCGTCGACGACCTCCACCATCTGCATGGTCGATGTGCCACCTATACGTCGGGCAAGGTCAATCTGAATACGTGCGGTGTCGGCATCGGGATATGTAAACCGCATCATCGCGGAACGTGGCGCGGCTGTCAGCTCTGCCTTTACACCATAATCGTCAAGCAATACGCTGTAGCAATCGACACGAGCATCTTCGGTAGCGTGGCTGTAACGGCTACGGTATCCGCTATCGGGGTCGTCATCAGTACCCTTGAATGTATGGAGAGGCCCTACAGTCGGCATCACCAGAAAGTTACCCAGATCGCCATACCATCCGACACCACTCATGTGGGTTAGACTGAAACCTTCTATCGTCTTATGATGATAGGAATATCCAGCTCCGTTGTCACCACCGGTGTGAGTGTCAGGGCTGACCTGAACAAGTCCAAACGGCGTACATACGCCTGGAAAAGTCTTTCCGAGCTCATCCCATCCGCCACGGCCACGCTCGTCGGCAGTAGTGGCCCCGATCATCGGATTGACATAATCAACAGCATCACGGGCCACGGCTACCGGGGTGATACCTGCCATTATCATAAGAATCGCTATATTGCGTAGTTTCATAGTAAAGAAAATGATTGTGGTTTCTCTACTGCAAAAATAGCATTTAGCTCGTGGCATATCGGCGATAATTACGCCAAAAATATGTTGATATGCGGTTTATTGCCCGTAGATGGCATAATTAATATCGGTAGCCTCGGCATAGGTGGTTAATAGTCGCGAAGCCTGGGCTATGATATCTTCTGGTGTCATCTCATCGGCAAAAAGATGGATTGTCATGAAAATATGTGTCGTAGACAAGTCTATTTTAGTGCGCTCGTTGTCGGAAGTCGGAGTACCGAAGCCGCCTGCTTCATCACGAATTACAGGCATCCCCTCTATGTTGAGCTCTCCACGGCCGATACCCTCGTAAGGTTCGCCCGGGCGCCCTACACCAAGCGTGACGACATCGCCACGCAGTTTATCGCGGTCGAATATTCCCACCGAATCACCGGTCATGAGCGACAACACATTGCCCAGATCCACCACCGAATTTACATTGTAAAGTCCGAGTCCACGCAACACACGGCGGTGCAACTGCTCCTGCGACGGCCTATAGCGGTTGGGGTCTTTGCCACAAGCTTTGTAGGCAGCTCGTGTGGCAGCGATTGCGGGACGTTTGTTGATGTCGGCAATTTCCATTACATCGCACATCGAGCGACACAAAGCCTCCATTTCGGCTTTGAGCTGTGGCGTGGTCTCACTATTTTTTACGTCGGCTTCCAGTACAATGACTTTATAGCCTGATACATGGCTCGAAAATTCCGGAGATATGACAAAGTCTTTCATAACGGTAGGAATAACGTTTTTTATTGTTTGGTATAGAAAAAAGCGACCACGACATTATTGAAAACATCGTGGTCACAATTTGTTCATTCCATGCTGATAGCAAGCTCCGAATTACTCGGCAGCAGCCTCTTCGGCGGGAGCTTCGTTGCCTG
>CAZOCO010000142.1:0-4267 GCA_964578325.1 uncultured Muribaculum sp.
TTGGCGTCCGGTTAGAGCGTCGGGAATTTGTGTATGGCGTCCGGTGTGATTTTTTCGGTGAAATGCGGACGCCATGTATGGCGTCCGAAATAACTCCATCATATACAGCTGATTGCCCTAATGCCTTTAATATCACCCAGGCCTTTATACCTACGCTTCCACGCGCCCGACCCGCATGACGGGCGACACGAGCCGGCCCGCTCCAAAAGCTAACGGATGACAATCCAAAACCACATACCCTCCCATTGCCACCCCACAACAGGCTCAAAGCGAACTTTGACATACTTCTTTTACAAAACATCTGCTTTTTACCCGGTACCCTCACGGCTTTTTTACTGTGCATATATCGGACTCACGTTAATTTACGTTTTTTCGTGGAAAAATAAAAATGTCGGTATAACCGGCATCACCGATCATACCGACATAGTAAAAAGCAATCTTTAGTACTGTTCAGATTTTAGTACCGGCAATGTCAGCGTTGCCGGTTTTACACCTTTCGCTGTGGCGGTAAATGTGAGTGTGCCGTTTTCTCTCGCACTACGTACGATAGCTGTAGCTGCTCCGCTGAAAAGATCCATTTCCGGATTCTGGAAAGGCAGTAGCGACCGTGGATCACCGTTGGCTGTAGCTTCAAAGATGCCGCTTCCGGAAACGGAGAATTTCACCCTGCGGTTTTCATCGGGAACGATGTTGCCATCTTTATCTGCAATCTGTACTGTGATATATGCGAGATCGTCGCCGTTGGCGGCAAGCGTATCGCGGTTTGATCTTAAAACAATGTGATGAGGTTTGCCTGCTGTTCTGATGGTCTTTTCTGTAGCCATTATTCCGGCAGTGTCATATGCGACAACTTTCACTTCTCCCGGTTCATATATGGTCTCGTTCCACATAAGCCTGTATCGTGATTGCAGGGTAGAGTCATTCTTTTCTCTTGTTCCCTGGCTTTTCCCGTTGATGAATAGTTCGGCTTTAGGATAGGATGTATATACAAACACAGGGATGGTCTGCCCCTCTCTACCTTTCCAGTTCCAGTGGGGAAGGATATGCAGAGTGGGTGTGTCTATATTCCAATGCGACCTATATAGATAGTATCTATCTTTAGGAAGTGATGCGAGATCTATGATTCCGAATACGGAGCTGTGGTTGGGCCATGCATCGGTATCATAAGGCGATGGTTCTCCAAGATAATCGAAACCGGTCCATACGAACTGCCCCAACACCCATTGTCGTTCATCCATATAGAAATCTATGTCGGGTGTATTGGACCAGAAACAACTTTCATTGTCATAACCTGATGACTGATTGTCGGTATGCATAACCTGATTGTGTTCATTTTCAAAAGAAACGGGGAAATGATATATTCCACGCGACGACACGGTAGACGCGGTCTCCGATCCGAGAATCATTTTCTGCGGCAAGATGTTGTAGGCCTTTTCATAGTATTGCGGCTTATAATTGAATCCCGGAATATCAAGAGCAGCGGCAAATCCGTTGTCAAGCACAGCTGTTATCTGATCCATACCGCATGTGACAGGGCGTGTAGAATCTAATGATTTTACAAGATTTTGAAGTATTGTCAGTTCCTCTACACCGTCTGGTCCCCATTGGCTGGGCACTTCGTTGCCTATTGACCACATTACTACCGATGGATTGTTGCGATAATGCTTTACCATGTTTGTAACATCGCGTGCAGACCATTCTTTGAAGAATGCACCGTAACCGTTGGGCGATTTGGGCCGGAAACTCCAGTCGTCGAAAGGTTCGATCATCAGCATCATACCAAGCTCATCACAAAGCTCCACCAGTTCGGGAGCAGGCATATTATGTGATGTGCGGATGGCATTAGCTCCCATGTCTTTCAGTAGTTCTATCTGATGACGGATAGCGGATTTATTAACGGCAGCTCCGAGCGGGCCAAGATCGTGATGATTGCATACTCCCTTGAATTTAGTCGGCTTATCGTTAAGGTAGAATCCTTTTTCCGGAATATATTCAAGTTTGCGTATGCCAAAACGCGTGGTATAGGAGTCTGCTTCAGATCCATTGACAATCAGGCGAGTTTTTGCAGTGTAGAGATTCGGGCTCTCCGTATTCCATAATGATGGATTTTCGATTCTGAAGTTCTGAAAATGATTTTGTCCGTGGGCGATATAAGAGGCAGAGTTGCTTGCCACTACGTCACCGTTGGGAGATATGATATCTGTGATCACTTCTATTTTCTCTCCCTTTTTAGTCCCGGCAATTTCCATTCCGACCTGGATGGTCGCTTCATCTGACGACACTATAGGTGTAGTGACATGTGTTCCCCACACGGGGATATGTACCCGGTCTGTATTGATGAGATGTACGTTGCGGTATAATCCTGCTCCGGGATACCATCGGGAGGCGCGTTCAAAATTTTCAAGTTCCACTACCATGTCATTGTCGCCGGGTCTGACAACACCAGTTACATCGGTATAGAAAGAGTTGTAGCCGTAGGGCCAATATGCCACTTCTTTGCCATTGACTTTTACATGTGCGTTGCTCATTGCTCCGTCAAAGACAAGCGCTATACAGCGACCGACAGTATCTGTCACGTTAAATGTAGTGCGGTATGTGCCTTTTCCAATGAACGGCAGCCCTCCTGTACGACCGGTTTTTATGGTTTCTTCCTTTTCTCCATTTTGCTCTACAGCTACAGTCTGCAGGTCGTTTTTTCGGTCAAACGGCCCGTAAATGGCCCAGTCATGCGGTACGCGTACTTGTTGCCAGCTGGTAGTGGCGTCAGGTGTACCTTTGGCAAATTCCCAGCCGTTGTGGAGTGTCGTGACTATTCTTTCGGCATGAATATTGATTGTAATGGCTCCTGTAAGAGCCATTACAATTGTTATAAGATATCGGATCATAATGTTATTTAATCTTGAAAGCATCGAGAGCTACTGTGGGCGAGTCATTGTCAAAACATCCGAGGTTATATCCGTCATTGTAGCCTCCGGGCGCTTCAGGCTCCCAATAGAATATACCTTCGATGTCTGCGTTCATCATTTTTGCGATGAGTTCGCGGCAATCTTCAGCCTCATTATATGGCATTCCTATTTCGCATATCATGATGGGTTTGCCATATTTCTCTTTCAGGTGTGAAATGTTTGCGATACAGTCATCTGCAACTTTTTCCCAACCTCCGGTTTCGCCGTTCATCGCGGCCCAATATGGATACAGAGACATACCTATCATGTCGTAGCGGCCACCGTTGTTCTCAAAAATATCGAACATACGGTCGTATGGCTCCTGATAATTTCCTCCATCAAGGTGTACGATAACCAATGCATCTGGACATACCGATTTTACGGCATCATATCCGGCGTTGTTGAGTGCTGTAAGTTGTTGCGGGTTGTCAACAGAACCTACTGGCAGCATCATGCCGGGGGTGGTTTCATTGCCTATCTGTACCCATTCAGGAGTAATACCCGCATTCAAAAGAGCGGTGAGGGTCTCCACCACATGATCGGCAAGGGCATTGCACTGTTCGTCGAAAGAAAGGTCGGTCCATGCTGCCGGCATTACCTGATGTCCGGGGTCGGCCCAAGTATCGGAAAAATGGAAATCGATCATGAGTCGCAATCCAAGACTGTCGGCACGGCGGGCTTTGACTACGACGTCCTCGATACTGTTCCATCGTTCGGTCGGATTGACCCATACTCGCAGACGTATTGAATTGACTCCGCAGTAGTCGCGTAGAAGTTGCATACACTCCATTTCGGTGCGCGTGCTGTCGGGAGTGTAGAATTTACGTCCTTCAGCTTCCATTTGTGTCAGCCATCCTACGTCGGCTCCGCGGGCAAATCCGGTTTCCTTTGCAGGGCGTGTCTCTGCGGTTTCTTCTGTTTTGGTTGCCTTCGATGTGCACCCTGTAAGAAAAAATATAGCAGAAAGGATAATAATTGAAACTCTCATGATTCAGTCTTGTTTTCAGTTTTTGAAAGCATCGAGAGCGCGGGTCGGTGTTCCGTAGCGGTCGAAACAACCCTTGGTATATCCGCGGTCGGACGGAGCTTCGGGTTCCCACCAGAATATACCGGTGAGGCCGGCGTTTTTACCATCTGTGACGAGTTTCCGCATCATCTGGTCGGCAATGTCATCCTCACGATAGTCGATACCAACTTCGACAAGCATAACCGGATGATTATATCGCGATTGCAGGATACGTACATTGTCAATGCAATCGTTTACATTACGCTCCCAGGTATCGACAGCCGGATACAATGACATTCCGATAATGTCATATTTA
>CAZOCO010000143.1:0-4183 GCA_964578325.1 uncultured Muribaculum sp.
GTTTGTCGGTGAGGTTATCCGTCGTAAGTCCGGTAAGTCGGCAGGTGCTAAATAATTTTAATAGATAGAACTATGATAACCAAGATACAAAGACGCAACAAAATCAAAGCCCGTATCCGTGGTAAAATTTCAGGCACCGCTGCCCGTCCACGCATGACGGTATTCCGTAGCAACAAACAGATCTACGTCCAGCTCATCGACGATCTCGAAGGCAAGACTCTCGTAGCCGCCAATTCAAAAGGAATCGAAGAGGGTACAAAGATTGAAATCGCTGCCAAAGTCGGCAAGAATGTAGCTGAAAAAGCTCTTGCAGCCGGTATCAGCGAAGTTGTTTTCGACCGCAACGGTTACCTGTTCCACGGTCGTGTTAAATCTCTCGCCGACGCTGCACGCGAGGGCGGTCTTAAATTCTAATCGTTACTAACAATGGCAACAAAGAATAACAGAGTTAAATCTACCAACGACCTTGAACTCAAGGATCGTCTCGTGGCCATCAACCGTGTAACAAAAGTTACCAAAGGTGGTCGCACATTTACTTTCGCCGCTATCGTCGTTGTAGGTAACGAAGACGGCATTGTAGGCTGGGGCCTCGGCAAAGCCAACGAAGTTCAGGCTGCTATCGCAAAAGGCGTTGAAGCTGCTAAAAAGAACCTCGTACGTGTTCCCGTACACAAAGGTACTATCCCTCACGAACAGTTCGCAAAATTCGGTGGTTCGCGTGTTCTCATCAAACCCGCATCCCACGGTACCGGTGTTAAAGCCGGTGGCGCTATGCGTGCTGTTCTCGAGAGCGTAGGTGTTACCGACGTGCTTTGCAAGTCTAAAGGGTCTTCTAACCCCCACAACCTCGTGAAAGCAACTATTGCCGCACTTTCAGAGCTTCGTTCACCTGCACAGGTTGCTCAAAACCGCGGTATCGGTGTCGACAAAGTGTTTAACGGTTAATCACAAATTTACTTACTATGGCACAGATTAAAATCACTCAGACTAAGAGCCGCATCAATGCTCCCAAAGTCCAGAAACTCACTCTCGACGCTCTCGGACTCAAGAAGATGCACCACTCAGTAGTTAAAGAGGACACTCCGAGCGTCATGGGCATGGTAAAACGTGTGCATCACCTTGTTGAAGTGACCAAATTGTAAAACCCTTTAAGACTATTTATTCAAATGGAACTCAATAACATTCGCCCCGCTGTAGGTGCAACCAAGACTCGCAAGCGCATCGGTCGTGGTGCCGGTTCTGGTCGTGGAGGAACATCTACCCGCGGTCATAAGGGTGCTAAATCTCGCTCCGGTTATTCACGCAAGATCGGTTTTGAGGGTGGTCAGATGCCTCTTCAGCGTCGTCTTCCCAAGTATGGTTTCAAGAACATCAACCGTGTTGAATACAAAGCTATCAACATTGGTGATCTCGACAAGCTTGCCGAGGCTAAGGGCTTGACCAAAATCACTCTTGAGGATCTCCGCGCTGTAGGTATCATCAACAAGAAGCAACTTGTCAAAGTTCTCGCCAACGGTGCTGTAAACCGTGCGCTCGAGATCGAGGCAAACGCTTTCTCTGCTGCTGCCCAGGCCGCTATCGAAGCTGCCGGTGGTTCAATCGCTAAAATCTAAAACTCATGAGATTCGTTCAGACAATTAAGAATATTTGGACGATCGAAGAGCTCCGTAAACGGCTCCTTGTAACATTCCTTTTGGTATTCGTATACCGAGTGGGATGTTACATCGTGCTGCCGGGCATCTCACCTTCCGACCTCGATGCACTTTCTAAGTTCACCGCAGGTTCCGGTCTGATGCAGCTCCTCGATATGTTCTCCGGAGGAGCCTTCTCCAAGGCCTCTGTCTTCGCTCTCGGTATCATGCCTTACATCACTGCATCAATCGTGATACAGTTGCTGGGTATGGTATTGCCGTCATTCCAGAAAATGCAACGCGAGGGTGAGAGCGGCCGTCAGAAACTTAATCAGTATACACGCTATCTTACTGTATTTATTCTGTTTCTGCAAGGCCCCGCTTTCCTCATCAACCTGCAGGTACAGGTCAATGGAGCTGGTGGCCACATGGCGATGTCATTCTGGACTATCGTCTATCTGACCATCATTCTGGCTGCTGGATCGATGTTTATCATGTGGCTTGGTGAGCGTATTACTGATCGCGGTATAGGTAACGGTATTTCATTCATAATCCTTGTCGGTATTATCGCCCGTTTGCCACAGGCGCTCTACTATGAGTTTGTTTCGCGTCTGCCCGATTCGACAGGATCGGCCGGTGGTCTGGTGATGTTCCTTATCGAGTTACTGTTGCTTTTCGCTGTTACAGTCGGTGCGGTTCTGCTTGTGCAAGGTACTCGCAAGGTGCCCGTACAGTATGCCAAGCGAGTTGTCGGCAACCGTCAGTACGGAGGTGCGCGTCAGTACATACCTCTGAAGGTTAATGCAGCCGGTGTAATGCCTATCATTTTTGCCCAGGCAATCATGTTTATACCTATTACACTTGCCGGTTTCGGTGCACATGAGAATTCGATTTTCTATAAATTCTCCGACATCAATTCCTTTGGATACAATTTCGTCTACTTTGTCCTGATTGTCGCTTTCACATATTTCTATACAGCCGTTACCGTGCGTCCCGCCCAGATGGCTGAAGATATGAAGAAAAACAACGGATTCATCCCCGGTGTAAAACCCGGCAAAAAGACAGTAGAGTATCTGGATTCGATAATGTCGCGTATCACTCTCCCCGGATCGCTCTTCCTCGGAATCGTAGCTGTGATGCCTGCTTTCGCCCGTCTTTTCGGCGTTAGCCAGAACTTCGCCCAGTTCTTTGGAGGAACATCACTGCTTATTCTTGTGGGTGTGGTACTTGATACACTCCAGCAGATTGAATCTCACCTGATGATGCACCATTACGACGGCCTCATGAAGGACGGAAAAATTAAAGGTCGCACTACAGGATCAGCCTATTAAGCCAATCCGAAATAATTAACGTTTGTTTTATATAAACAGTAACCACTACGCTCGATGATATATCTAAAGACACCTGAAGATATGCAGAAGATGCGACAGGCTTGTGACCTGGTAAGCCGCACGCTTGGCGAACTCGCCGGGCATGTGGCCCCAGGCATTTCAACCGCACATCTTGAAAACATCGCGCGTCAGTTTATTCAGGACAACGGCGGTCGCCCAGCCTGTCTTGGCTACAGCGGATTTCCCGCGGCACTCTGTATCGAAGTTAATGATACGGTAGTCCACGGATTCCCGTCCGACTATGTGTTGAAACCGGGTGATATCCTCGGAATTGACACTGTAGTCGAGCTTGACGGATTTAATGGTGACATGTGCTACACATTTGCCATCGGAGATGTCGCTCCCGATGTGATGCAGCTACTTCGCGTCACAAAGGAGTCGCTCAACCGAGGTATTGCCGCATGTAAGGTAGGAAACCGTATAGGCGATATCTCATATGCCGTACAATCATATGTTGAGCGTCACGGTTACTCCGTTGTCCGTGAAATGTGTGGTCATGGTATCGGACGCGCAATGCACGAAGATCCCGAAGTGCCGAATTACGGGCGTAAGTCCACCGGTACAATTCTCCGTAACGGGATGTGCATCTGCATTGAACCGATGATCAACTTGGGCCGACGTAATATTGTCATAGGAAAAGATGGCTGGACTTGCCGTACACGCGACGGTAAGCCATCTGCCCATTATGAACATACTGTAGCTCTTGTTGACGGCCGTACTGAAGTCCTCACAACATTTGATTATATTGAACAAGCCCTCGGAGATAAGAAAATCTAATAGTAAGAATCATTCTTTATGGCAAAGCAAGCTGCAATCGAACAGGACGGAACAATTGTCGAAGCATTATCTAACGCAATGTTCCGTGTAGTACTCGAAAACGGACACGAAATAACCGCACACATTTCAGGAAAAATGCGTATGCATTATATACGTATCCTCCCTGGTGATAAAGTTCGTGTCGAAATGTCGCCCTACGACCTGTCAAAAGGACGTATTGCATTCAGATACAAATAATAGCAAAAACAATCAAAACACTGATATGAAAGTTAGAGCATCAATCAAAAAGCGCAGTGCCGACTGCAAAATCGTGCGCCGTAAGGGACGTCTGTACGTGATTAATAAGAAAAATCCTAAATTTAAGCAGCGTCAAGGATAATTTTT
>CAZOCO010000144.1:0-4164 GCA_964578325.1 uncultured Muribaculum sp.
TCGCGGTGCCCTCCCCACCCTCAAGAAGATTCTTGCTGACGGTGGTTCTCTCATTATCATGTCTCATATGGGCAAACCCAAAGGTAAAGTTAACCCCAAGTTTTCTCTTGCTCAAATCAAGGACGATGTAGCCAAAGCATTAGGCACTGATGTAAAATTTGCACCTGACTGTGCTAACGCTGCAGAAGCGGCTGCCAACCTCAAGCCAGGTGAAGTTCTCCTGCTTGAAAATCTCCGTTTTTATCCCGAAGAAGAGGGTAAACCTGTAGGAATCGACAAAGAGGATCCTGCTTATGAGGCTGCCAAGAAGGAGATGAAAGCTCGTCAGAAAGATTTTGCAAAGACTCTTGCAAGCTATGCTGATGTGTATGTTAACGACGCATTCGGCACTGCTCACCGCAAACACGCTTCTACCGCTGTAATCGCCGACAACTTTGATGCCGATAATAAGATGCTCGGTTATCTTATGGAAAAAGAAGTACAGGCTGTTGACAATATCCTCAGCGATATCAAACGTCCCTTCACTGCTATAATGGGTGGCTCTAAGGTTTCAACAAAAATCGGTATTATTGAAAACCTCATGGACAAGGTTGACAATCTTATCCTTTGTGGTGGTATGACATATACATTCGCCAAGGCTAAAGGTGGCAATATCGGCTGTTCGATCTGCGAAAGCGATAAACTTGACCTTGCTCTCGATATCATAAAGAAAGCGAAAGAAAAAGGTGTAAATCTGGTCTTGGCTACAGATTGTGTGGTTGGTGACGCTTTCTCCAACGATGCCAATACAAAGGTCGTTTCTGTAATGGATATTCCCGAAGGTTGGGAAGGAATGGATGCAGGTCCTGAATCACGTAAAGCTTTTGCTGAAGCAATTCTTCCTGCCAAGACTATTCTGTGGAACGGTCCTGCCGGGGTATTTGAGTTTGATACCTTCACCGCTGGTTCTCGTGCTATTGCCGAGGCTGTTGTTGAGGCTACAAAGAACGGTGCATTCTCCCTCGTTGGTGGTGGTGACTCTGTAGCTTGTGTCAACAAGTTCGGTCTTGCTGATCAGGTATCCTATGTGTCGACTGGCGGTGGTGCTCTGCTTGAGGCTATCGAAGGTAAAGAGCTTCCAGGCGTAGCTGCTATCAAAGGCTGATAATTAAGAATCTATAATGATAATATCAGTGGGGTATGAGTCGGACAGCCGGTTCATATCCCATTGTTGTAATAAAATGAATATAAGGTCGCTCCCTGATGAATTTTATGAATGGATTGCCGCGCATATTGCCGACGATCCTCGTAAATTGTTGCTTTCATGGCGTGATCGAACCTCTTGGGCAACTTTTGCTATTTTGCAGATAGAATGTCGGCGGAAGGTCGCGGCAAAACTTCCCGACGAACTGCAGTGTGATCGGTTCCTCTTTCCAGCAGAGATTTCGGCACAGCAGTCTACGTCGGATACATTGGCCCGCTTTCATGCCACACTTATTGATAGAGGTGAGCGTATTGCCGATCTTACTGCCGGACTTGGTATAGATGCATTTCATCTGTCAAGTCGGGCGTCTGAAGTAGTAGCGGTTGAAATTGATGCTTTCAGGGCAGAAGTACTGGAGCATAATGCGGAGGTTCTTGGTCTCAATAACATAAATGTTATATCATGCGATTGTCGTGAATACATCAATACGATTCCCGACAATAGTTTTGATTTGGTATTTATTGATCCTGCCCGTAGGGCCGACGATGGTAGTCGTCTGTTTTCCATTGCTCAATGTAAGCCCGATATTCTGTCTATGATGCCGGAGCTGAAGCGTATCTGCCGACGTATGATCGTAAAGTTGTCGCCGATGCTCGATGTCGTACAGACTATTAAGGAATTGTCTGATGTAAGTGATATTTATGTGACAGGGGCGGTCAATGAGTGTAAAGAATTAATTGCTGTATGCGACTTCGGCGAATTATTACGACATGAGCCGATGATTCATATTGTTTCTCCGGATGCGAAATGGCCGGCATTCGATTTTACGTTGTCAGATGAGTCGGCTACGGATGTAGTGTGTGGTGATGTTCATGTCGGTGATTGGCTATATGAGCCATCGGCTCCGGCAATGAAGGCTGCGCCCTGGGGCTTGTTGTGTAGCCGTTTCGGTTTGAAAAAATTGCATTCCAATACAAATCTTTATGTAGCAGATTGTCGCATTGATGGTTTTCCGGGAATATGTTGGCATGTTGATGCTGTCCTGCCGTTTGCGTCAGGGGTATTAAAACGATTCTCGCGTCAGTGGCCTGAAATTAATGTGGCGGTACGCAATTTCCCGTTGACAGCTGAAGTCCTGCGTCGCAAACTTCGTGTATCCGACATTCCCGACGATTCTATTAAGGTGATAGGAGTGACTGCATGTGACGGTAAACAGCAGTTGCTGATATTAAATAAATGTTAATTTTTCAAAAGTATAAAAAATATAATATGATTTCCCGATTGTCTGTAGTGTTGTCGGCTTTGGCTATGTTGATGCTTTTTACATCAGCTACAGCCGACTATAATGTTGTGCCGCGTCCACGCAGTGTGATATATAATGAAAGCGAAATATCTTTTGTGCCAGACTCTGCTACAGTTATTGTGTATAGTGGTGATGTTTCTATGCGTCGTAACGCAGAACTATTGTCTGATAATCTGTTTAATGTTACCGGAATAAGACTCGGCATTGAAGACCGCCCATCTGGCAGTAATGTGATTGTTCTCACTGACACCCTTTCGGCTGTCAATCCAGAAGCTTATAGAATTATCGTTGATGGAGAGCGCATTGTTATTGATGGAGCATCGTCGGCCGGATGTTATTTCGGTTGTCAGACACTGTGTAAATCTATTTCAGTTCCGGGTGAAAAAGATATGGAATTTCCGGCTGCTATCGTTTCGGATTGGCCACAGTATGGTTATCGCGGTGCTCATCTTGATGTAGCACGTCACTTTTTTCCTGCCGATTCTGTCAAACGGTTTATTGATATGATTTCTCTTCATAATATCAATCGATTGCATTGGCATCTGTCCGACGACCAAGGGTGGCGCATCGAGATAAAGTCTCGGCCAAAACTAACGGAAGTTGCATCAATGAGAAAAGAGACGCTTGTACTCCGTACAGATACATGCGACGGTATACCACATGGTGGGTTTTATACCCAGGATGAAGCTCGCGATATAGTAAAATATGCAGCTGATCGTCATATTGTAGTGATACCGGAGATAGATATTCCCGGACATTCACAGGCGACACTGGCCGCGTATCCCGAAGCCGGATGTACAGGAGGCCCATATGAAGTGCTTACCCGGTGGAACGGTACGATAGAAACATTGTGTCCTGGTTCTGAAGAGACTTTTGGCCTGCTTGAAGATGTATTTGGAGAACTGGTAGATATTTTCCCTTCTGAATTTATAAATATCGGGGGTGATGAGTGTCCTAAAGACCGTTGGCGCGAGTGTCCGAAGTGTCAGGAGCGTATACAGCAGCTGGGCCTGACCGCCGATTCAACTTATTCTGCTGAAGATAAATTGCAGGGATATGTTACTCGTCGTGTCGCGGAATATATCTCGAAACTCGGACGGCGTGTCATCGGGTGGGATGAAATTTTAGAGTGTGATTTGCCCGACAATGCTGCAGTACTTTCGTGGCGTGGCACAGATGGAGCTCATGAAGCGATACGTCGTGGTCATGATGCAGTGATGTGTCCTACTCAATATTGTTATTTCGACTATTTCCAGACTGAAAACTGGCAGCAAGAACCGTTGGCCGGAGGTGGTTATATTCCGGTAGAACGCGTGTATCATTTTATTCCATCAAAGGGATTTTCTTCAGATGAAATGAAGCATCTACTCGGTGTGCAATGTAACCATTGGTCAGAAGCTATACCATGTCAGGCTATACTTGAAAACAGAGCCTTACCTCGTATGGCTGCATTGAGCGAAGTACAGTGGAGCGACGAACACAAAGATTATAATGATTTTCTGCAAAGACTTGAACAGTTGCGCCGTCATTACGAGATATTGGGTTATCGCTATGCACCTTATATCTTTAAATAACTATAAATCCACCCAAAATAGAGCTAATACAAAAGAAGGCGATTATTTTATCGGACTGCTTCCCGATAAAAACACTATCTCTGTGGTGTCATGTGGCGCTATCT
>CAZOCO010000145.1:0-4133 GCA_964578325.1 uncultured Muribaculum sp.
TCCTACGACGATTATAAACACCGTATGAGCTGATGCCACGATTTTCCATAATAATTCCCGTCTACAATCGGGAGAACGAAGTACGCGAACTTCTCGAATCTCTGACTAATCAGGATTCCAAAGATTTTGAAGTTATAATAGTTGAAGACGGCTCAACTATGCCATGTCGCGAGACAGTAGAATCTTTCACGCCAAAAATTGATGTGAAGTATTTTTACAAGCCCAACGAGGGCCGTTCTATTGCCCGCAACTACGGCATAGACCGGTCTACAGGCGACTACCTCATTTTCTTTGATTCCGACTGTGTCATTCCACCTTTCTACTTTTCGAGACTCGCGACTGTACTCGACCGTGAGAACTACGATTGTTTCGGTGGACCCGATACTGCCCATGAGTCGTTTTCCGACCTGCAGAAAGCCATCAACTATGCCATGACATCTTTCCTCACAACAGGAGGTATACGGGGTGGAAAAATTCGACTTGAACGATTCACTCCACGCACTTTCAATATGGGTTTTTCACGCGCTGTATACGATCGCGTCGGCGGTTTTCGCGAAATGTTTTCCGAAGACATCGACATGAGCACCCGTATACGTCAGGCAGATTTTTCAATAGGACTTATTACTGAAACGCCCGTATATCATAAACGCCGCGTCGACTTCAAAAAGTTCTTCCGTCAGGTATATGTTTTCGGCATGTCGCGTATCACTCTCCATCTGCTCTATCCCGGATCATTAAAAGCAGTACATACGCTTCCGGCCCTTGCTATATTAGCCGGGATCGCCCTTATAATTTTGTCGATCTTCGTATCTCCGTGGTTCATACTGCCTGTCGCGCTATATTTACTTGCGATTTTTGTCTGTGCAATTATTGCTATGCGCAATATCAAATTGGCAGTTCTCGCCATACCGGCTTCCATCATACAGATCACTGGATATGGATCCGGCTTCTTATGGGCATTTTTCAACAAAATCATTCTTCGTCGCAAACGCAATGTCAATGATGAGATTGCAATAAGAAAAGGGAAATAAACATGAGCAATATGTCATCACTACCACCCAACACCCATCTCCGCATTGCCGACCTGCAGGAGGACGACCGCCCACGCGAAAAAGCGCTGAAACATGGTATACGTTCGTTAAGCAAAGCCGAGTTGCTGGCAATTATCTTCGGCAATGGCACCAGAGGTAAATCCGTAATACAGATGAGCCAGGAACTTTTAAATCATAATGACGGAAAATTGAGTCGGTTGGCCCGTCTGTCCATAAAAGAGATCGTGAGAGACAATCCCGGCATAGGCCCGGCGAAAGCCATATCGCTTGCTGCAGCAATCGAACTTGGAATACGTTGCCGTGATGAGCTACCAGCCGAACGGCCCACGGTCACGACAAGTACTTCGGCATACAATATTATTCGCGGTACTTTACAGAATATAACTCACGAGGAATTTTGGGTTATAATGCTATCACGAGCCAATCAACTTATTGACATGTTCTGCTTAAGCTCCGGTGGCAGTGCGGCGACCGTAGTCGACACAAAGCTACTGTTTAAGCGGATTCTCGCCGAGGGAGATTGCGTATCATCCATTATTATATGCCACAACCACCCCAGTGGCAATCTTCGACCAAGTATGGATGACGACAAGCTCACTCGCAAAATTGTTGACGGTGGAGCAATCCTTGATATCCGGGTTTTAGATCATATTATCGTTACACCCAACGGTTACTACAGCTACCGCGACGAAGGTAAAATCTGACTCCCAAAAACAGTAATTCTTATATATCTTAAGACAGCAAGGGCCCGATTGAAAAACCGAGCCCTTACTTATTTCTCTACTTTTTGTCAGAAAGCATATCCGAATCCGACGTTCAAATAAATAGGATACATATTAAATGTAATTGTATCGAACGACGGACGGAATATATCGTTCAATCCCCACGAAAGGTGTCCCTGCACTGTAAGATGCTTGAAAGCTCGCCACGAGCACCCTACTTCCATTCCCCAGTCAAACCAGCGCAGACTCTTTGAAAAATCATAGTCACCGTGGGTATCTCCTTCAAAAATCACCTTTGTTCCGGTAGGATCGTCCTGACGAAGATAGCCATCATAAGCATATCCGGAAAAGTCTCGCGACAGAGCAGCCGAAATATACGGGCCAAAGTTAAGACGCACACGGTTGCTCACCTTAAATGCTGCCGTCAACGGTATTGTCAAAAATGATTGGGAATAATCGGTTTTAACGCCACCGGTCCACCGGCCGGCATAAGGTACCTGAATGTTTTCTATCGTACCATCAGGTCTTACCACCTGGTTGGTCTGGTTTATAGCCATACTGTAATTCTTAACGATGGCTTTAGTGTGCATACTCTTATTTTCAAACCTAATACCGGTGGTAAAGCCCCACTTCTTCTTTTCTCCAAAAAATTTATCGATACGGCAACCTATTGAAAGATTAAGTCCGGGATTAAAAGCCTCAATCGAACGAATTTCGGCTGGTACTGGAATTGGAGAAGCTCCACCGATATTTACACCGGCTTCTACCGAATATTCAAGACCTTGCACAGCACTTTTTAATATACCAAATGTTGCGTCGAGTTGAGCCGACATTACAAACGACGAAAATACTATCGCACACGCTGCTGTTATATATTTCAGATTATTCATTATCTTTAATTTTTATCTTTTTATTCAGTAGGATCTTCACATATCAGTTTCACTTTGTCGACATAGAGAGTACTACCTTCCGCGCCAGAGAAATAGTCGCCATTAATCGACGATGTAAACACAAGGAATATACTATAATCGCCTTTTTGGAGTCGCTCTTTATCAACGCTTTTCCCTTCACGGGTCACAAAGTTTACCTTAAAGTATTTCCAGTCTTCCGACGGAACACGATCTGCATCAGATATCTTCGCAACCGATATAATTGCTTCATTATCTTCGGCTGTCATATTGGTAGCATCAAGATATCCTTTAGCTGTCATAGTATTGTCAAACATCACTCCGATTACATTAAACTCATCTTTCTTTCCGGGAATCGGTTTCAACTTGTCTTTGGCAGTCTTATCAAGCTCACAATAGGTCTCACCCGGAGTATATTTATAATATCCTTCAACAGATATGGGAATCTGCGTGAATACCATACCGAAATGTGTTGACTCAAGCGGACGCATCAGTGCGGCCCCCATATCAAACGACCCCATAAACAGATTACCGGCAGCAAGAGGTTTGTTATACAGATTTGCCAGCGTGCCGGTTTTTCGGGTAATCAAACATACACACTTTCCATCCATACCGTTATCAGTCTGGAACGTAGGATAGTCGGTAATGCTCTTACCAAGTCCGGTCCATGCAAATCCTTCATTTCCACTTGCCCATTTAAAGTCAATGACAGGTTCGCCATTAGTATAAATTGGTTCTCCGTTACTGTCAGTCTTATATTCCACAAATACATCGTAATACATATTGGTATTTGCATAACGCTGTATTATTACATCTTCAAAATTATATTCCAATGGAGGATTCATATAACTAATTGATACTTCATAATCTTTACTCCACTGTTTATCTTCCGACGTAACTGTATATATTTGAGGGGAAGTAAAATCTCTATATGTACCACTTGGCGGATTAATAGTGGCGCCTGGAGTTAGTTCAAATACCGGCGCTATATTTGAGATATCACAGTTATTTCCTACTTTAATGTCAACCGAATAGTTGTCAATTGTCACATCTCTAACATCCTGTGGATTAGTCAACGAAGCACTGATTATATCGCATTCCGCGTTCAGGGGTTCTTTTGTACATCCGGTTAAGGCTGCTACGATTACAGCTATACCGAGTGGCAATAACTTGATTGATTTATTCATATTATCTGTTTTTATATTTGCGTAAGAAGTATCGCGCAAAGTTAATAAATTTTATCTTATTTGTAAAATTTACACATTATTATAGTGATTTTAACAAAAGCCAAAATTTTCCCAGGCATTTTATGTGCTCAACACAAAAAATATTTGGATAATTGAAACAAACTTACTAACTTTGCAACCGTAAAACAGCGACAGAGGTCGCCGAGCATATGGAGAGGTGGGTGAGTGGCTGAAACCACCAGTTTGCTAAACTGACGTAGGAGT
>CAZOCO010000146.1:0-4000 GCA_964578325.1 uncultured Muribaculum sp.
ATTCCATCATGCGGCGTACACCCATGTCCTTGAGGGCGCTGACGCAGAATACGGGATATATAGAGCGGTCAACAAGACCTTTGCGGATGCCTTCGCGCATCTCGTCTTCGGTGAGATGGCCTTGTTCAAAATATTTGTCCATGAGTGACTCGTCGTTTTCGGCAGCGGCTTCAACGAGACGATGATGCAGCTCTTCGGCACGTTCGAGTTGGTCGGCGGGAATCTCCTCAATGGTGGGAACACCCCCGTCGGGTCCCCAGGAGTATTTTTTCATAAGCAGCACGTCGATCATTGCGTTGAAGCCGGGGCCTGCATTGATCGGGTACCGGATGGGTGTCACTTTCGGACCGAAGATATCGGTCATCTGCTCTATTACATTTTCGTAGTCGGCTTTTTCACCGTCGAGCTGATTAAGGGCGAAAATGACAGGTTTGTTGATTGACTGTGTGGTACGGAAAATATTTTGTGTGCCCACTTCTACGCCATACTGGGCGTTGATGAGGATAACACCGGTGTCGGTTACGTTGAGGGCTGTGATGGCATTTCCAACGAAATCATCTGCGCCCGGACAGTCAATGACATTGAGCTTTTTGCCTAAAAATTCGGCATAGATGATTGTTGAGAAAACAGAATACCCGTATTCCTTTTCTACTGGGAAATAATCGCTTACGGTATTTTTTGCGTCGATGGTACCACGACGTTTTATAACTCCACACTCGTAGAGCATAGCTTCAGCGAGTGTGGTCTTACCGGAGCCCTTGCTACCGAGCAGGGCTATGTTTTTAATCTCGTTTGTTGAATAGACTTTCATGTTGAGTGAGATTTATATTAGAAGGTTAAGAAGTATATGTCTTAAATTTTCCGCAAATTATGAAAAAAAATCGAGAAAACATAATTTCGAAATATGTTAGAAAACATAAAAACCGCCTTTTGGGCGGTTTTTTGTCGTTATATGCTCTTGGGGGCATTATGAGTTCTGGTAGCTCAATGGCAGCGCAATAGTCATGGAGATGAGTATGAATGTATATATGATGTCGCTGTAGGTGACCGCGATAGTTGCTGGCGACATGATGTTTATGGCGATAAATACCCATCCGGCAAAGAGTATGATTGCGGCTAAAAGATATGCGAGTCGCACGGGCCACGAATGTCGCGTCGGCAATGGTTCTGGCAGACGGTTCATGACTTTTTTTACTAACCATGGGTTGCGGGGGCCTGACGGAAGTTTTTGCATCATCAGGCGGATATCGTTATCGGTGAGTGGTGAGGAGATGTTGTTGTCTTGGGTTTTCATATTGAGTCGGAATTAAAAACCTCGGCCATTCGTGCTTTGGCTCTGGACAGATGAGATTTTATAGTGCCTTCGGGCATTGACATTATTTCGGATATTTTCTTTATCGGGAGGTCTTCCATATAGAAAAGTTCGATAACCATGCGTTCGTCGGGCTTCAGCATTGCGAGACATCGGGCGACATCTAACGAGGCATCGTTGGCATCGACCGGAGAGTAGGCGTTTTTGCGTTCCCAGTTTCGACCGGTGTCATTATCAAGTGTATATTCTGTGTGGTGGCGGAGATGGCTGTTGTATTCGTTTACCGCAATTCTGAACAGCCATGTTTTGAATCGTGACAATCCCTTGAACGACGACAGCGACAGGTAGGCTTTCAGGAATGTTTCCTGCATAAGGTCGTCGGTCAACGCTGCATCACACAGAGTGAGATTGAATATGAATCGTCTCAATGCGTCTTCGTGGGCGACAACCAGTTGCTCGAAGGCGCGCCTGTTGTCGGTGGTGACGCATAGTGTTATGAGACGCAGTTCTTCCCAGCGTGATATCATCGGTGGTGAGTTTTACAGAGTACAACCGGAATATCAGAATGTAGGAGGAACGGGAGGTGTGGGAGGAACGTTGTCTGATTGTGATGGCTGATTGCTGTAGGGTGGTGGGGTGGGGCGGTTGAACGGCTGGCGAGATGAGAACATTTTTAAGAGACCAATCAATGTCGGGATAAGCATCAGGGCTGCAATTGGATAACCCCCGAGTATGATAAAGAACAAACCGACGCCGATACCGGTGGCCACTAACTGTATGCCATTGTTGTGTTCGTTGATACGAATATTGCTGAAGTCAATGTGCTTTGTCGTGAAGTAGTCGGCGGGCAGCTGGTAGTCGTTGTCTATCGCTTTTTCCATCAAACGATTGCGCTCCTGCCGAACCTTGAGATTGTATTGGCATATTATATATACGATAGCGATTGGCAACGCAAATACGCCTAATATGATGATGATTTTTACAATTGTGCGCAATATATCGGGAACTATCGACGAGGATGCGATTTCTGACTGCTCGGGAGTAATATATATAGGAGCATCTATCTTGATGGTCGGATGGAGTGCCGACAGGTCGGTGACGGAGTCGGCAATAACGATGGTATCCTTGCCGATAACCGCAACCTTCGTTGTTCCGAGGCAGAATGCCGTATCGTCGAGATCGGTAAGAGCGTTCTTGATGGTTTTTGATAGCTCTGTGCGGGCTTGATTCATTGAATTGCCCAAATCATTTAGATCAATCTTTTCTGACCGTAGTTCGGTAGTAGAGACCATTATGGTGAACAGGGTTGCCAGTATGGCAAGGAATCTTGTTTTCATATCATTGCAGATTTTGTGGGTGAATTATGACTGTTAGATGCGGGTCGGCCGAAAAAGGTTGCAGTGATGTGAAAAAAAATCTGCAGAGGTACATTTTTAGTGTTCCATGGCGCGCGCCATCGAGCGTCGGTCTTCACGTTCCTTGATAGATTGGCGTTTGTCGTATTCTTTTTTGCCCCGGCCTACACCTACTACGAGTTTCGCCAGACCACGCTCGTTGATGAACAGGCGCAATGGAATGATTGAGTAGCCGGGTTCTTTGGCGATTTTTTCCAGCCGTACTATCTCCTTGCGGTTGAGCAGCAGTTTGCGGTCGCGCCGTTCAAGATGGTTGTTGTATGTGCCGTAGAAGTATTCGGCAATATACATGTTTTTTACCCATACTTCTCCGTTGGTGACTATACAGAAGGTGTCTACCAGTGATGCTTTGCCATTGCGCAGAGATTTGATTTCAGTACCGGTCAGCACTATTCCGGCCGTATAGGTGTCGGAGATGGCATAGTCGAAAGTGGCTCTGCGATTCTTTATATTGATGTCCATGGCGGTATGTCGTTAAAGTGATAGTAATGTAGAAAATAGAATTGAGAGCAGATAGGGGGGAAGCAGTATTGTTATGGTAGAATAGATGAAAAATCCTACAAGATTGTTTTTGTCAACGCCTACATACCTGTAGCCCATCCACATTTCTACAAGAACGACAAGTGGCAGAAATTCGATCAGCGACAAGGTCAAGGGCATACAGTTGGCTATAAGGCGCGTCAGGGCCAACAGACCGAGAGAATACAGTATGAAGTTGCCGCATCGGTTTTCGTTGTACGACTTTTTTGTAGTGAGGCGGGAAAAGGAGCTGCTCCATATGGCATCGGTTATGAAGCGCGATAGGAAAAATACAGTGAATGTCACTGCCGCATTCTCTATTGCTTTAGGCAACAAAAGTTTAAACGGTGTAGGGGAATAATACAGTTGCAGAAACACGGATGCGGCTGTTATGGCAATCAGTGGATAATATCCGGAAGAAGCTGTCTGTTGGGGTTCCTGTCCTCTACGGGCTATATCTTCCCATCCTCGCGCGGGGGATATCAGTACTTGTAATATGTTGATGATATATCGGAACATGGATGCAAATATAAGAATTTAGGTGCACAACCTCGCGAAATCTATGCAAAAAATGAAGCCGGAATATTCCGGCTTCATTTTGGAGTGACTCCTACAGGATTCAAACCTGTAACCTTCTGATCCGTAGTCAGATGCTCTATTCAGTTGAGCTAAGGAGCCGATTGGCGCTTTATTATGAAAAATTTGTGACTCCTACAGGATTCAAACCTGTAACCTTCTGATCCGTAGTCAGATG
>CAZOCO010000147.1:0-3947 GCA_964578325.1 uncultured Muribaculum sp.
ACTGCTGTAAACGGTTTTGCAGACCGGTGCCTAACCACTCGGCCAAGGAACCATGGGCTTTGTGATTTTTGCAGTGCAAAGTTAAGTGTAATATTTTAACCGTGCAAGTAAATTCCGTAAAATTTACTTGGAATTAATTAGTGATGTTAAAAATCAGTGTATTATATGTTTTGTATCGCTAATGTAATAGCCCGGGTCGTGGCCTGGGTGATGACACGTTCGCGTGAGCCTGACAGGTGGTGAAGTATAGAAACTACTCCTGAAGGGGTGGCAACGGCAATCCATACGGTTCCGACCGGTTTTTCCGGAGTGCCTCCTCCGGGGCCTGCAATGCCAGACGTAGCTATTGCGATATCTGTCGCTAATATTTCTTTTGCACCGAGGGCCATCTGTTCTACTACTTCGCGGCTTACGGCACCGTGGAGCTCTATGTCATTTATATCGACGCCAAGTAATGATGTTTTTACAGAATTGGCGTATGATACTACTGAACCTTTGTATACATCGGATGCTCCCGGACACGACGTTATGATATGTGCAATATTGCCGCCGGTACAGCTCTCTGCGGTGGCGATAGTGAGACCGAGCGCCTTGAGCTTTTTTAATAGAATTTCTTCGGGAGCGAGGTCTTCAGCGGCGATGGCGTGCTTGCCGAGCATATTGATAAGTTGAGCCTGGTATCTGTTTATTTCGTCGTTTAGAAAAGCTGCGTCGGGGTGAGTACCGTCGATGCGCAAGCGCACAATTGAATCTTTGGGAAGATATGCGAGATGAAGATACGTGGGGAGGGAATCTTCAAACTGTGCGATATCGATGGCAAGTTGCGATTCGCTTATACCTGCGACTACAGTTGTACGGTGTTCGATTGATTCTGTCGGCGGGAACATAGACCGGAGCATCGGAATGACGGCAGCATCGAGCATATGTATGGTTTCAAACGGGACACCGGGCATTGATACGAGTGCTTTCTTGTCGTCGCGTTGCCACCATGTGATCGGTGCGGTGCCTACCTGATTCTGAATTACGTTGCACGTCGACGGTACCATCGCCTGCATAGCTGTAAGGTCGTTCATCGTGAGACCTCGTGAAGCAAAGATTTGCTTTACGTTTTCATATGTAGCGGGGTCATGGACGAGTTCTCCACCGAAATATCGGCACAATGTATGTTTTGTTATGTCGTCTTTTGTGGGGCCGAGTCCACCTGTAGTGATGACGATATCGGCTTCGCCGAAAGCACGGTCGATAGCTGTGATGATAGATGCTTCGTTATCGTGAACAATCTGTGTGGAACTTAAAGACCAGCCTAACGGAGTGATGCGCCGCGCAATTTCTCCGGAATTAGTGTCGGTGACCTGTCCGATGAGGAGTTCGTCGCCGATTGCAATTACAGCTACTTTCATATACTAACGCGTGCGAATGGGGTTGCGTCGAGAGGACAATAGTCGTTGTTCAGAGCTTTGAAGTAACCGGCAATGGCTACCATGGCGGCATTGTCGGTAGTAAATGCGCGTTCAGGGATAAATGCCGTAAGCCCGTGGTTGTTGCAATATTGAGCAATGGCCGCGCGTACACCGGAGTTGGCTGATACGCCACCACCTATGGCTACAGTCTTTACACCTGTGGCTTTTACAGCTTTATCGAGTTTGTCGAGAAGGATGTCGATAATAGTTTTCTGTAGCGAGGCTGCGAGGTCGGACCGGTTTTCTTCAATAAAGTCGGGATTAGACTTCAAATTGTCGCGAAGCGTGTAGAGAAACGACGTCTTCAGCCCGGAAAAACTATAGTCGAGACCGGGAATGTGAGGTTTGGCAAACTTAAACCGGGTAGGGTTGCCTTCTGCTGCGAGCCGGTCGATGTGCGGCCCTCCGGGATAGGGTAGTCCCATCACTTTAGCACATTTATCAAAAGCTTCGCCGGCAGCATCGTCGATAGTCTGTCCGAGGACTTCCATATCGTAGGGTGACCGCACGATGATGAGCTGGCTGTTGCCGCCGGAAATCAGCAGGCAGAGGTAAGGAAATTCTGGAACGATATCTTCGGGAGATTTACGTATAAAATGCGACAATACATGTCCGTGCAGATGGTTTACGTCGATAAGCGGGCGATTAAGCCCTATAGCCAGACCTTTGGCAAAAGATGTGCCTACAAGCAGTGAGCCGAGCAGTCCTGGCCCGCGGGTGAATGCTATGGCAGATATGTCGGAGGGCTGGATACCGGCACGGCGTATCGCTGTGTCGACTACCGGTACAATATTTTGTTGATGGGCACGCGATGCAAGCTCGGGTACTACACCACCATACTCTTCATGTACTTTCTGTGAGGCAATGACATTGGATTTCAACAGCCCGTCGCTTATGACAGCGGCTGAAGTGTCGTCGCAGGATGATTCTATACCAAGAATTACTGTCGGCATTTGAACGTTATTATTTTTCTTTAATTAATTGCAAAGTTAAGAAAATTCTCCCACAATATGGCTGTAAGGATGCGTTAAAGCCGGGTCATTGCTGGCCCGGCTTTAACTGATTTAGAAATGTAGAATGAATGGTGATATTATTCTTCTGAATTGGCGTCGGCATAAGCCTTGAGGAGTTTCTCCTGTACGTCGGACGGGACAAGCTCGTAAGAGGCAAATTTCATTGTGAACGATGAGCGGCCGCCGGTGATAGAACTTAATGCGGTAGAGTAAGAAGACATTTCTTTCAGAGGCACTTTGGCTGATATCTTTTCAAAACCGTTTTCAGATGACATACCCATGATTATGGCACGACGTCCCTGAAGATCAGACATTACATCGCCCATTACATCAGCCGGTACCATTACATCGACATCGTATACCGGTTCGAGAATCTTTGGATTGGCATTGCGGAATGCTTCTGAAAACGCGTGGCGGCCAGCGAGTCGGAATGAAATTTCGTTTGAATCAACCGGGTGCATCTTACCGTCGTATATGCAAACGCGTACGTCGCGTGCATAAGAACCGGTCAGCGGACCCTGTTCCATACGATCCATGAGACCCTTTACGATGGCCGGAATGAAACGGGCATCAATGGCACCGCCGACAATACAGTTGTGAACGACGAGCTTGCCGCCCCAATCCAACGGGATTTCCTGTGTGTCGCGTACGTTCATCTTAAACTCCTGATTGCCGAATTTATATGTGTCGGGAGCAGGCATACCTTCGTAGTATGGTTCGATGATGAGATGTACTTCGCCAAACTGTCCGGAACCACCCGACTGCTTCTTGTGGCGGTAGTCGGCGCGAGCAGCCTTTGTAATAGTTTCGCGATAAGGAATTTTGGGTTCTTCAAATATTATAGGCAGCTTATCGTTGTTTTCTACTCTCCACTTTAGTGTGCGGAGGTGGAATTCACCTTGTCCCGACAGGATTGTCTGTTTGAGCTCGCGTGACTGTTCGATTTCCCATGTGGGATCTTCTTCGTGCATGCGGGTCAGGATTTCAGAAAGCTTTTCGGCGTCGCTTTCGGTTACGGGACGTATGGCGCGCTGGTATTTTGGTGCAGGGTATTTGATGAAGTCGAATGCATATTCACAGCCTTTTTCATCGAGAGTGTTGCCGGTGCGTGCGTCTTTAAGCTTGACGGTTGCGCCGATATCTCCAGCTTCGAGTTTGTCAACCGGAGTCTTGATCTGTCCGCATACACAGAAAATCTGTGCTACACGTTCTTTTGATCCACGGTCGATATTGTTGAGATCTACTCCCGGAGTGAGAGTACCTGACATTACTTTGAAATAGCTGACTTCGCCGATATGTGGCTCGACGGTAGTCTTGAACATAAAGAGCGACAATGGGCCGTCGGAATCTGGTGCTACAGGCTGGCCTTCAGTATCGACCGGTGCAGGCATTTCTTTCACAAACGGTACTACATTGCCGAGGAATTCCATCATGCGGCGTACACCCATGTCCTTGAGGGCGCTGACGCAGAATA
>CAZOCO010000148.1:0-3922 GCA_964578325.1 uncultured Muribaculum sp.
GTTCCTACCGCATTGGTAGTGGTAACTAGTTGTGTGATAGATTGAGGAAGTGGAGATAAAGGATTGCGAGGTTGATCTGACGGCGGTCGCACCGGCGCTGTTCCCACGCGGAGATAAGCAGGAGATCTGCGGATGTGAGCACGGGGAGCCACCACTGGCGGCGATGGCAGTCGTACCACAGGCGGAATGCGCGGGCGTAGTCGGGACGGAAGTAACGGCGCTCGCGCAGGTGAAATCGGGGGATGTGGTACAATCGTGCTTTCATGATGGCGCAAAGATAGCGCCACATGACACCACATAGATGGCGTTTTTATCGCGAAGGGTGTTTTTATGAAGCCGTCTGATGAAATAATCTGCTTCTTTTGTTTTTAGCTCTATTTTGGAAGCGATTTTTATGTTGGACTCACGTTTTTTGGATTCATCTGAAACAAAGACTGTGACATGACGTCGTAAAGTTAATTACGCCCGATGCCACAGTGATATGTGTTACCCAGTCGTGAAGTGCAGACTTGTAGCCTATTTCTTAAATGTAATGATGTGCGACGGGGTGATGATGATGTCCATGGCTATGTCATGAGGCTCGGTTTCTATTTCGTCTACGAGCTGGAAATCATAACCCACACCGATTTTGATGGCGCGTGTTTGTCGTAGCAGGCGGTCGTAATATCCGCGTCCACGTCCTACACGGTTGCCTTTGCGGTCGAAAGCCACCCCCGGAACAATAATCATGTCAATGATTCCGACATCTGTTAGATCGGTACCCTGTGGTTCTTCGATATGAAATGCTCCGTATTTGAGCGAAGTCCGGTCGTAAGGCAGTATGTCAAGGTCGATGCCGTTGACCCGAGGCAGAAAGAAATTCTTACGCCCTGCCCATTTGTCGATAAAACGTCGTGTAGAGAGTTCGTCGGGCAGTGAGTTGTAGAGTAGAATGTTTGACGCGAGCATAAATGCGCAGGAACGCTCTACTGCTGAAAATACGGCTTCAGCTGCATTGTCTTTTTCTGTGTCGGAAAGCAGGGATTTACTTGTCCGTACTTTCTGTCTCAATTCTGGTTTCTTCATAGTCGCTGATCTGAAGGGTGTCGTTACGTTGGGTGTCGGTAGAGTCATCTTCGGCAGGAGCGCGCGTTAGCAACGAAGGAATTCGGCGTGATTTTACCGGATTCCGCATATCGTTGATAGGCGGAGTCGCATTGCCGGCATGAAGCTCGGCCAAAGCTCTCAATACTGTGGTATCGTGGGTGTTGCTTACTTGGTAAGAGTACGACTGACCCAGAATGTCGTTGGCAATGAGTGCTTTCAGATTGTTAACAATGACAGGAGCGGAAATGTTTATGTAGTACCAGCGTGCGGGTATGCCTTTTGACGATGCATATGCCACAAGGCCTTGCAGAAGTTCATCGTCGTAGGGTAGCATACGCATGAGCTCGTCGACATTTGTAGCTGCCGACAGCCAGTCGCGGTTTCGATCGGAAAAGTCGAATGCATACTGGTATAGGGCTCCGGAATTGAGAAGGTTTATATAATATGAGGTGATGTTGGTGGTATCGTTTGGCACAAATACATCGGGCATTATACCTCCGCCTCCATATACGGTACGGCCGCCGGCAGTAGTGTATTGTAGATCGGTATTGAATTTAATTGAATCTGACTCGTAGAACTCGCCGTGATCATAGCGGTCGAGGAGTTCACGTTCGTAGGCGTCGCGCTGTCCGGGCTTATACTCTTTCTGAATACTTCGCCCGGAGGGGGTGTAGTAGCGCGCAACGGTTATGCGCATCGCGCTTGAGTCGGGGAGTGTGACCTGATGTTGTACAAGTCCTTTGCCGAAAGAACGTCGTCCGACAATAAGTCCGCGGTCATTATCTTGAAGTGCTCCGGCAAAAATTTCACTTGCTGATGCCGAATACTCGTCGAGCAACACTACCACTTGCGATTTCTGGAAAGAGCCCATACCGTCGCTTCCGACGTAGCGCTCATTCTCGGCTTTGCGTCCGCGCATTGATACTATCGGCGCTCCGGCCGGAAGAAATTCGTTGGCCATAAGTATGGCTACATCCATAAGCCCTCCTCCGTTACCGCGCAAATCAATAATGTATGATTCCGCCCCTTTGCCGGCAAGACGGGCAAGAGCCGTAAGAAACTCATCGTAGGTAGTGCGACCGAATTTAGATATCTTGATGTATCCTACATTGTCTTCGATGATATATTCGGAGAGAACAGTATTTACCGGAATGTCTCCGCGTATGATGTCAAAGCTTAATAAGTCTTTTGCAGTCTTGCGTTTAATGCCTAAAGATACGGTAGTTCCTTTTTCGCCACGAAGCATTTTCTGTACCTGTGTGTTGGTAATACCCTTTCCGGCTACAATGGAGTCGTTGACGGTGACAATTCTGTCTCCAGGCATCAATCCTGCTTTTTCTGACGGGCCACCTGGAATTACTTCATTAACAGTGATTGTGTCGGAATACATCGTAAACGATATTCCGATACCGCTGAATGATCCGTCGAGATCGTCGTTAACGCTCTGAAGATCGGATGCCGGAATATATACTGTGTGTGGGTCGAGGTTGGACAACAGGTCGGGATAGGTCTGTTCGAGCAGAGAGTCGAGATCGACTGTTTCTACATATTCAGAATCAATAAGGTCAAGAATCGCTGCAAGTTTACGTTGTCCGTCGGTCAGTGTAATCTGACGTGTTAAAAAAAATCCGATGGCGATACCGGCTACAATGCTTACAGCAACGATGAGCGGAATCCAAGCCTTCGTTTTTTTATCTGTTTTCATTTTAACTTAATGAAGATATATTGCAATGGTTTGATAACGCAATTATGGATATAAATGTTCGGTTAATGTGTGTTTCAATCAATCTCGGGAATGTGTGTGACGCTTACACCTACTCTCGATAGTAGATCGAGACCATCGGTTATACGGTATAAATCCTGAAATACGACGCGCTTTATGCCTGCCTGAATTATTAATTTACTGCATTCGAGACATGGAGATGCTGTGACGTAAAGTGTAGATCCTTCACTTGAATTGCTCGAACGTGCAATTTTTGATATGGCATTGGCTTCAGCATGAAGAACGTAGGGCTTGGTAGATCCAGATTCGTCCTCACAGACGTTTTCAAAACCGGCCGGGGTGCCGTTATATCCGTCAGAAATTATCATCTGGTCGCGTACAAGCAGAGCTCCGACCTTTCGCCGGACGCAGTAGGAATTTTCGGCCCAGATACGTGCCATGCGCAGGTATCGCTTATCAATCACAGTCTGTTTTTCCTGTTCCATTGCAACAAAGTTACAATATTTCCTTACTCTTTGCAATATTAATTATATAATATTATGTGTTGTTTTCATGTTGCCGAATGGGTGTTAATAAATCGGTTTTTGCGTGTTACAGCCGGTACGTATTTGTTGTGCTTGTGTTGTGTCGTTTTGTAACATCTGATGCTCGAGTGGCAATAGATGTTTCATCTGCTTAAAAGAAGATAAATGTTACGATATTATGAGGCGTGTAATTTATTTGTAACACATATGAAAAATGCCATAATTGAATATCAGTGTGTTATGAATTAATAAGTGTTAAAATTTGAAAAATGGCTAAATTTTGTTGCAAAATATTTGGTGGAATCAGATACAGGTACTATCTTTGCAATGTAATCAAAATGTAACACGGTTGCAATTTAAACGAAACAAAAATAAAAACAATATAAAACATCTACAATTATGGCAACATCAGCATTCCAAACCAAGCTACTGGGTCTTCAGAAAAACTTGTTAAACTTTGCGTACGTACTTACTTCAAACCGTGACGATGCTTACGATCTCCTCCAGGACACCACACTGAAAGCTCTCGACAACGAAGAAAAATATGTTGACAATGTCAACTTTAAGGGCTGGGTGTTTACAATCATGC
>CAZOCO010000149.1:0-3916 GCA_964578325.1 uncultured Muribaculum sp.
TCTTCTGCATCACGTTGCGTATCTTGGTCAGCTCGTCCATCAGGCCTTTCTTGTTGTGCAGACGTCCGGCGGTATCAATAATTACAACGTCGGCACCATTGGCTTTGGCCGACTGCACGGTGTCAAATGCCACCGACGCCGGATCTGCGCCGATCTGTTGCTTGATAATCGTCACGCCGGCACGCTGCGCCCACACTTCGAGCTGTTCGATAGCAGCGGCACGGAATGTGTCGGCGGCGCCGACAATCACCTTGTTGCCGTTTTTAGCATACTGGTAGGCGAGCTTGCCGATCGTTGTGGTCTTTCCGGCTCCGTTAACACCTACCACCATTATCACGTAAGGCTTTTTGTCGGCAGGAACGGTGAAATCGGGCAGTGACTCTTCAGTGTCGTTTTCAGCAAGCATATCGGTAATTTCTTCACACAACATGTCGTTGAGTTCAGTCGAGTCGATATATTTATCGCGTTGCACACGCGCCTGTATACGGTCTATGATTTTAAGAGTAGTGTCAACGCCCATGTCCGAGGTTATGAACACCTCTTCCAGATTGTCAAGAACCTCATCGTCGATTTTTGATTTTCCGGCTACGGCACGGGCGAGCTTGGCAAATACGCCTTGCTTGGTGCGTTCCAGACCCTTGTCGAGAGTCTCCTTCTTTTCTTTGCTGAAAAATTTAAAGATACCCATAGATATTTGATGACATATATGCCGCACACGTTTGCAACATACCTATTTGACAAAGTTACGCATTTTTTTTGTTACCTCATGCCATTCATTTTCGAAAATCTGCGGCCTAAATTGCCGTTTCTTTCGATTTTAGCTAAATTTGTGCATCATGAATATCGAATCTTTACGCGAATATTGTCTGTCGCTTCCTTGTGCGACCGAAGACTGTGCATTCGGCCCTGAATACCTGTTGTTCAGAGTCGAGGGGAAGATTTTCGGGTGTATCTGTCTCGACAAACCCGACATCTTTGTCGTTAAGTGTGACGCTGATCTGGCGTTGGAATTGCGGGAGCGACATCCCGAAATAGAAGGAGCATGGCATTGGAACAAGCGATATTGGAATCAGGTCTCACTTACCGGCTTCCTTTCCGACGATTTCATATGTCAACTGGTCGACCACAGCTATACCCAGGTAGTAAGAAAGCTTCCGCGCAAGATCATCGCTGCCCTTCCCGCCATTGCCACCGTTTCCGACCCATGGAGCTCATGTTAGTCCGTAATAGTCAATACGTCGATGGTAGAATCTTCATCAGTCAACATATATAATTTCTCACCGGTAACGGCTATAGGATAAATATATCTGTTGTCTATATCTTCGTAGGTTTTTCCGATTTTGCTCGTTTTGTTATACAAATGAATATATCCTGTGTCATTAACTTTTAAGAATATGACGACGCGGTCGGTGTCTTCACAGTAAGTCAACTGCTTTAAAGGCATTTTGCGTAGATGATCAGCCCAGTCTCCATTTATAGCCCATGCTCTTAATTCCTTTTCGTCTGGCATAAGGCCGTTTAGGTTGAGAAAGTATTTCTTTGAAATCTTGCCGTTTTGTAGGGTATAGATTGTATTTTCAAGCCAGGGATAATAGGAGATACTACCGTCAGACATTTTAAAAAACGATCTTTTCGGAACAACCATTATTCCTTTTAGGTGGTTTGGTGTCGGACGTATTGTTTGTTCTATTTTGCTTTCACTGGAAATATAGCTCAACTTCACACAATTGTCATCGTTGTTTGAATATTCGATCCATATATTCCCGTTGTTGTCGACGATGGCTTCTGTTGCATCAGAGGGAGCATTCTCTACAGATATAAAATTCCCGTGTTTGTCGATCTTTAATATACGGTTGTTTATACGGTCATATGCACTTATGCTATTGGGATTTACATTTAAATCAGACAATGTAAGTATATCTTCCGGTCCGTTGCCAACTTTGCTGTATCCATATAATTGACGTCCGTCTGTAATGCTGTATGCGTAAATTTCCGGTGATTTATATGCGTCTATAGCATATAATGTGTCATTTAATATCTCTCCGTTAAATATTATACCTGGAAATACTTCTGCATTAGAATCGTTGAGTACAATAGTTTTAATCTCGGAAATCTGATTTGTCAGCGGATGCGATTTTTTTATGTCGATGTTTATGGTTTGAGTCTGTTGTAATTCGACGGAATCACTATTCATGTCGTCAACGTTTTTCTGCTGTTGACGACATGAATTTAAGGTTATTGCACAAATGACAATTAATGCTGTTTTGTAAATATCATTCATTAGCAGCAAAATATTCGAGATATTAAGTATGCTTATTGCAGATGAGATTATTTGTCACCATAGTGTCCTTTGATTGAGATTACGGTTACAATAACTTTTTCGTCTTCGATAGAGTAGATGAGTCGTGAACTTTTATCTATTCTGCGACTCCACAATCCCGATAGATTGCCTTTGAGCTGTTCTACTTGCCCAGTGCCTGTGGTGGGGTGTTCTTTCAACTCCAGAAATAAATCGGCAATCTTCTTTAATATTTTCTTTTGTCCAGATTTTTGCCACTCTTTAAGGTGTCGTTGGGCTTCTGTTGTTAAAACAAGTTCATAATTCATACGCCCAAGAGATCTCTGATTTCATCCATTGAGTATGCTCTACTTTTCCCGGCTTTCATTTCTTCTATACCACGTTTTACCGATGCCATGTTTTCTGGATCGTCAAACCATGAATCTCCTGAGGGGGAGGGGTTCTCGCTTACTTCAACAGAGATTGAATTGGCTTTTGAGATGAGAATTGTTTCGATATAATTCTTTAAACTCTTACCTTGGGCTACTGCCATTATTGATAGCTTCTGCAAAGTATCTACAGGTAGATCGATATTTTTGCGTTTAATATTTAATGCTGTTGCCATACTATGTATATCTTTACTGCAAAGATATATAATATATACAATGTATACAATATGTAGGGCGTTAAAAAGTTTTTAGCAAACCACTCTGATTTTTCGTCTTTGTTGAACGATCAAACAGCGTTGCTCCTCTACATTTTTATTAAGGTGCCGTTTCAAAATAATTTTACGTTTAAACCCGATCGTCTTTAAGAATTCTGATATCCTAGTTATTTGATAAAATTTAACGAGAGTTCGATATGAAAATTCCCACCAAATAGAGCCAATACAAAATAAGCAGATTATTTCGTCGGACGGCTCATAAAAAATACCCTTCGCGATAAAACCGCGATTCATATTCGCTCATGTGGCGCTACCTTTGCGCCATCATGAAAGCACGATTGTACCACATCCCCCGATTCCATCTGCGCGAGCGCCGTTACGTCCGTCCCGACTACGCCCGCGCATTCCGTCTGTGGTACGACCGCCATCACCGTCAGTGGTGGCTCCCCGCGCTCACCCCTGCCGATCTGCGTCTCATCTCCGCGTGGGAGCAACGCCGGTGCGACCGCCGTCAGATCAACCGCGCCATCCACACCTCCTCCGACGCTATACCCGACGATACCTCCCGTCACCTCGCCATCCTTTATCTCCACTTCCTCAACTCCAAGATACTCCCGCAGTATGGTGACATCGCCATACTCTGCTCCAACCCACGCGACACCAAAGCCTTCTGTCGCTCCATCGGCATGGATCTTCGGCGCGTCCACGTCCGCTCACACCACAATCCAATGTGTCTGCTGGGCATGACATGCGACACCGCCCTCATCCTCGACGCCCACCGCTCCGTCATGCGCCTCCATGCCGGACTCGCCGACGACATCTTCCATCAGGAGCTCCGCCTCATCCTCCCGTGGATGGACTTCTCGCCGCTATGCTACCTCATCATCCACGGCTCCCCCGTACCGCCGCCCCGCCGTCACGCACGCCTCAACCGCACCCACTCCTTCCACCGCTTCCTTGAGGAACTCCAACAC
>CAZOCO010000150.1:0-3857 GCA_964578325.1 uncultured Muribaculum sp.
GGTCGCTCAACAGCTCGTTTGTACTCGGCGAAGTAAAGAACGAGCATCTGCTCCCCTTGTAACATTCTTTTACGAGCAAGTTTATATCAGAACGTGCAGCCGGAGTGTTGACACCAACTCACTGATAGAACCTCACTGGAAATACGGATTATTTTTGACTTGACGTTACAGTAGGATTGAAAATGAGATTAACATAAGAGATTATGAAGTTTACTTAATGCCCATAACCAAAGACAGACAAACTACACTTTATCAATCTATTACAATTATAATCATTCTTACTTTTATATTTTACTTCTCTTGTAACAGCTTTTGTTATAGATTAATTTTGCATCGTGAAATTCTAACAAAACCTCAGTATGCGAAAATCTATTCTATCTATCATTATCACTCTTCTCGGTTCGTTCGGATTAACCAGAGCCGAGTCGACTGTACAATCATTCTATTTTGACTTTGGTCCAAATAATGTTGCTAACCGCGGAGAAACGACACCTACAGATGCAGCAGACGAGATGGGCCACTATTGGAACAATGTTCATTCAACATCAGGTAATTTCATTACAGCCGGGTCTGAGTTCGGAAATATCCAGAATAGTAACGGGCAGATTGCAGACGGAGTGAATGTTACCGTTAACGGACAATTTACGACAAACGGTCTTAGCGGGGGCGGTGGATTACAGACTCCGTCTGCCGACCTACTTGGTGATCTCGCCGTAGCAACAGCCACAGGCGATTATATGTTTCTTGACGGAAACAATGTCGATAATCGTCCCTTTACTATAAGCGGTCTTAATCCCGACCATGGCTACCGATTCTATATTTTCACCTCGCGTTCGGCCGCCGACACCCGCACAGGCCGCTTTACATTTGAAGGTTATAACACTTTTGTAGGTGAAAATCAGGCTGCAGGCTCAAAGATCGGTGCGTCCGGAGAAAATCAGAATACTTCGACCATCCTTGTTACAGAACCGGTTTTCCCGACTGTCGACGGCTCGATAAAGATAATCGTATCGCGTGTCGTAGGACAGTACATTCCGCTCAACTGCATGAAGATGGTCGAACTTGAGGATGCAGAGCGTCCGACAGTCGATGTTGCCGGACGTCGTTTTTATTTTGACTTCGGCGCTACACCTAACGGGGCTAATAAATGTGTGATCACTCCCTCGCCTGACTCAAACGGCAATTACTGGAACAATATCACCAACACTGCAGACGGCAGCAAATATGCCGATAACGGAACGGTTTATGACAATTTGACCGATGCAAGCGGCCTTCCCGACGCGATGACTATTACCCTTAACGACAGATTTTCGACCAACGGTATGAGCGGTGGCGGTGGTCTGCTGACGCCCGATCCGTCGCTGCTCGGTGATCTGGCAATATCCACAGCTACATCAGACTATTTCTTCTATGAAGCCGATCAGACTGACTGCTCGATGACTTTCGGAGGTCTTGATCCCGAGAAAGCGTATAAGTTCCATATATTTGCATCACGCTCGGCAACTGACAACCGTACAGGCATATATCGCTTTACAGGTGACAATATCTGGAGTGGATCACTTCAAGCTGCAGGCTCAAACTTAGGAGGATCTGGTGTAAACCAAAATGTTGCGAACGTCCTCGTAACTGATTATGTATTTGCCGACGCCCAGGGTAACATAAAACTGACCGTCTCCCGCGGTAGCGGAACATACATTCCTCTCAACTGTCTTAAAATTGAGGAATTCAGCGGTGTTGAAAAGCCTGTTGTCACATCATTTACCTCACTTGCTCTGAACGGTCCGGCTATCGAAGGTCGTAAGGTGAAACTCGAGCGTCAGGAAATTGATGGTGTAAAAACAAATGTATTCAAAGGTGTGGCTGACTTTGTCGCAGGCGAATATTATCTGACAGCAATCGACGAAAACGGCAAAGAACACAGTCTCGGTATCGGTGAGAACAACGGCCGTCTTGCTGTCGACGGTCAAGCATTTACGGCCGAAGCATATCCCGCAGAGATAAATTTCGATCTTGACGCAATGAGCTATGAAATAACCGTATTGACTAATATCCGTCTGATCGGCAGCGCTGTCGGATCATGGAGTCTCAGCGACTATAAGGAAATGAACTATGACGGCGACCTCGTATACAGTTGGTCAGGAGAACTTACCGGCCACGACACATCAACCGACAGTGGTCGTCTGGCTCTTTATATCAACGGTGGCTGGACCGCATACAAACGTATCGGTGTGGACGAAAACTATAATGCAATACTCGCTATCGGCAACGGCGATGACATACCTTTGAATCCCGGAGTCTATGATATTCATTTCGATCTCGCTTCAGGCATACTGAAAGTAGACAACGGTCTTGATGACCTCGATGACAACCGTATAACCGTATTTGGTTCATCTGTGGCCAACGGCCAAGGTGCTGATCAGATCCAGAACATCAACCACGGCTACATTTATCTTTACGGCGAAGAGCTTGCAAAGCGTCACGAAGACGGTCTCAGCGAAAATCCCTTCTATATTTCGAATATTTCAATCGGCGGCAACTCTACTGTCAATCTTCTTGATCGCTACGATGATATGCGCCGCGAATTCGGACGTTATGTGATCTTCGGTGTGTCGCTCGGAAACGAGGGTATCCATGGAGCCGCCAATCAACAGGCCGTCTATGACCGATTTAAGACAAATATGCTGAAACTTATAGAAATGGTTAGGGCTGACGGTAAAATTCCCGTCGTTTGCAACAACTATACCCGCGGTGACTTCACAAAAGACGATTACCGCTACATACTTGACATGGACCGAGAAATAGGCCTATGGGATGTTCCGTCGATCAATCTTCTCGGAGCCATTGATTCGAAGACTGGCATGTGGGCCCAGGGATATCAGAACGGTGATGATATTTATCACCCCAATCAAGCGGGTCATCAGGAATTTGCTTACGCAGTGGTGCCCAGTCTTTTCGACGCTCTGCGTGCAGGAAAAACTCTTACTATGAACCGTCTTCAGACAAAGGGTCTTCCGATGAATGACATCGAACTAAATGCAGTTCCCGAAGGTAAGATGCACTCATTCTCGCTGGTCGAAACAGTCAGCGGCAACGCAGACGCAGCGACATTCGCTAACATAAAACTGGCAGACGGTAACATTCTTACACTGGACTATGCCGCAGGTAAATTTACCGTGGCTGTCAACGGTCAAACGATTGACGTTGCTGCATCAATAGCCGAGAAAACACTTGTAGCCCTCAATTACACCTATGCCTCAGGAATTCTCGATCTGACGGTTTACGAAGGTGAGTCGCTTGTCGGTGCTGCAAAAATGACAGATGTCAAGATCGAACCGGTAGAATTTACTATTCCCGAATCAGAATTAACGCTCAGCGAAGCAATGATCTACCGTTCTGCTCTATCAGCCGAGGACGTTGAAAACCTCGCCAAAGGCCAACTCCAGAAAGGTAGTCTCGAAATCTATTCTGCCTTTGAACCAGTTACAGAAAACTCATCTGAAACAGTGTCTGTAACGAACCACGCAATGAGTATGAACGCATTCACAATGACCGTAGACTCAACATCAGGTATCGAAAATATTTCATCCGATAGCGATGATGCGGAGGCAAAATTTTACACTATCGACGGTTTGGAAGTAGCCGAACCGATTAAAGGTCAGCTTTATATCAAATTTACCGGGACCTCGGCAACAAAAATCATCTGGTAAAATAGCAGACATGACAAAGTCCAGATAGAAGGGTGTGACGGAATATTTTATCCGTCGCACCCTTCGTTTTATATCCTATTTGCTATTTATCTCAGAACGTGCATGAGAACGTAAAGCCGGGGGCACCGTTGACTATCGACGGCATCAGTG
>CAZOCO010000151.1:0-3801 GCA_964578325.1 uncultured Muribaculum sp.
TATGATGTGACCGTCGCGCACGTAGTTGCCTTCGTCGGGCTTGAAGTTGGCATAGAAGCAACCTTTATCCTCGGTGAGTGGCAGTTCGCCATCCCATGGATACATGTTGTCGTTATTGCCGGCGCGGGCGGCATATTCCCATTCTGCCTCGGTGGGCAGACGGTAGGGTTCGATATATACTCCCTCTTTGCCGAGCGAACGGCGAAGATATTCTGTGCGCCAGTGGCTGAATGCATTGGCCTGATCCCAGCTTACGCCTACTACCGGATAGTCGTTGTAGCCGCCGTGGCTGAAGTACAGGCGTACATAAGGTTCATTGTAGGCGTTCTCGAAGTCGTTGACCCACGCTGTGGTATCGGGGTATACATGCACTATATAAGTGTTAAGGAAGTCGTAATCGCCTGTCAACGCACGCGATATGGTCTGACGCACGATTTCTCCGTTGTCGTCGATATACGCGGTGTCTTTAGATATGATCGGATTCTGCACCGGAGTGGGCAGATCAGTGTTGTATTCGCGACGTTTCGGATTCATACGGTTTTTACGCTTGGCGGCTTCTGTATGGTTGTAGACCTCATAGCGATAGACAAGCTGTTCGGGATCGAGCTCTTTGACGCCTGTCAGCGGATTCACGCGGTATACACTCTCGATTGCACGGGCTTCGTCTTCATTGGGATTGCGCCAGGGAATGGGTTTGCGCCAGTTGAGATATGGTGTGATGGGATTGCCCTCACGGTCTTCTTCGATCTTGAACTCCTCGTTGCCGCCATAGGCGGGGTCGGCCAGGCGTTCGCGGATAATGGAGTCGCGCACCCAGTAGACAAACTGTTTGTATTTTCCGTTTGTCACCTCGGTTTCGTCCATCCAGAATCCGTCGACCGAAATGCCTCGTGCATCGGCTTTGAGGTTCCATAGAGAGTCGTCTTTGGCCGGACCGACTTTCATCGAGCCGCGGTCGACGAGTACCATGCCGTAGGGAGTTGGTTCGGCCCATGAGGTGCCCGATACACCGGTGACTTCGCCGCCGGTATTGTTGCGCGAGCTTACGGCACACGACTGTGCACCGGCGAGGGCTGTTACGGCTACTATAGCGAGTAAAAGAAGTCTTGCAAGATGTTTCATTTATGCTTATGTGCTGTTGTTGGTTCTACATTATACGTATACTCTTGTGGCGGTTACGGTTTTTCTCTCCCATATTTAGCTTCACTCGGTAGCCGATCCAGAATTCGTGGCTGCCGTTGGCAGCCTGGGCGATATCCGATATCGAATAGTCGTAGCTGTAGCCAAGATAGAAGTTTCGATATTCAGCGCCGAGAATGGCGATGATAGCGTCGCCGTAGCGATAGCCAATACCCGCAGTGAGAAACTTGTTATATCGCATGCGGGCTGTCGCCTCCCATGTCGTAAATTTTAAATCTGTCTTTAGAAACATGGAGGGCTGTATTTCAAATAACGTGTTTTTGATCGGAATATTGCTTCCGGCCATGAAATATAGCGCGCGTCCGGCTTTAAATTCATATTCCTGCGCCTCGGTGCCGTCGGCCGACATTTTTACCGTGGGTGAGTTGAGGTGGGTGGCCGATAGTCCGGCCCAGAAATATTTGTGTTCATACCAGGCTCCTGCTCCGAGGTCAAACGATGTGCCGTGGATGTCTTGTGTAGGTATGCCTTCGTCGGTCGACTGGTGATAGTCATCGTCGTCAGGTATAACTACTTTCGACCCTTTGAAACTCTCGTCGATAAATCCAAGTTCGATGCCAAGTGACAGTGTACCGCCGAATAGCCGCAGTTTATAGGCTCCTTGGGCTTTCATGTTAAGGCTACTGTATAGACCCATGCTCTCCTGGCTCATGACCAGACCGGTACCGATGCGTCGTTTGCCTATCTTGATGGGCATGTCGGCAGCGGCAACAAAGGTTTTCGGCGCATGGGTGATACCTACCCACTGCAGGCGTGAGCCTCCGCGTATGCGGATATAGTCGATATTGCCCAGCGCACCGGCATTGTAATATGCCGGGACTTCGTAGTATTGGCTGAATCCTGCATCGACCTGCGCGCCCGCTGTAAGGGAGCATGCAACTATCGCTATGACCGACAGTATTGTTATATATATATGTCGAGTAAGCAGTTTCATCATTCAAAGTAGAAGGTGAGTACCACCATCTGTTGGGTTGCTTTTTTTATTGATTGAGTAAATTTCATCCGGTCGGGATCTTCTTCGAGGTCGGGTCGGTCGTGACGCATCATATCCGATAATCCGAAACAGAACTTCAGTTCCGGGCAGAATTTGAAGTATGGTAGATATATGTCGATGCCGAAACCGGCGGTAAGCATGAATCCTCCGGGCTTGAGGTGAATCGGATCGCGTGATTTGCGTTTGGCTAGATCTAATGTGGCCATTGCACCGGCCGTCAGATAGGGGCGCACATTGTGGTAGCGCTGTGATGCAAATTTAACGTCGATAGGCAAAAGCAACAGCGTGCGCTTTATGTCCTGGCGTTCAGTAGTGCCGTTGGTGGTGTCGTAAAAAGTAAGATTGTTGTTGCCAAACCATAGTCCGGGCGATGTTCGCACACTGAAATAGTCGTTCAACCGCAGGTCAAACAGTCCGTTGACGCAGAAACCGGGCGAGGCCGATGGTTGTGACACAAACCATGTCTCGTTGCCTTCCGACACGAAATCTGTGTGTGAAAATCTTAAGTCCATGGAGTTTACCCCTACAGAAAAGCCAAGATGCCATCGACGCAGGTCGGCATACGGACGGTTTAATACCTTGTCGTTGCGCTGTTGTGCCGTCGCTGTAAAGGAACTGCACATCACTGCGACAAGCACTGTGATGCTGTATAGCCATCGTAGGCAATTGTTGGGTGAGACTGCAGTTTTCATCATTAAAACTAACGTGGGGGTGTCGGTCTTTATTGCCTGAAGATTAAAATATGACATAAAGCAATGTGCAATGACGTGTATATTGTTGTTTTTGACAAAAATGTAGCGGTTTTCGCTGTTGTATGGTGCTAACTTTGCAACGAGTCTTTATATATTAATCTTATCATTTACATTTCAAATGTCCAACATCTCTATTCTTAAATTTAGTGCCGGTTGTGTCGTGTCAATTGCCGCTGTATTCAGTGCTTACGGCTATGAGCTGACCGACTGGCAGTCGCAGTTGCCCGACGCGGCCTACGTTTCAACATTGTCGTTGCCGGGTGCTCACGATGCCGCTACCGGCGAGGGTTCGTCAAGTTCATTATTTTCTACCGCGCAGACACAGACCAAAAAACTTACCGAACTGTACGATGCCGGTATACGTGTACTCGACTTCCGTCCCGGAGTGAAATCTACAGGGTTATTCACCAAGAAATACAATCTGCAGTGTTACCATGGTGCGGTAGAACTGAACAAGGACTTCAGCACCGCCATCAAGGAGCTATGTGCTTGGCTCAACAACCATCCTACGGAGTTTTTTGTGATACACCTTTATAAGGCATCCGACAGCAACAGTAATCTTGATAATCAGAATCTGATGAGTACGCTGATCAATGATGCCGCAGTCGCTCCGCATCTCATTCAGTTCAAACCCGATCTGACCGTAGGCGAGATGCGTGGTAAGATTCTCTTTATGAAGCGTGACGGCCTGACATGGAACAGCCCCTATGCTACCGTTATGGAGAATTGGTGCGAAACCGACAATCTTACTTCAGGCTGGGAGCTCCGCGGTCGCATTTATCCCACACGACCAGGTACAACCCAATGTCACTAACTTAACGGATCATAACCCTCGCTTATAATTGGTGAGGGTTA
>CAZOCO010000152.1:0-3690 GCA_964578325.1 uncultured Muribaculum sp.
TGTTGGTGGCGACTACGAGTCCGAGCATAGAGAAGCTGAACAGCGACAGAAAAGCAAAGTAGCGCTGAAATCCCTTTTCTCCTTCCATGTAGCCCATGGAATAGAGGTGCACCATGAATGAAATGGTCGTGATTACAACGAGCATCATCGCCGAAATCGGGTCAAGGAGGAATCCAATTTTAATGACGAGATTTTCGGTGAATTGCATCCAGGTCGAGTTCCACAGTATATACTGTAGTCTTTGTCCGGCTTCGTTGACAAAGTCGCCTGAAAAGAAATAATTGAATGCGGTGTAGTATGACAGAACCAGGCAAGTGCCCATGCCGAGACACCCCAGTATACCCGCAACCTTATGACTCATCTTCATGCCTGTCAGACCAAGCAGAAGAAACATCAGCAGGGGTATGCAAAGAATGAATATTGATATTATTTCCATGTCGAATATTAATTTTTCATCTTGTCGAGTTCGCTGATGTCAACTTTAGCTACAACGCGGTAAATGTTGACAATGATTGCGATGGCCAGGGCAGTTTCGGCTGCGGCAATGGCAATTGCGAACAGGGTGAATATCATGCCCTCAAAGTGTCCGGGAAACAGGAATCGGTTGAAGACAACAAAATTTATATCTACGGCGTTGAGCATCAGCTCCAGAGAGATGAGCATACCTATCAGGTTACGTCGGGTAAGAAATCCGTAGACTCCGGCTGCAAACATGATGATGGCCGGAATTAGATAACAGGCTATTGGGAGATGTTCCATGACAAAACAGATTGGTATTAACGTTTACGGGCTACAACTACTCCGCCAATGATACATGCGAGCAATAGAATGCTGACAGCTTCAAACGGAAGGAGATAGTGATATTTGCCGGTGCCAAGCAGCACCTCTCCCAAATGATTCATTGTGAACTCGCCGGTGAAAGGCTTTAGCAGAACGTTCCACATCGATGGGCGGGCGATGACTGCGGCAGTGAGGACAGCCGCCGAGGCAACGGCGGCAACCAGTCCGCGAATTCGGTTTTGTGTTTTAATAGACTCGGTACGCTGTGCGGGATGGCTCGTGAGCAGAATCGCGAACACTACCAGCACCACAATGCCACCGGCGTATACCGCTATTTGTACAGCACCGAGAAACTCATAGTCGAGAGCGAAGTAAAGTCCGGCTGTAGCAAACAGAGTAAACAGCAGATAGGTTGCTGCGCGAAGAATGCGGCGTGTGGTGACAGCGAGAATCGAGAAGATTACAATCGCGGCGACAATTACGCCGTAAATGATCAGGCTTCCTAATGATTCCATAAGTATTACTGTTCTTTTTCGTTATTGGCGGTTTGGTCAGGCCCTGCAGCGGTAGTGGCCGCTGGTTTGGGGGCAGCGGGTTTCGGAGCCGGGTCGCCCGGTTGTTCGGGTAGATAGTTCAGCTTTTCAACCAGCTTTTCGCGGGTAAATACTGCCTGCTCGAAGTCGTTGGTAAACTCGATGGCGTCGAACGGGCATGTTGTGACGCACAACTGGCAGAATGTACAGCTGCCGAGATCGTAGAGATATTCGTCGAGTTTGCGTTTCTTCTTTCCGTCGGGAAGTTCTACTGTTTTAGTGGTAATGGTAATCGTTCCGTTGGGACAATTGCGTTGACATGTGCCACAAGCTGTACAGCGGTTACGGCCGTCTTCCAGATATATGAACTGGAGTTTGGCACGGAACCTTGGCGCGGCATACTGGAAAGTATCGCGCTTGTCGGGATATTGTTCGGTCACTTTTGGAGTGATGAACTCCTTTCCGGTGACTGTCATGCCCTTCACAAGCGATGCAACACCGGTGCCGAGTGATTTAAAATAGTCTTTTACACTGCCCATAAGCAAGAGTGTGGTTTATTTAATCTATTTAATTGTGATTTATTATCGTATCTGACCGCCGAGTATATCGAGAAGCTCGGTGGTGATGGATTGTTGTCGGAGTTTGTTGTATTCAAGCTGTAGTTGCTCGAGGAGTTTTTTTGCATTGTCGTTGGCCGACTGCATCGCCATGATGCGGGATGCCTGTTCAGAAGCCAGATTCTGGGTGAATGTCTCCTGCATTATGGCAAGGATAAACAATGGCAATACGGATGAGAATATTGCATCGGGTCCGGGTTCAAATATGCAAGGACGACTGGACGCAGCAATATTTTCGGCTGTAAGCGTAGTCTGCGATACCGGCAGCAGCTGTTCGGCTTCAAGACGTTGACGTGATACGGAGTGGAATTTCATGTAGAGAATATCTACAGTGTCAAGATCTCCGGAAAGAAATTCGGTCTGAAGTTTTTTTGTGAAGTCTTTGATTGCCGCTGACTGACTTTTTGCAGTGATATTGTCAGGACGTATTACTTTGATATTGCTGTCGGCGAGGCGCGAGGTGGCTTTGTACATTTTATTGCCTACGGCATAAATGACAAATTTTGTGTCGTTGCCGAGCGACTGTCGTTTTTGCTCAATGTGTTGCAGCAGTCCTTTGAAAATGTTGATGTTGAAAGCTCCGCATAGACCGTCGTCGCTTCCGAATACAACGATACCGACACTTTTTACCTCGCGGGTCTCGATAAGAGGCGACGAAAATTCGGCATCGGTCGATAGCAGATTGCCCATGATGGATTGCAGCTGGGCGCGGAACGGCAGTAGCCGCCGGAGCGCCTGCTCGTATTTGTGCATCTTGGCTGATGAAATCATTTTCATCGCCCCGGTAATCTTTTCAGATGACCGGACCGATCCGATTCTGCCTTTTAACTCGCGAAGTGTTGCCATCGGTATTCAGTTGCTGTGGTTGTTATTGTTTCCCGGCTCCGGAATACGGAGCCGGGATGGGTAAGCGTGATAGGGTTATTTGTAGCGGCTCGAAATTTCTTTGGCACAGGCGGTGAGTTTATCGGTGATGTCATCGTTAAACTCTCCGCGGCGTATCGGTTCGAGAACGTCGTTTTCGTATTTGGCGTGAAGTAGTTGCAGATATAGCTTCTCAAATTCTGCCACTTTGTCGAGCGGGACATTTTCGAGCAGTCCGCGTGTGCCACAGTATATTACTGCTACTTCTTCTTCGACTTTCAGCGGGGAGTATTGCGGCTGAATGAGCAGACGTTCGTTTTTGCGACCTTTGTCGATGACGCGGGCTGTGACGGGGTCTATATCGCCGCCAAACTTTGTGAATGATTCGAGTTCGCGGAACTGTGCCTGGTCAATTTTAAGTGTACCGGCAACTTTTTTCATCGGCTTGATCTGGGCGTTACCGCCTACACGCGATACAGAGATACCTACGTTGATAGCAGGGCGAATACCGCGGTTGAACAACGATGTTTCCAGATAGATCTGTCCGTCGGTGATTGAAATCACGTTGGTCGGGATGTATGCCGAAACGTCGCCAGCCTGTGTCTCGATAATCGGGAGTGCAGTGAGTGATCCGCCACCTTTTACTTTGTCTTTGAGTACTTCGGGGAGATCGTTCATAGAAGCGGCAACCTGCTGATTGTCGATGATTTTGGCTGCACGTTCGAGCAGACGTGAGTGGAGATAGAAGATATCGCCGGGGTATGCCTCGCGTCCGGAAGGGCGTTTGAGAATCAGTGACAGCTCACGGTAAGAAACCGCCTGTTTCGACAGGTCATCGTAGACGATGAGCGCGTCGCGGCCGGTGTCGCGGAAGTATTCACCGATAGCAACTCCGG
>CAZOCO010000153.1:0-3574 GCA_964578325.1 uncultured Muribaculum sp.
GTACCCGATGAAAATATCTGGAACATGCGTATTCAGATGAAAAACAAGTTCATCAACTTCGTTCGTCGTGATTTCCGCGAGAAATGGCTGAAGAACCAAGGTGATCCTTCGCGCATCATGTCAATACTTGACAAGATCAATCCGAATGCCCTCATTATCGGTTTCGCCCGCCGTTTTGCCACATATAAACGCGCTCATCTGCTGTTTTCCGATCTTGACCGTCTCGCTGCAATCGTAAACAATCCGCAGTTCCCGGTTCAATTCATCTTCTCCGGAAAAGCCCACCCCGCCGATGGCGCCGGCCAGGGACTTATCAAACGTATTACCGAAATTTCACGCATGCCACAGTTCCTCGGGAAAATCATCTTCCTTGAGAACTACGATATGATTGTTGCAAAACGCCTTGTATCCGGTGTAGACATCTGGCTGAATACGCCTACCCGTCCTCTTGAGGCATCCGGCACTTCAGGCGAAAAAGCCGAAATGAACGGTGTACTCAACTTCTCGGTTCTTGACGGGTGGTGGTATGAAGGCTACCGTTTCAATGAAAAAGCCGGATGGGCTCTGACCGACAAACGCACGTTTACCGATCAGTCACAGCAGGACAAACTTGATGCAGCAACCATTTATTCTATGCTCGAAAATGAGATCATTCCGCTCTACTTCGAGAAGAATTCAAAAGGATATTCACCAAAATGGATTGAATACATCAAGAATTCTATCGCATGCATTGCGCCCAACTTCACAATGACACGAATGATCGATGACTATATCGACCGTTTCTACAGCAAAGAAGCCAAGCGGACCACAATCCTTACCGCAGACAATTATGCAGTAGCAAAACAGATTGTAGCTTGGAAAGAAAAAGTAGCCGCAGCATGGAACGACATCAAGGTCATCTCGATCGACGAAGCATCGATACAGAATTCATCGCGTACCGGCGACCACATGAAGGTTACCGTAAAAGTCGACGGAAACAACATCGCTAACGATCTTGGATTAGAATGCGTTATTTACCGTCTGGAAAATGGTACCGAAACCCTTGAACATGTGAATCCGTTCCAGGTAGAAAGCATCGAAGGCAACATCGTCACATTCACACTCGACAGCAAAATGCGTGAATCGGGCATGTTCCGCTATGCATACCGTCTCTATCCCAAAAACGACTTGCTACCCCACCGCATGGACTTTGCATTCACACGCTGGATTTAATCGGATATAAATTCCATACACCTAAAGAAAGACGTCCCTGCCAATCGCATTGTTGGCAGGGACGTCTCTACTATATCCGGTCAAAATCAATCGTTAAGATAATAAATGATAGTTGAGACTACTCGTATGCGCTTGATATAAGGAGTATATTGATCTCTATCTTCTATGGAGAACTGCCCTTGCGACGCTGTCTTAATTTTACCAAGCTTGCTTTCCGAATCGTCGGCAAATTTCTTGGCAGCTTCACGTGCATTCAGTGTCGCATCGGCAATCATATCCGGCTTAACAGAATTAAGATCGGTATACTCATATGTAGTCTGGTACTGATAGTCCCCTGCAACGACTGCGATTCCTTGTTTTAGCAATTCGGTCTGACGTCCTATAAGAGACCTTACTTTATCGACTTGAGACGATGTCACTACAATAACATTGGTAACATTGTAGCGATAAGGGATATCTCCGGTACGATATCTATCAGCCTGAAGATCGACCACCTGCGGGGCATTGACCGAGATCTCGCCATCAACGATACCGTTTGATTTCAAAAACTTGATAATGGCGGCATTTGTAGATTCAATGTGAGCATATATCGACGGAAGATCATTTCCAACTTCCTTACTCACAATAGGCCACGTCACCTTATTGGCCATGACTTCACGTTCAGAAAGTCCTCTTACCGTAACTACGCGCTGATTATCGGAAATACCGGCGAGACCACTACGGATATTGAGCCCCAACAGCGATAAACCACAGGCAATGAATATGCCACATACCATCAATGATGTAGAGAATTTATTCATAATAGATATAATTTATTTTGATAGTACAGATACAACAAAATTTTATTTCCCAAAGTTGAGAAAAAAAACCTACATCTACCAAGACAACAAAGCAAAATTTCAAAAAACAGGGGAGGTCGAATCCTTAAATTCGACCTCCCGACTAATAGGATATAGAATAAGAATTATTCTTTGTACTTCTTTACGATAATGCTTGCATTGTGTCCGCCAAAGCCAAATGTATTGGACAGAGCGGCATTGACAGTGCGTTTTTGTGCCTTGTCAAATGTGAAGTTAAGATTGTAGTCGATATTCTCATCCACATCTTCAGGATCGTGATTGATAGTGGGCGGAACAATATCTTCCTGAACACTCTTAACACAGAACATAGCTTCCATCGCACCGGTGGCACCGAGGAGATGACCGGTCATTGATTTTGTAGAGCTGATATTCAGTTTGTAAGCATGATCTCCAAAGACATTCTTGATTGCCTTTACTTCAGAGACATCACCTACAGGAGTCGATGTACCGTGAACATTGATATAGTCAATGTCTTCCGGTTTCATACCCGCATCTTCAAGAGCATTCTCCATTACAAGAGTAGCACCAAGACCTTCGGGATGGGTAGCTGTAAGATGGTAAGCATCTGCCGACATGCCGCCACCGACTATTTCGGCGTAAATCTTGGCACCACGAGCTTTTGCATGTTCCAATTCTTCCAGCACCAATACAACAGATCCTTCTCCCATTACGAAACCATCGCGCGATTTTGAGAAAGGACGCGAAGCCGTTTCAGGGCTGTCATTGCGTGTAGACAGCGCATGCATGGAGTTAAATCCACCGACACCGGCAGGATAAATAGCAGCTTCAGCACCACCGGCAACGATGGCATCAGCCTTACCAAGACGGATCAGGTTGAATGCATCGATAAGACCATTAGTAGAAGATGCACAAGCTGAAACTACCCCAAAATTCGGACCATGAAAGCCATATTCCATCGAGACGTGACCCGATGCAATATCAGCAATCATTTTAGGGATGAAGAAAGGATTGTATTTTGGGCCTTGTTCTGCTCCGTGAAGTGCGAAATATCCAGCTTCTTCTTCAAAAGTATGAAGACCACCGATACCGGCGGCAATAATTACACCGACACGGTTTTTGTTGATATCTTCGCCATCGAGTTTAGCATCAGCTACAGCCTGACGAGCAGCTACAAGAGCATACTGCGCATAGAGGTCGAGCTGACGGGCTTTCTTACGGTCGATATGATCGTTTACATTAAAGCCTTTCACCTCACAGGCAAACCGAGTCTTGAACTTCGAGGCGTCAAAATGAGTGATGGGTCCGGCACCACTCACTCCATTAATAGCGTTGTTCCATGTGGTTTCAACGTCATTTCCAAGTGGAGTAATGGCTCCAAGACCAGTTACAACAACTTTCTTTAATTCCATTTATTTTTTTGATTTGTTTTCGAGAAAGTTTATAACAAGGTGACTATATTACGACTAAAAAGTCAGAATTACTTTGTCGCGTTTTCGATATAGTCGATAGCTTCCTTAACGTTGGTAATGCCTTCTGCCTTG
>CAZOCO010000154.1:0-3456 GCA_964578325.1 uncultured Muribaculum sp.
CGCCAAGAAAGGCAGCCGTAACGCAGACATTACTACGTGAATAATGACACTTCCTGCGAGACATAAAACAACCATCAGGAAGAATAGCATCTGTTGGCGGTTCATAATATACCTCCAAATAAATCCCTTATGTCCTTCGTTTTATGCGCTAGCGCCGCTTCCTCCTCAGCCATCCTGAAGGCCTCATGGAGTGAAATATGACTCTTAGAGTTGAGGTAGATCTCCATGCCTCTTTTGCCGATTTTCTCCTTATCCATAGTTTATCGATCCTTTAATTTAACAGCTAAGCAAATTATTCCTAACCCGGTTAAAACGATACCTGATAATAGTCCAATTAAAAATGATGAAAAATCCATATTCCTCCTTAAAATTCAATCTTTTGCTTGTTTGGCTCGCCTAGATATTCTTTGATAATGCGGACAGCTTCGTCGAATCCAACCGCAAACTCGGCGCGATAACCGAGCTCGCGCAGCCTTCGAAGAACAAAGGCTTGAGTTTGAATATGCTCGTTTGCCCATCTGCCATCTTTGAGTTCGAGCTTGGTACCATCCTTTTTCAATTCAAGAAATAAGCCATGATAAACACCATATTGCTCACATTCTTCGAGCATATCTTCAAGTGTATGCTCGTAATACATGGGTTTTGCGATGAACATATCCGGCCACCCTCGCCTGCCACCATTCTGACGTTTCTTTTGCGCGCCTTGTCTCGCGCTCATTCTGACACTACTGCCGAAATCAGAATGGAATAAAACGTCAGGGTACTGATAACGCAAGAAGTCAGCAACTTGATTTTGTATAGTGGACTCTCTAATCATTTGTTACCTGTACGACTTCCTTGAGTCCATGGACAAATATGGCCTCATTGAGCAATTTAACGAGCTCTGCGGGAGTGTCGGGTTTGGAATCGTGCCGAGAAATCGGCTTCTTAATATCGACGCGCTTATCATCGTACTCAACAACTACTCGCATTGTTCAACCTTTCCTACGGATGTAATTCTGTAATTTTCTTCGGAGTAACTAAAATCAATGGTTACTAAATAATTCACTCTTTTTTCGCAACTTGGCAACAACCCCTTTTCTGTAAGTCTGCTAAAACCGACTTCCCAGCAGAGTGTTTTTGGATTTCGTTCGAAAGATTCGAGGCGCATCTCCGGACTCTTACCTTCGACAACCTCAAAAACATGCAAGGCTGCCTTTATTACTTTTATATGCTCTTCTTCGGTCATTTTTGCCTCCTTTTATTATCTTGCCTTAGCCACAATGCAGCTGAACTTTTATCTACACTATTAACCATCTCCATTAAGAGATCAGCATTAGGTTTAACGTATAAGGTGTAAATATCGTATTTTTCAAACTTAGTACCATTAGGGAAATCGCCTACAAGCATCTCGTATTCGCAACGTCCGCAGACGTCGCCAAAGCACCAAAACAAGGGGTCGTCGTCCGCATAACATAGTTCATCTTTCTTGGTAACATAAAGTGCGACAGACCGCAGAATGCGATAACTTGCGAACAAGTTTTCCTGTTCTAATTGCTTAGTATTAAAATTAAGCTGCATTATACCAAAATACAGATCAGTAATCTTCATATTACCCCTTTCGTCGAACCTTGCGATGAGTAAAGTGGTAACCTTTGCACTTTCCGCAACGATAAATGTTTAGGTGTGGCCCATGACGTTTTATGATGAGTCGTTGCGATCGCTGAGCCTCTCGATAAGTTTCGAAACGTTGTTTTCCGGAATAAGGACATTTTCTGTATTCGCCCTCCATTAGGTACCTCCATAATAAATCTCATAAAACCTCCTTTGCTACATGCCAACTCTGATCCTTCGTATCAACTATCGCAAACCTCCGCTCTCCGATAGGTGTACCATCCTGGTAGGTTGAGAATACGTCAGTTGAGAGTAAATTATCGACGAATGTAATCCCGCTCATTGGGGTATGTCCAACAACTTGCATGATCTTTTCGGCTTTATACATCTCAACTTGTCTGCCCCACCTATCTTGCGGCCTAGCCCAAACCGGGGAATCATCTCTCCATAAGTCGTGGATATTATAGTCATTACATAAATTAAATATGAAATTTTCGTCATTGGCCCACGAGGTCCCATCCTTATGTTTATTCTTGCCGACTAGCCAAAGAGCATAATCTTCGGTCACTCCGGCATGAGAGAACCAAACGTTGTCAATTCTTTGTATAATTCCCATTGGATTTGTATAGCTAGTATCACAGGACCGCATAATAGCGGCATAAAGCCGTTTCAAACCGCTTTCACAAGTGTACTGCGCCGTATATGAGTATCCGCTTTGCGGCATCCGGTAAATGTATGACAAATCATGGTTTCCATAACACCACATCGTCTTAGGGAGCTCTTTCGCAAAGCCTTCAGCTCGACTAAGAGTGCGCTCATAAAGGTCAATGTTGTGATATTGATCCCAGTCATCGACTAAATCACCTAGCACGACGGCAAAATCAGCTTGACCTGACTTCAAAATGGCGGCAGCTCTATCAAAGATGCGTGGTTTGAGATGAATATCAGGAATAGCTAATACTTTACTCATTGTTCCTCTTTATAGGGAGTCCCGGTAGTCAATATAGCGGTAGATAGAACTAAGTCGCCACTCCATTTATATGTATAATCACCATGAATTCGGATATGGTCTCCCTGAACGCAATCCATCATTGGAACTAAGCATTTTTGATCAAACATAATAGAATCACAGCTATGGCTGAGTATCTTTTTCTCAATCAACTTGCCATCTCCATCAACTTTTAGATAGCCTACCTCAAAATTATAGAAACCATTTTTGCCCCAAAAACCATCGTACTCTTGATTATCGGGTCGGATATATGGAAACCATATATAATCTAGCTCCGTCATTATGCCGCTCCTGTTGGCGCACGCAAAATGCTTTGCAACCGATTATGAATCTCAGGGTCAAGACTTAAACCTGATCCTTGGAGCTCCTTGTATAAGTCCTGGATATATTGTTTGGCTAGTTTTAGCTCTCTCCCTGCATAGTACTCATTGATCCAATCCCAGGCCGAGTCAGCCTCTCCGTAGGTACAAGGACCACACATGCCGGTAATTTTCAGAACTGGCCTTGCACCACAGGATTCGCACTCGTGCCTAAATGTATAATCGCGACTCATAAGGTAAATCCTTTCTCATTCACGAGGTAATTTATATAGGAGAGCCTTGCATCGTCACTATCCTTATCTTCTGAAACGCAGTACGAGTAATCATAAGGACCCTCGCTCCAATGTCCGGCCATATGTAAGGCCTGCTTAAAGATTTGGTATGGTAACTTTAGATAGTGGCCATAGCTTTCCTTTGTAATTTCTTCATTCTTTCTCATAAAGCTCCTTTTCTTAGGAAGTGTGAGCGGCTTCTGTTTGCTTGGACTTCGCAGGTCCACGACGCGATTTGCGTCCGCCTTTTGCGCCGGCAACA
>CAZOCO010000155.1:0-3361 GCA_964578325.1 uncultured Muribaculum sp.
AGTCGCTGTCGTACAGAATCCGTACAAAATGGTGCATAAAAACGCCTAACACTGATAGTTATCAGCATTAGGCGTTCTTGAATATATTAAGTTTTATCGCTCAGTAACAGTCAATTGCTGTCAATATAAATCACAGATAATCAACTGATTACTTGCCGATGCAGAAGCGGGAGAAGATGGTGGAGAGGATGTCGGGGGTGGTGATGGTGCCGGTGATGGTGCCGAGGTGGTGGAGTGCCTGGCGGAGGTCTTGTGCTACGAGATCGGTTGGAAGGCCGCTGTGTAGAGCCTGGATGAAGCGCTGTAGGTCGGCATCGGCAAGGGTGAGGGCTTCGTAGTGGCGTGCGTTGGTGATAATGACTGCATCAGAGGCTATTCCGTTGGTTGTCGCGTTGGATAGTGTCTCGGTGAGATGGTCGATGCCCTGTCGGGTGGGCGACGCGATGTAGTGTATTTCTGTGGCGTTGTGTGGCAGTAGGGTGTGTAGTGTGTCGGCGATGGTGGTGATTGTGGTTTCGTCGGCGAGGTCTGTCTTGGTTATGACGGGTATGAGTTGTGCGTCGTGGGGTAGTTGCTCGGTTATGGTGGTTATAGTGTGGTGCAGATTGCCGGGGTTGTGTGCGTCTATTAGCCAGAGTATAATGCGGGCTCGTTTTATGGTGTCGAGGGCACGCTTTATGCCTATGGCTTCGATAGTGTCGGTTGTGTGGCGTAGGCCGGCTGTGTCGATGAATCGGAACAGGGTGCCGTTGATGACGGTAGTGTCTTCTACTGTGTCGCGTGTAGTGCCGGGGATGTCGGATACGATGGCGCGGTCGTCGTCGAGCAGCAGGTTGAGGAGTGTGGATTTTCCGGCGTTTGGCTGCCCGATTATGGCTGTTGGTATGCCGTTGCGTATGGCTTGTCCGGTTGAGAATGTCGCTGTGAGGCGAGTTATTTCGCGGTGTATTTCGGTGGCGAGGTCGGTGAGTTGCTGTCGGGAGGCGAATGTGACATCTTCTTCGGAGAAGTCGAGTTCGAGTTCGAGCAGCGAGGCGAGTTCGAGCAGTGATTCGCGCAATGACGTAAGGCGTCGTGAGAAGTCTCCGCGCATCTGCCCGACGGCTATGCGGTGGTCGGCACGCGACTGTGAGGCTATCAGGTCGGCTACGGCTTCAGCCTGTGCCAGGTCGAGGTGTCCGGCTGCGAAAGCGCGGCGTGTGAATTCTCCCGGTAGTGCGAGCCGGCAACCATGGCGCAGGAGCAGGTTTAGTGTTTCCTGCTGTATCCATGTGGAGCCGTGTACTGATAGTTCCACGGTATCGTCGCCAGTAAAGGATGCCGGAGAGCGGTAGATGGTGGCTATGCACTGGTCGAGCGGCCCGTTGTCGGGGTCGGTGAGCCACCCGAGGTGGGCAGAATGTGATTTAGCGTCGGTGAGTGCTTTGCCGTGCCACAGGGTGTCTACTATGGCTATGGCTTCGGGGCCCGATACGCGCACTACGGCTATGCCTCCGAGGCCCGGTGGGGTGGATATGGCACAGATGGTGTCGTTTATCTGATTGCGCTCCATTGTGTGAAGTTGCACTGGCTTTCTATCTGATATTCGATGTCGTCGGGAAGTGTATGGAAGAAGTCGTGACCGGTAATCTCTTCGACTTCGTCGATTGATCGGGCTGATGCCTGCATGCCGCCCGGTACTTCTCCGTTGTTCATGATAAAACCTATGCCTCGCGGCGGATTGGAGTAGGGGGCTATGACGACTTTGAAGAAGCGCTGGGGTACTTTTACTCCCGACTGTCCGATGGTCTCGTTGAGGGGGTCTGTCAGCACGGGTCCGGCTACGATGTAAATTGGACCTTCGGCTTTGGCCCATGTGCGACATTTGTCTTCAAGTTTTTCCCATGCACCGGCATTCATTTCGTGTACCTGCGGACAGATGTTGGTCATGTAGAAGCATTCTTTCATGGCCAGTTCGCTCCACTTGTTGTCGGCGGCGGGACACATGTGGCCACGGTCGTAGCCTGATCTGGTATAGTCGGATGTGTATGGGCAGCCATAAACTCGCGGATCGTTGAGGAAATTTTCGGCACGTGGTATCGATCCGCCCACATGCTCCGCCGTAAGCTCCCATGCTACCCAGTTGGGTTGTCGGGCATCGGCGTTAAACGATACCTTCATGGCGCTGTAGTGGTCAAGCAGGGCTTCGGCGAGCTTCGGGTTGGTCTTGACGTTGCGTAGTCCGTCATATCGCGTGGGTGCGTCGGGCTGATCGGGCTGTGATGCGTCGTCGTTGGTCGATGAGCATCCTCCCTGTGTGGCCAGCCCTACGACAATGAGCAACAGGCACACAAGCCCTCCGACAAACGATTTGAACTCGCGTGAGAACGGTGATGCAGTTTTCTTCTTTGAAGCTGTACGGCGCGGTTGTTTCTTGCGTGCGGGCATTATTCGGTTCAGAGGTTGATGAGTGTCATGCCGGAGCGTATGGCCTCTTCGTTGAGCGGAATGAGGTGGTGATGGCGCTCGGGCAGAGTCTTTTTAAGGCCGCGGATTACTGCGTCAAGCTGTACCATTGGTCTGACGCCAAGCAACGATCCGAGTATGATCATGTTGTAGATTTTGGTGTTGCCGATTTCGAGTGCCTTGTCCATTGCGGCCACGCGGTGTACGTTGATGTCGGTGCGTGTGGGTGGGCGATGTATGCCGTAGGCATCGTAGATCAATGCTCCGCCCGGCTTTACTTTCTGCTCGAATTTATCGAGACTCTGCTGGTTTAGAGCTACTACGACGTCGTATGTGTCGAGCACGGGAGAGCTGATTTTCTTGTCGCTCAATATTACGGTGACGTTGGCGGTGCCGCCACGCTGTTCCGGTCCGTAGGCGGGCATCCACGATACTTCGAGGTTGTCCATCAGTCCGGCGTATGCAAGGATTTTGCCCATCGACAGTACTCCCTGTCCGCCGAATCCGGCTATAATGATTTCTTCTTTCATTTCTTTACAGTATTCTTAAGGTCGCCCAGCGGGTATGCCGGGAACATGTTTTCTACCATCCATTCGTTGGCTTTGGCCGGAGACATTTTCCATCCGGAGTTACAGGTGGATACGACTTCCACTACCGATGTTCCGAGGCCATTCATTGAGTTTTGGAATGCCTGTTTTATGGCGGCTTTTGTCTTTCTCACGGCGGCGGCAGTATGTACGGCCTGACGGGTCACGTAGCATGTGCCTTCGAGTCCGGCAAAGATCGGGCCGATTTTCAGGGGATATCCGTTCAGGTCGATGCGACGGCCATATGGTGTGGTGGCCGTCTTCATTCCTTCGAGTGTGGTTGGTGCCATCTGGCCGCCTGTCATGCCGTATATGGCATTATTAATGAA
>CAZOCO010000156.1:0-3353 GCA_964578325.1 uncultured Muribaculum sp.
GCTCCGATTTTTGAAGAGACTAATCTTGCCAACGACCACAACTTGTTGCTGATGTCATTGATCAATGAAGTAGGCCGTCGTCATAATTTCCGTGTCCTTCTCCACGAAAAACCATTCTCCGGTATCAACGGTTCGGGAAAACACAACAACTGGTCGCTTGGCACAGACAAGGGTATGCTGCTGTTCTCTCCCGGAAAGACTCCGAAAGACAATCTGCAGTTTATTACATTTGTTACAAATGTAATGGCGGCCGTCTACCGTCACAACGGACTGATTAAAGCTTCGATATCTTCAGCTACAAATGCTCATCGTCTGGGTGCCAACGAGGCTCCTCCAGCCATTATCTCTATATTCATGGGATCGTATGTCAGCTCTGTACTTGATCGTCTTGAAAAAAGTACATCCGACGAGATTGTCGATTTTGAGGGTAAACGTGGCCTGAAACTTGATGTCGAGCAGATCCCCGAGATTATGGTAGACAATACCGACCGTAACCGCACGTCACCATTCGCTTTCACCGGAAATCGTTTTGAGTTCCGTGCCGTAGGTTCTTCGGCCAATTGTGCTTCTGCTATGATCGCACTTAATGCCGCCGTTGCCCAGCAACTTCAGGAATTTAAGGTTAAGGTTGACGAACGTCTTGCCAAAGGCGAAAATCTCAACCATGCTCTAATTGCCGAAATCAAGGAACTTATTAAATTCTCAAAGCCTATACATTTTGATGGCAACGGTTATTCTGACGAATGGAAGGCCGAAGCCGCTTCCCGTGGCCTCGACTGCGAGACTTCGGTGCCGAAAATATTCGACGCATATCTGCGTCCGGAATCGGTTGAGATGTTCCATCAGACCGGCGTGTTCTCCGATCTTGAATTGAGAGCCCGCAACGAGGTTAAGTGGGAGGTTTATACCAAAAAAATCCAGATTGAGGCCAGAGTGCTCGGTGACCTCGCTGTTAACCATGTGATTCCGGTTGCCATACGCTATCAGTCTGTGTTGACCGACAATGTGTTTAAACTCAAAACTCTGTTCCCCAACGAGAAGGGTGATAAGCTTGCGTCGCTCGACCTCGATACTATCGAACGTATGTCGGCACACATGGCTACCATCATGGAAGAAGTGAAAGCTATGGTGAACGCCCGTAAGGAAGCCAACCGTATTGAGTCGGAGCGTGAAAAGGCTATCGCATATCACGACACTGTGATACCCCATATGGATACTATACGTTACCATATCGATAAACTTGAGCTTATGGTCGACGACGAAATGTGGCCGCTGCCCAAGTATCGTGAACTGTTGTTCATACGATAAGTATCCTGCACATATATATAATATAGTCAACAATCATATCCCAGCCGTCCGGGATTTATTGGCCCGGACGGCTTCTATTTTATTTGCATCCGGTTGTACATAAAATATGGAACAGCTCAAACATGAGTGCGGTATCGCAATGATCCGTTTGCTCAAACCGCTCGAATATTATAAAGAGAAATATGGCACATATGCCTATGGACTGAACAAGCTCTATCTGCTCAGGGAGAAGCAACACAATCGTGGTCAGGAAGCTGCAGGCTGCGGATGTATAAAAATGCATGCTCCGGCCGGACACGAATACGTATTCAGGGAGCGGGCTTTGGGTGCCAATGCTATCCAGGAAATATTTTCGTCGATAAACCATCTTATCGACAATGAGCACATCGCCGGTCGCGATGCCGACTGGGTCGATGCATACGCTCCATTTATCGGACAGATCTATATGGGGCATCTACGCTATTCCACTACGGGACGTAGCGGTATCAACTATGTGCACCCGTTTCTGCGGCGCAACAACTGGTGTTCGCGGTCGTTGATGCTATGTGGCAATTTCAATATGACCAACGTTGAGCAGATTTTCAAATCTGTTGTCGATAAGGGTCAGCATCCCCGTATATTCTCCGATACAGTAATTATACTGGAGCAGTTGGGCTACAATCTCGATAAGGAAAACAACCGGTTGTACCATCGGTTTACAGAACAAGGACTCGATGGTATTCCCCGTGCCAAAGCGATAGAAGACAATATTGATCTTCGCCCTATTTTGCGGGAAAGTGCTCCGCTGTGGGACGGCGGATATGTTATATGCGGAGCTGTAGGGTCAGGTGATATGTGGGCTTTGCGTGATCCACATGGTATACGTCCGGCATTCTATTATTACGACGATGAGATTGTGGTTGTCACTTCCGAGCGTCCGGTATTGCAGACGGTGATGGATGTGCCTTTGCGCAAGGTCTCTGAACTGATGCCCGGTGAGGCGATTATGGTAAGCAAGAACGGTGTTGTCACTGTCGAACAGATATTACCCCCTGAAGACAACCGGCGTTGTTCGTTTGAGCGGATATATTTCTCCCGTGGATCGGATGCTGATATTTATCAGGAGCGCAAGGCTCTGGGACGTAATCTTTCGACACAGATCAATGCCGCTTTGGGCGGTGACCTCCGTCATGCTGTCTTTTCGTTTATTCCAAATACCGCCGAGGTCGCTTTTCTTGGAATGATAGAAGGGCTCGAACAGATACTCGATGACTCTAAAGCCGAACGTATAGCTCTTGCTTCGCAACAGGGTACACTGAATGTCGAGATGATAAAAAATATCATGGCGCAGAAACTCAGGATCGAGAAAGTTGCAATTAAAGATATAAAACTTCGCACGTTTATTGCAGAAGGAGCTTCGCGCGATGATCTTGCTGCCCATGTCTACGATGTGACATATGGTCTTGTCGAAAATGATGTCGATACCCTTGTCGTGATTGATGATTCAATTGTGCGTGGCACTACGTTGCGCCGTAGTATTATCGGTATGCTCGACCGTCTGCATCCTCGCAAGATTATTATCGTCAGCTCATCGCCACAGGTTCGTTATCCCGATTACTACGGTATAGATATGTCGCGTATGGGCGAGTTCTGTGCTTTCCGTGCAGCTGTGAGTCTACTTAAAAAGAGTGGTCGTGAAGATGTGCTTGAACGGGTTTATCTGCAGTGTAAGGCCCAGGATTCATTACCCGAATCGGCGCAGACACGCAACTGTGTCAAAGCAATCTATGAGCCGTTTACCGAACTGGAAATATCTGAAGAGATAGCCCGTATGCTCACTCCGCCTCATATTAAAGCCGATGTACAGCTTATATATCAGACTCTCGATGGTCTTCATGAAGCTGTTCCCGGGTGTCCAGGCGACTGGTATTTCTCTGGCGATTATCCCACCCCCGGGGGTACTCGTCTTGTAAATCGGGCGTATATCAACTACTACGAAGGCAATGCCGAAAAGCGTTGAACAATACATGTTTACATTTTAGTTGAGATTTTTTACTGAAATTTTT
>CAZOCO010000157.1:0-3133 GCA_964578325.1 uncultured Muribaculum sp.
ACGAATACCGAAGCAAACGATGTCATTCGCTTACCCTGGGCATTATATGGCGATACTCTGACGAGACGATGTACTCCGGTCTCGCTCTTAAGATATCCGTAGGCAAATGGGCCGTCGATGTCGATAGTTACAGATTTTATGCCGGCTTCGTCGCCTTCAATTATGTGGGAGATTGCAGCTTTGTAGCCTTTTGACTCGCACCAGCGCAGATACATACGCATCAGCATTGACGCCCAGTCCTGGCTTTCGGTGCCGCCGGCACCGGAATTTATTTTGAGTACGCAACCCATCGAGTCTTCTTCGCGACGCAGCATGTTGCGCAGTTCGAGTGCTTCGATTTTGGTGATTACGTCGGCGTATGTGCTGTCGAGTTCAGACTCTTCTACCAGCCCTTCTTTCAGGAAATCGAATGCCAGCTGCAGTTCGCCCACAGCTTTTTCCAGATCGTCGTAATCGTCGATCCAGCGATGAAGTTCTTTTACTTTTTTCATCTGCGCCTGCGCTTCTTTCTGATGTTCCCAGAAGTCGGGTACGTGGGTGCGCAGTTCTTCTTCTTCGACTTCGATACGCTTGCTGTCGATATCGAGATATCGTTTGAGTGCCTGGGTGCGGTCGGCGGTTTCCTTAATTTGGTCTAACGTGGTCATCGGTCTTGAATAGTATCTTATTGAGCATACATTGCCTCGATAATCGGAGCGTATTTGGCGGCGATGACGGGGCGGCGTATTTTCAGTGTATTGGTGAGTTCACCTCCGTCCATAGTGAATTCATGTGGCAGGAGAGTGAATTTTTTTACTTTTTCGTAGTTGGCAAAGCCGCGCTGAAGCTGTTCGATGCGACTCTCGATCATTCTGCGTATCTCGGAGTTGGATACGAGATCGGCGATTGTGTCAAACTGTATTTTTTTCTTGGCGGCGTACTCTTTGAGAGCATCAAACGCAGGAATGATGAGCGCGGTGACATACTTTCGCTGGTCGCCGATGATGGCTACCTGCTCGATGTATTCGTCTTCGCCCAGTCGGCTTTCAAGCGCCTGCGGCGCAATGTATTTGCCGTTTGAAGTCTTAAATAGGTCTTTTATGCGCTCGGTGAGGATAAGTGCTCCTGAATCATCGATGCGTCCGGCATCGCCTGTCTTGAACCACCCGTCGGGAGTAAATGCTTCGGCGGTTTGCTGTGGCTTGTTGTAGTATCCGGCCATTACGGTGGGACCTTTTACCAGAATCTCGTTGTTGTCGCCGATTTTCATGTCGACTCCTTCAAGCAGAGTGCCTACGGTACCTATCCTATATCCCTCAAACGGGTAGCAGGTGACTGTGGCTGTAGTTTCCGAAAGTCCGTAGCCAATGATGATGTTTATGCCGCATGAGTGAAGAAATTCGCAAATATTGTCGGACAGCGGTGCGCCGGCGGTAGGAAACATCTTTCCGTTGTCGATGCCGATCACGCGGCGTAACGTAGAGAATATCTTACGGTCGTAGAATTGGTATTCGCGGCGAAGCATGTCGGGAGGAGTCAGACCCAGCCGGAGATAGTCGAGATTGTAGCGACGACCGACCTTGAGTGCGCGTTTCACCAGCAGCTTCTGTATCGGATTCATGCGCTTGATTTTGGCATTTACACCGGCATAGACTTTCTCCCAGAATCGCGGAACGGAACACATCAGTGTGGGTTGTACCTCGCGTATGGATGTCTGTATGTCGCGCGGGTCGAGGTTGATGTAGACTTTTATGCCTGAATATAGGCAAAAGTAGGTCCACGCTTTTTCAAAAATGTGGCTTAACGGGAGAAAGCTCAACGAAGTGTCTGAATCGTTGAGGTTGGTGAGTCGCACTATGTGAAATTCGATAATCTTGTCGAAGCAACGGTGAAGCAACATAGCGCCTTTAGGCTCTCCAGTGGTGCCTGAAGTGTAGAGCAGGGTAGCCAGATCGTCGGGCGATGTGGCCTCGCTACGCGATTTTACCTCTGTTGTGGCGGTTTCCGGAGCAGAAGCTCCCATATTGACAAGAGCGTGAAAGGTAAGTGTGTCTTGGTCGTCGGCATGTATGGATATACCTTCGGAATCAAGGGTTACAAGTTTCAGGCCGGAGTGACGGTCGGCCACCTGACGTCCTATCTCATATTGCTCCTGAGAGCCTACATACAGTATCTTCGCGTCGGAATCTGTGACGATGTATTCTACCTGTTCGAGCGACGATGTAGCATAGATCGATACCGGCGCTACTCCGTTGGCAAATGCCGCGAAGTCAGCGACAAGAATTTCCGGACGGTTTGCCGAGAATACGGCAGTCTTGTCTCCGGGTGCAATGCCGAGACACTGCAGTGCCGCCGCCACAGAGTCGACCTGTAGTTGAAAATCTGTCCACGACGTGTCTTTCCATTCTCCGAGCGGTTCGCTCTTGAAGCTGAACGCCGCACGGTCGCCATATTTGGCCGCCTGACGGCAGACCAGATCGGTCAGGGTTGTTGACATGATCGGATATTTGGGATATAAAATGTTATCCTACGACGATATTTACGATCTTGCCGGGGACAACTATAATTTTTCGTATGTTTTTGCCATCGAGCCATTTTGCTGCCGACTCATGTGCGAGAGCCAACTGTTGCACCTCGTCGTTAGGCAGTCCGGCCGGTACGGTGATGTTGAATCTGGCTTTGCCGTTGAAAGAAACTGCCATCGTGACGGAGTCTTCGACAAGATAGTCATCGTTGTAGGCAGGCCACTCGGCATCGCACACAGTGGTAGTATTGCCGAGAGTGTGCCACAGCTCTTCGGCTACGTGTGGCGCAAAGGGTGCGAGGAGAATCACCAGTGGCGACAGTATGGCGCGGGAGTGACATTTCTGGGCCGAGAGTTCGTTGACGCAGATCATAAAGGCTGCCACAGAGGTGTTGTAGGAGAAGTTCTCGATATCGGCGGTGACTTTTTTGATGAGTTTGTGTAGCGACTTCAGCGATTCGCGCGACGGTTCGTCGTCGTTGACGAGCAAAGTGTCTCCTTTGTAGAAGAGGTTCCACAGTTTTTTGATGAAACGGTTTACTCCGTCGATACCGTTTGTATCCCAGGGTTTAGACTGTTCGAGCGGACCGAGGAACATTTCGTACAAACGCAGGGTATCGGCACCGTAGC
>CAZOCO010000158.1:0-3099 GCA_964578325.1 uncultured Muribaculum sp.
AAATACCTCCGGTTTTTGCTTCGTGGAAGCGGCGGATAAGAGCCGGAAGTACGTGAGAGTGTTCGGGGTGATAATTGTCGTTGGGGCCATACAGGTTGGTCGGCATTACGGAAATATAATCTGTTCCGTACTGTCGGTTCAGGTATTCGCAGTATTTTAGACCGGAAATTTTAGCAAGAGCATAAGCCTCGTTGGTTTTTTCGAGCTCTGATGTGAGCAGACATGATTCTGGCATAGGTTGTGGTGCCATTCGAGGATATATACACGAAGATCCGAGAAATTCAAGTTTTTTGACTCCATTCTGCCATGCAGCATGAATGACGTTCATCTCAAGCATCATGTTGTCGTACATGAAGTCGGCCAGTGCTGTTGAGTTCGCAATGATGCCGCCGACTTTTGCTGCCGCTAAAAAGACGTATTCAGGTTTTTCCTGTCGGAAAAATTCATTTACGGCTTCTTGATTTATCAGATCCAGTTCGGCATGTGTGCGTGTGATGATATTAGTATAGCCCTGACGTTTGAGCTCACGTACAATTGCCGATCCGACCATGCCTCGGTGGCCGGCCACATATATTTTTGAATTTAATTCCATTTTAGTGATAAATTTTAGAAAGAATCTTTTCTACGGATTTTGATAGGAATACAATTATCGGGTATTTGTCGGTCATATACCACAGCCAGATGTCCACCGCCTCCAGCACCGGCCATTTTCCATGCCAGAGCTCCAGACTTCCGCACTTTGTCAATGTATTCGGGTACGCCGGGAGCAACCATCGCCGGGAACATCGCTATCTGCGCTTCGTATGAATCGGTATATGCTTTGGCAAAAGCATTGAGGTCGCGATTCATAATAGCATTCCAGCATCGATCGGCAGCGTCGGCGAGTGCTTTGACTTTTTGGGGAGTGATGTCTTTACCCTCGACCACGGAATAACCTGGTGTACGTGGAAACATAGGACATAGGCAGACGTGGGATTCGAGCCATGATATAATTTCTTCGTCATGTACTGATTCAACTTTGTCGGGCCAATAGCGGTTGTCGTAGTGGTGTCTTACGAGTCCTGACATGCATATTCCGATTGCATCCTGTGCTCCGGATACGTGTCCTTTTGTGTCTTCCGGATCGTTTTCAAAGCAGAATAGTAGCCGGGCGAGCATCTCTTCATCGTAGTTGGGCAACTGGTACGGCCATATTTTACGTGCGGTGTTGCGTGTCGATGTCGACATTCCTGCCCGCTCCATAAATTCCATTGTTGGTTCGAGCGATATGGTGATAGCCCATCCCGGATGATATTGAGATACATACGGTTGATCAATCCATGTGCCGGCCAAATCAATGCGATAAGGAAGAGCGCATTTTACGTTATTGCGGAGCGACGTTGTAGAGCGTGCTTCAAGTCCGTCTTCCGGTATGCGTTGCAGTTCGATATATTCTATGCCTCTGTCGGCACAGAATTTTCGTTTTATGTCGGATCCGCCGTCAGTATTGACGATAAATATATCCGGCTTTACGCGGTCTACGGTATCGACAAAGTCCATCATGCCCGAGCCTCGGTTGATGTATGCGTCGGTGACGTAACGGATTGCTTTGACCATGTAAAGACGTTCCTTTTCGGAGCAAACTGTTTTGCGATTCTTCAGTTCCATGATGGTGGCGTCAGAGCCGATCCCGACATATAGGTCTCCATATTTAGATGCTTCTTTGAAAAAAGCGACATGTCCGCTGTGAAGCATATCATAGCATCCGGAAACAAAAACTTTTTTATTGCTCATACGAATGGAACGTCAATGTGTTAGTCTTTATTTGACAATACCTTTTTCCAGATATTCGGCAAGATTGGTGCGTACGGTATCGCCTGCGCGTTCAACTGCGACTTTTGCCATATCTGCATCGACCATGAGGTTGACGAGCTGCTCAAAAGATGTCTTTGCTGTGGGATCCCATCCAAGTTTGGCCTTTGCTTTTGTGGGGTCACCCCATAGGTTTACTACATCGGTCGGACGGTAAAAATCGGGCGATACTTCAATGAGAACTTTTCCGGTTTTTACGTCAATGCCTTTTTCATCGGCGTCCTTGCCTTCAAAACGAAGTTCAATTCCGGCACGACGGAATGCAAGCTGGCAGAACTCACGTACTGAATGCTGCACTCCGGTCGCGATTACAAAGTCTTCGGGCTGTGGTTGCTGAAGTATGAGCCACATGCACTCCACATAGTCTTTGGCGTAACCCCAGTCGCGTAGACTGGATAGATTGCCGAGATAAAGTTTTTCCTGTTTGCCCTGTGCGATGCGTGCTGCGGCAAGAGTGATCTTTCGTGTGACAAAAGTTTCGCCGCGGCGCTCTGATTCGTGATTGAACAGAATACCGGAGCAAGCATACATATTGTAAGCTTCACGATATTCTTTTACGATCCAGAAACCGTAGAGTTTAGCAACGGCGTAGGGTGAATATGGGTGGAAAGGTGTATTTTCGTTCTGGGGTACTTCTTCTACTTTTCCGTAGAGTTCAGATGTTGAAGCCTGATAGAAACGACATGTCTCAGAAAGACCGCACTGACGTATGCCTTCGAGTATTCGGAGTACACCGGTTGCGTCGACATCGGCTGTAAATTCAGGAGAGTCGAATGAAACCTGAACGTGGCTCTGTGCAGCGAGGTTGTATACTTCGTCAGGACGAACTTTGTTGAGTACCTGTATTATTGACATGGAATCACCAAGATCGGCGTAGTGCAGATGGAAATGCGGATGGCCTTCGAGGTGGGCTATGCGTTCGCGAAAGTCTACCGACGAACGGCGAATGGTGCCATGAACATCGTATCCTTTTTCAAGGAGGAATTCGGCCAAGAACGAGCCGTCTTGTCCCGTGATACCTGTAATAAGAGCTGTTTTCATATATACTTATACTTGATTTTCCGAGGTGCAAAGTTATGGATTTTTAAGATAATATGCAATGGCAAACAGTTAAGGAGAGTTTCATTAGATTGTAAAAAAAAGAAGTTGCCTGGCGTATTTGACAGACAACTTCTTTGAGGTTCCTAGCAGATTCGAACTGCTGTAAACGGTTTTGCAGACCGGTGCCTAACCACTCGGCCAAGGAAC
>CAZOCO010000159.1:0-2922 GCA_964578325.1 uncultured Muribaculum sp.
GATAGTATTGCACCACTTCCATCGGCTCGAGCTGTTCGAGGCGTGCTTTCTTTGCTATTTTATCTTCGCCGGAGTCGGCATCGTGTTCCAGATGGCCAACGTCGGTTATATTGCGCACATATCTGACCTTGTAGCCCAGATGTGTGAGATAGCGATACAGTATATCGAACGTTATGGCCGGACGGGCATGTCCCAGATGTCCGTCGCCATAGACTGTCGGGCCGCACACATACATGCCGACGCGTCCTTCGTGGATAGGTTTGAATGGCTGTTTGGTGCGGGTGAGTGTATTGAAGATGTAAAGCTGGTGGTCGGGAGTTTCCATTGTGTCAAGCCTTAAATGGGTTGTTGAGATTGGTTGTTCCGCCGTTTGACGGGTCGTTTTTCGGACGTCGCTGTTCTATTACACCGAAAGCGTTTTCATAGCGTTCGAGATTGTCGCGAAGAGCGAAGAAAAGATTTTTGGCGTTTTCCGGAGTCATGAATATGCGGGCCTGTACTTTGGCCTGGGGTGGTTGTGGTACCATTGCTATGAAATCAAGGATAAACTCGTTGGGGGAGTGTGCTATCATAGCGATGTTGGCATACATTCCTTGTGCGACCTCGGGTGTCAGCTCGATTTTTATCTCATTTTTAGGTTTTTGTTCCATAGTTGTTGTGTGGGAGAGTGGTATGAATTATTTTGTGAATGAATATGTTGTCTGTGGTAGGTTGGAGTCGTTGATGTGTAGTGTAATGCCTGTGCATGTGGGTAGATTCCATACGTCGCTGATGTCAAACGAGGCTATGGCTTCTCGCAGATAGCTCTCCGGTTGGCCGTCGAGATCGTGGACAAGATATACGTCGGGCATCGGATTTGACAAGGTCGCATTGTCGGCTGTCAATGAAAAATGCCTCGCAGCGTCGGAATAGCTTAACCGTAGTCTGAAGTTGAGATATGTGCCGGTACGCCACACTGCGTTGAGCCACACCGGAGTAGTGTCCCAGTTCAATCGGTCGAGATCGGCGGTTGCGATACTTCCGTTGTTGATCATCTGCAGCGTACGAACTTTTATCGTTCCCGATGTATACGGCAGTCCTGATTCTGGATAATAGTAAAGCAGCACTCGGTTGCCCGCTTCGATGTCGGTATTGGTATATCCGGGATCCTGGAGAATTATCTCTTCTGAATCGTCGTAGCGCTGGAAACTGAATATCGTACCGCCGGATGTTGACGAACTGACCAGGGTTACGATATCCGACAGCATGGCATCTCTGGAGTCGGGGCCGTCGTCGGTAGCGCATCCGGATGTGGCGGCAAGTACGGCCATGCATAATAAAGCTGATATGAGTCTTACGGGCTTCATTTCTGTCGGTCGGGGTTGGTTGTTACCTCTGTGATTGTGCCATCGGTCATGAATATCGTACGGTCGCACTGTGAGGCGAGGTCTTCGTCGTGGGTTACGATGACAAATGTCTGTCGCATGTCGCGCCGTAGTTCGAAGAACAACCGGTGGAGTTCAGCTCTGTTGTGTGAGTCGAGGCTGCCCGATGGCTCGTCGGCGAGCACTACCGCAGGATTGTTTATCAGCGCTCGGGCTACGGCAGTGCGCTGGCGCTCGCCACCCGACAGCTCTGTGGGCCGGTGGTCGGTACGGCCGTCCAATCCCAGATAGCTTATTAGCGGCATTGCTCTGGCTACCGCATCTTTGTAAGAGGCTCCGGCTATCATGGCCGGTAATGCCACGTTCTCAATTACGGTAAACTCCGATAGCAACTGGTGAAACTGAAATACAAAGCCGATGTTGCTGTTGCGGAAAGCTGAAAGCCTGGTGTCGTCAAGTGACATCACATCCTGTCCGTTGTAGAGTACTTTCCCGGCATCCGGACGGTCTAATGTTCCCATGATTTGCAAGAGAGTAGTCTTGCCGGCTCCGCTCGGGCCGCAGATAGCGAGAACCTCGCCACGATGAATGTCGAGGTTGACGCCGCGCAGTACCTGCAGCTGGCCATAGCGTTTTTCTATGCCTGATAGTTGTATCATGGGGGGCTAACAGTTGACTCTGATGTCGCTTTATTTTTTACAGCAACCCTGAAATTTTTTTGCTATATCTTTTGGCACCGCGTCGCGATGTACCATGATATCCATTGTCTTGGCGAGGAAGAAAGGTTCGCTGACGTAGATGTAGCCACCATATAGCTGGTTGGTATCCCAGGAGTTCTGAACTTTGTAATAGCGGTTGCCGTTCTGATCGACGGCTTTGCCTACGATAACCATGCCGTGGTCGTCGGTAGTCTCCTTGCGGTCAAACATATTCTGACGCATTTCCTGGGTGACGGTGATTTCTTCAACAGGACCGTTGATGTCATAGCGTTCGTCACGACGGTCTTTGTCGGAAAGTTGAGTCCAGCGGGCAAGTTCGGTGCCGGTAAGGTCTTTCGCGCCTTTTTCCACCGGAATCACGGCATAACCTTTACGCCATTTGAAACCGCCTTCGCTCACATCGGCTCCCCACGCTACCGGATAACCGTTTTCGAGTGCGTTGTCCACTACTGCCTTAAGCTCGTCAAGCGGAATGTTCATCATTTTGTCCCATAGCCAGTTGTCGGCCACTTCGAGCGCAAACGGACGATAGAACGGATGGTGGGTAAACGAGGTCAGTTCTATATAATCATCCGGGTCAATGCCGAGCGAAGCCATGTAGCTCTGCGGAGTATATGTCTTGCCCTCATATTCAAACGTCTCTGGAACTTCGCCTAAATACGCGTCGAGAATAGCTTCAAAGCCGCGTTCCCAGGCTGTTGAGAGTTTGCGGTCTTTGAGTCGCAACACAGCGTTGAGATATGCTTTCAGTACTTCGGCAAGCTCGCCGTGTACATGTTTTTCTTCGCCGTAGTTAAGACCGCGGTAAGCCTCTTCTGGCATCATGCCGTATGTGGCCA
>CAZOCO010000160.1:0-2897 GCA_964578325.1 uncultured Muribaculum sp.
GACCTGCTCAGCCACATGGCAATACCCCAGCTCGGCCTCATTTCCGGCAACAACATCACAACCGCAGCCGGCAAACCCGTATCCATTTTCATCGACTATCTGCCCGCTTCAGAAAGCGATCTGCAGGCTATGAATGTCAAGGATGTAAAGAAGGTAGAATACTACACTGCGCCGGCTGATCCGAGGTTTCAAGGACGTGAATATGTTGTGAACTTCGTCATGCAACAATACGAATACGGCGGCTACGTCAAAGGCTTCGGACATCTGAATCTAATCAGCTTCTCCGAGCAATTATTGGCAAGCACCCGTTTTCAATATAAAAAAATGAAGTATGATTTCATAGCTTCGGGGTGGAACATGAACAGTTCTCACTATGGCTCCGATATTAACGAAACTTTCCGGCTTCCGGAAGAAGAAGGAAGCATGAAAGTGTTTGATCGTCATTCGCTGACTACAGATTCTAAAAAAGAAAGCCAGCAATATTTCGTCGGAATAAAGGCTACTTACGCATCCGATAAAATCCTTGCCTCCACTGAAATAGACGGAAGTGCCAATAACAATCCCCATAACGACATGAATGGTACTGTATCATACAGCAATAATATTTTTCCGGCATCAACCTATACTTCTACGCTTAATGAAAGGTCTCGGTTTATATCATACTCGGGATTCTACTATTTTGGACTGTCAGAAAAGGACGCGCTGACGTTCACCCCTAATTACGTGTTTTCGCATACCGAACAAGCATCGGCGTATTTAGAGCCACCGTTTTCTGAAATCTACAATTCAGCAGTAGACAACACTAATGAATTAAGTGCAAACCTCAGGTTTTCGCACGATTTTGGCGAGTCAAGCAATTTACTTGCATTTTTACGCGGCAACTATGAATATAACCGGACGTCCTATGCCGGTTCGGTTATCTCATTAAATAAAGCCACTACCGCACGCATTGGAGGTGGCGTTAACTATAGTATCAGCAAGGGTAATTTCTACGGGTTGGCCGGTTTCGGATACGATTGGGACAATCTAAAATTCGGCGAGATAGTAGATAAAACGGCATCGCCTTGGGCCGATCTGTCTCTCCGTATCATTCTCAAAAAGAAACACTCGTTATCGACAACTTTCCATTACAGTACATGGCAACCGTCGCCAAGCTACAAAAGCGACAATATCATCGCCTCTTCTCCCTTCTTGAAATATACCGGTAATCCAAAGTTACGACCCTACAAGTCTTATGATATAGGAATGGATTACACCTGGATTTTCAATAAAAAATACAATATGTCTGCCTTTGCATACGGTTGGTTTGTGGGTGACAGATATGCGTTTGACTACGAACCCACCCCCGACGGTATAATCCGAACAATCAAGCAGCCTATAGGCAATTACGGGAATGTCCGCTATGGCGTCAATGCTACTGCTAAATACCTTGACAACAATCTTACCTTGAGGGCCCAGATCGCTCAAGTTCAGATCCGTGACGGAGAGCCGTTCAATAAAAACCATTCTTTTATTTACTGGCATGCGCAAGCACTATATTATCTCAAAAACTGGAATTTCTCACTTACTTATATTTCTGATAAAGGAATTTCAGATGGTTGCGTTAATGGTTACTGGACGAAAAGCAAGAGTGACTGGCAACTTACCGTCGGATGGGCGACCGGCAACTGGAATATTAAGACAAATATCATTAATATGACAAGATGGAACTGGCGCGCCGATTCAAGGCGGATGCAAAGCCCATATTATAGTTTTAAAGAGCAGCTATTTAACGGAAGCAGCCATGCCCTAATACAGATTGCCGCAACATATACATTAAGCTACGGCAAGAAAATCCAAACAGACAACGAGCCGTCAGTCTCCGGTAGCGCCTCCTCCGGCATCCTCAAATAAAGTATGATGATTTAGTGGGGGGATAATTGTTGAAAAAATAGTATCTTTGCATTGTCATTTTGTGTGACAAGGCACAACATTTGACAACGAGCACATGATAATACAAAGACCTTTATACCTGCGAAAACTCATTTCGCGCAGACACAACGGAATGATAAAGATTGTCACCGGCATAAGACGTTGTGGCAAATCGTTTCTGTTGTCAAACCTTTATGCCCAATGGCTCATTGAACAAGGTGTAGCTGATGACCACATTATAACCATTAACCTCGAAGACAGGCGAAACAAAAAACTACGCGATCCGGATGCGCTGCTTGATTACCTAGACTCAAAACTTACCGATAATGCTGTGCATTACATAATGATTGATGAAATACAGCATGTCAATGAGTTTGAGGACGTGCTTAACAGCTATCTAAATATGCCGAATGCAGACATTTATGTAACCGGCAGTAATGCACGTTTTCTTTCCAAGGATGTAATTACCACATTCAGAGGTCGAGGTGACGAAATAAAACTATACCCACTTTGCTTTAGCGAGCTCTTCCCGTATATGGACATGCAGAAAGACCGCGCATTAACCACATACATGCTTTACGGAGGGTTGCCGCAAGTGGTTCAGAAATCCTCCGAAGAAGAAAAGAATGAGTATCTGAAAGGTCTATTTACCCATACCTACATCAAGGATATAAAAGAGCGTTACGGCATCAAGAATACAGAGATGCTCGACGAGTTGCTTAACATCCTTGCTTCTGACATCGGCGCATTGACTAATCCTACTAAACTCACCAACACATTTGAAAGTGTGAAGCATACGAAAGTCAATCGGATGACACTGACATCGTATCTGGAGTATATCTGTGATTCGTTCCTTGTGGAAAAGGCATGCCGGTATGATGTAAAAGGAAAACGGTATATAGACAGCCCTTATAAATATTATTTCACTGACTGTGGGCTGCGTAACGCTTTGCTCAATTTCCGGCAGACTGAACCATCACACCTAA
>CAZOCO010000161.1:0-2767 GCA_964578325.1 uncultured Muribaculum sp.
AAGAACAACGAAAAAGGACTTGTGCAAGACGGTTTCGGCCTCAAGGCAGTCACCGTGGGTGAAGACGGCTACACCATCGACGACGTGCTGGTGCACGACGCCCACACGCCCGCCAACTTCCTCCACCAGCAGCTTGCCATGATGGACGGCAAGAGCCTTCCGCTCGCAATCGGCGTCATCCGCGATGTAGAAGCCCCCACCTATGAAAGCGAAGTAGCAGCGCAGGTAGAAGATGTCAAGGCAAAGAAAGGTTTCAACTCGCTCCGCGACATGATCCTCAGCACCCACGAAACCTGGACAGTCGACTGACTTCCCCTTAACCTGTTGACTGATTTATCTTCAGTTGACTGATTTGTCTTCAATAGTTGACTAACCCACCTTATTTGTTATAAACATCGAAGCCGACCCGCATCCCCTGCAGGCCGGCTTCCTTTTGCCGCGCATTTCATAACAATTTCTATCAAAATCTCGCCATAATGATTCCTTTTTTTGCCTCTTTGTGTTAAAAATGTACTTTAAATTTGGGAATATCAAATCTTTTAATTTACTTTAAGGCGACAAATATTTTTTATCCACTTAAAATCAACAGCCATGAAAAAGAAATCCTTACTTTATTTCTTAGTAGGAGCTCTTTCGTTTACATCGAGTTGCACTGATGAGGCGGTTTATCAGAACAATGATGAACCAATAGCCAAAACAGCAGTCAGTCCATACAGGATTCCTTTGGAAGAAGCCTTGTCTACAGCAGAAGGCGTTTTGAATGATATTAATCCTAAGACAAGAGGTGCGGGGAGACGGGTAGCCTCAGTCGATTATGTAGGTAGCAACTGTGCAAAGACGAGATCAGGGGCATCAGACACACTTTTTTATCTGGTAAATTACGAAGACAACGGCGGATTTGCCATGCTGAGTGCAGACAGACGTCTTGCTCCTGTATATGCAATTTCAGACGAAGGGCATCTTGAAATGTCGGATACAATTGACAATCCGCCACTTTCAGTATGGATGAATGCTGTGATTACTACTCCGCCTCCGATTATAGGAGATAGTGTATCTCTGAAAGAAACAGTGGTAAGAACTCTATATACTCGCGTTAATCCATATTTCAGAGGCCGATATAGAAATCTACTATTTTGGAAACAGGATGAACCGTTTAATGAATATTGCCCCACTTATGGTGATGGAACTAAGAAATCTTCTGTCGGATGCGTAGCTTTAGCTACAGGTATGGTAATGGCATATAATTGTTGGCCCGAAGAGCACGATAGTGTGACATACAACTGGACAGATATTCTTAGATATAATGAAAAGGAGTGGGAAACAGCTGATCCCACTTGGCGTGACCCTGCTAAGAAAGCACTTCGTAAGTTTTTAAGGCGTTTGGGAGATCCTGAATATCTGAACATGAGTTACGGCATTAATAAACATAGAGAAAGTAGCGCGTATCCGTCTAGAATTCCTCCAACCTTTGAGGCGTGGGGATATGAACGCCCGCGTTATATGCGTTTTACAGATGAAAATGCTATTCTTGGATTAAGTGAAGGCCCGATAATTATGTCCAGTTCCGGAAAAATTTGGGATAATGAAGATAATGAGTATAGAAAAAGTGATCACGCATGGGTAATGGATGGCTATATGCAATACAGGATAGAGAAAGTTTATGGCAATCCGGATGATCCTGTAAGGCGTGAATTTATACGGGATGAACCTCCTTTGTATCATTGTGTATGGGGCTGGAACAATGGCAATAACGGCTTCTATTATTGGACTCATGATGATGGCACGTATTTAGATTTAGAAGAATGTGAGATGAGATGGCCTGATGATAAAGAACTTGAGTCTTCAGGTATAGGCCTTGGTAGATATACCTATATGTCTTTTTACTACCATTTTAAGCCGATTAAATAAAGACCCGAATATTTTTAATACGATTAGTTATGAGTAAAATAATATTTAAATTTTGTGCATTGTCTTTGTTTGTTGTGCTTCTATCGGGATGCAGTAATGATGAGCCGATGCCTGCGCCCATGGAAGTGATAGATGACTCGGGATTTCCCGTTTTGGAGAATAGTAAATACCCCACGCAGGAGGAATTTAATGAGAAGATAGTAGGAAAAGTTTGGTATGAGTCATGGGATGCTGGTGATGTTATGGCAATTATGATAGACGGGTCTCTCAATCAAGGGTTTGTGGAAAAGTTGATAGGTTACACCAGTGCTAAGATGGAGTTTAAAGCGGATGGTAAGATGTATTATTATGGAAGCCCGATTCCCTGGCCTGAGAGGTACGAATACGACTACACTTATGAACCGGCTACGGGTATCGTGTGTGTGCGTAACAAACCTAAGTATAGAATTGTAGATGTATCAGACGATATTCTTAAGCTTATAGCTTATTATCATGAGCCATACGAGGATATGAATTTTTCCGGCTATAACTGTTACAATTTCCATGGGTCAATCAGAAATTATACAGAGGAACCGGATCCGATGCCCCACATAAATAAAGTGTCGTTCGACGGCAACGGTGCGCCTTATGTGGATGACATCACGCCCTTGTCGGCTGAAGAATTCGAAGCTCAGGTGGTCGGCTCGACATGGCGCACGAATTACACGTATACTATCCTGCCCGCTCAAATAGGGTTTGACGGAACTTTGTACTACGGTTGCGCTTATCTTACCGGTACAACGCAATGTGTGCAATATCGGTTTAAAGACAACCATACAGTAATTTTTCGTAATAAAGAATTGAATTACACCTACGACCC
>CAZOCO010000162.1:0-2750 GCA_964578325.1 uncultured Muribaculum sp.
TCGTTAAGGTTGTTTCATGGTATGACAACGAAATCGGTTACTCTAACAAAGTTCTCGATCTCATCGCCCACATGAAGAAAGTAAACGGCTAATAACCGTCTGCTATAAAGTTTCAGGAGCTGTATCGTAAAGCACTACGATACAGCTCCTTCTGTTTTTAACGTCGTGCTACAGTTTGCGTCAACAATATGAAAAACCTCCACCCCGGAGGTTGGGGCAGAGGTTGAAGAATGTGATATGAAATGGTATGATTCTTTTAGAAGGGAAGGTCGTCGCTTGGATCGCTCGCTGTGAAGTCGGGTGCAGGCGCTGGTGCAGCGGGTGCTCCATATGCAGGAGGCGCTGGTGCAGCGGCGGGAGCTGTGCCGCCAACGGGCAGTTTGTCAACTTTCCATCCGGATATTGATGTGAACCAACGTCCGTTGTGTTCGCGTGAGTTTATGTCGAAACTTAAACGCACTTCGTCACCGACGGCAAGGGGATACTGGTCGGCGCGGTCGCCAAATAGGTCAAAGTGGACTTTCTTTGGGTATGTTTCATGCGTTTCAAGTACGTATTCGCGTTTTTTCCAGCTATTACCTTTTGCAGATACTCCTGACTGTTCGGGTAGAGCGACTATGATTTTTCCTTCGATTTCCATGTCTTATGTGCGGAGTGATAAAATTATACTTCGTATTAATTGAATCCAAAATTAGCGAAAATTGGTTCAATTTCCAAATTATTAATGCGGAAATAATGGATTGCCGTGGCGATGAGGTCGGGATCAGCGTATGATTTTTTCAGTATTGGCTCCAGTGCATCGTATATACAGGCCGTGGTCGGATGTATCAGGGTCAACCTGAAGTCCGTTGATGTCAAACATCTGCACAGGGGTGGTTTCATCGACCGTGACTGATATTATTCCGGAACTTTCATCGTATTGTATGCGGATAGGCTGGAGATAAGTGTTCCAAGCGCCCCATGCCGACAGTCCCTGGGCATTGAGTCCATAAGCAAACGATATGAACTGCGGTTTGTTGATATCTATGTGTCCTATGGCGTCGCCACTGAGGCCGCAGTTGTGCAATCCTGAAGGAGATATAATGCCCTGTATGCGGCCTTCGCCTGCTGGGGTGAATTTTATGCCGTCGGACGATTGCCATATCTGTATGTAGGCATCTTTTGTCATACGCTTGGCGGTGTTGACGGCCAAAAACTTACCGGCGGCATCAACATACTTTACGTCACAGTGGTCTGATCCGGATGTTTTGCCGATTGCTTTGCCCTGAAGTTGAAGTCTTGCGGGCCAGTTCTCGTCGTCGGCCGGAGCTGTGGCTACATGTGTTGACGGTGTACCACTGTCGTAGGTGTAGTAGAGATATACTGTGTTGTCTTTTATGATAATTGACGGTTCGCCGATGCCCCATCCGCCTTTGAGGGAATACTCAACGATAGGTTCAACGGACTCGCCTCCCCATCCTTCGCCGTTCCACTTTTCCCATGGGCCGTCGGGGCTCGCGCTGCGGGCAATATAAAGGTGGTTTTCAATACCCGATGGATTTTCTGTGGAGGTGTATCCGCAGTAATAGTAGTCGTTCCAATAGGCTACGGCTGGGTCGCATACCGAAAATTCATCGCGGGTTCCGCGTGTTGGCTTCAGTGACATTATATCGTCGGACCATGTCTTGCCGCCGTCTTCGCTGAAACGGTATGCGGCCTGATCCCAGTATTGCATTAGTTTTTTGCTATCATACAGTATGTGGCCACGGATTGCTCCGGTGCGTTTTGTCGCACCTATATATACGCAGCCGCTGAAATCGGTATTTGCGTTGCTGTAGATATAGGCTCCGGCGTAGCTTGACGCGTTATCAAGGATAAGGGCATATTCGCCAGCTGGTAGTTCGACACAGTTATCGGTAGTTACAGATAGCAGAGCGTTGTCGTTGTATTTTTCTGTTGTCGCGGTGGCCAGTGGAGTGCCGTTGCGTGTGGCAGTTATTGATGAGTCCCATTTGTATATTGACAGTCGCATTGACTCTGAACCGTTTTTGCCCCATGTCGGGCTGTAGAGCGAGAAGCCCACGAATGGCCGGTTGATTTTAATGTATTGGGCTATGTATCCGGATGATTTTACTGTCATTGGCGTTACGGAAGAGACGTCATTGTGAAGTGTGCAGTCCTCATATTCCTGCCCTGGAGCCGCGAACCATGCGTCGACCGAACCGTCATCGTAAGTTATAAACGATGGACCATAACGGTAGTTGCCTGCAGTGTATATGTCCCAGCCCGGGTCGGCAGTTATCGATTTGATGTCGGCTTTAGCTGTCGCCGTTGAAATAATGACGCATGATAATGTGCATGCGCCAAGTAACCATACTTTCATAGTAGTTGCTTTAATTCTGATTTAAGTGCTGATGCAAATATAGGATAAATTTCAGGAGGAAACAATAGTCTGATTGAACCGGATTTCATGAAAAAAACATCAGGGAGAGTCCCGATGGGGTCACTCCCTGATGTGAATCGTTTGAGATAGATGGTTGCTCACAACATGATTCTTTCAGAATCATGAGTGGTAGCGCGCCAGACTTACTTGCGGATACCGAGCTCTTTCTGTGCGATGATAGCGCGGTAACGTGTGATGTCTTTCTTGATAAGATAGTCAAGAAGGCGACGACGCTTACCTACCAGTGCCTTGAGAGCTCGCGCAGTAGTATAGTCTTTGTGATTTGACTTGAGGTGTTCAGTCAAATGAGCAATACGGATAGAGAATA
>CAZOCO010000163.1:0-2658 GCA_964578325.1 uncultured Muribaculum sp.
CTACGTCAATCTTGGTGTACAAGTAATAACACAGGCCGACGCTGAGTATCAGCGGCAGCCCGTATTTTATGACGGCGGATAGTATCGAGTAAAATCTGTTTTTCATTTCATACTGTTATTGCTCGCCATCGGTGGCGGAAGTTCCTTTCAGGGTGCTTCCACGCGTATTTATTTGGCGAGTTCGGCTTCGCGCTGTGCGCGGGCCAGATATTTTTCAATGTCGATCTGATACTGTGACCAGTATTTGGGATATTTCTTTACAGCCTCAAGTGTCTTTACCTCGCCGGCATAATCCTTGATCTCGCGCTGCACGGTAGCTTTCTTCATGAGGAAGAGCGGGGTATATTCGGGGTTGTTGTCTGAAATGCTGATAGCTTTGTCGTAGCATTTCAGAGCGGCATCATACTGCTTGAGGTTGACATTGCAGTCGCCTTCGAGCGACGCGGCAGCGGCACCGACAATCTTATCCTGGGCTTTATATTTTTTTACCATATCGAGAGCCTGCTGGTAGTCGCCTTTCTGATAGTTCATGATAGCGGCCATGAGGGCAGCGCGGTTACCGGCATCGTAGCTGTATGTGTTGGCTACCTGGGTGTACTGTGCCAGAGCGATTGAGTCGTTGCCTACAAGCATGTTGTAGTCGGGCTGTCCGATAGCCTCGTTTCCGGCCTTGATGCCGGGTTGGCGGATTGCAAATACATAGAGTATTACTACGAATGCTACGGCTGCGATAGCGATCATGCCCCAGAATACATATTTCTGGCGGGCAGCCGCAGCTTCAATGATTTCATTCTCTTTGCTTTCTACGGTGCCGTTGGTGGCATCGCTTACGGTTTTGGGGTCTTTTTCGGCCATTGTTATTTAGCTTTTTGTTTATATTCGGTTTATGTTTAGGCTCAAAACATGGTGTTCCGAGCCTTTAACGTGCAAAATTACGTCAAATTATCCATATTTCAAAGCTATCGGCCTCGATTTTGTCGCGACTCTGCGAAAAAGTCGAGTATGCGTGGTAGCATTCGGCTCCAGTAGTCCCATGTGTGTCCACCGGGCGATATTTCGTAGCGATGTGCTATGCCGCGGTTTTCGAGTGCGTAATGAAACCGCTGGTTCACTTTGAAAAAGAAATCCTCGTCGCCGCACACCACCATCATATCGAGTTCGTCCGGATTGAGTGTCGGTACAAGCGACAGGGCGGTGTGGCGTCGCCACAGCTGTCGGTTTTCTTCCTGTGGGCCGAGCCAGCGCCACATCTCCCAGTATTCTTTAAATTCCGGTCGCGATATGTCGAGACCGCCGCTCATCGATGCTGTCGCTGCAAACAGGTCTTTGTGGCGCATGGCAAGCCACATCGCTCCATGACCGCCCATCGAGAGTCCAGCTATAGAGCGTCCGGTGCGGTCGGCAACGGTTCGCAGCCGCGAGTCTATCGTGGGTATCAGGTCATGTATAATGTATGATTCCATCTGCATTGTGGTGTCGACAGGAGAGTCCCAGTACCAGCTTGTCAGTCCGTCGGGACACACAAATATTACCTGATGCCGGTCGGCCAGAGAGTCAAGCGGCATCCCTTTGGCATACCCGGTGTAGTCGTCGCCATATCCGTGGAGCAGATATACCACATTGTAGCGGCAAGTGTCGCCCGCTGAAAGATATTTCTCCGGTACTACTACGGTTACCGGTGCAGGCGACGGCACATGCCGTGTGACGATATTCAGTGTGTCACATCGACCGCTTATATTTCGAGCATCTGTGGTCGCTATGCCGGCAATGGCAAGTATTACAGCAAATAATAGTTTTCTCATTTTTGGTTATGATAATTAAAAAAGGCAGCGGTAAAATCCCGCTACCCTTAAAACGTGATCTGCAAATAAAATATTGCCCGTCAATTTTCTTCCGGGATTGATACCTCCGAATCAATCCCGACAAACACAGTGTGATAGTCATGAGCCTTTGCCCTATATTGAGCTACTGCGGCGGCAACGGATTCTTTAGTCGGATCTTCCGGATAATATGTGTAATCGCGTTCTTTCATCTATATAAATACAATTACATTTGCCATTGGACTCTGTAGACATTGTACGCTGTACAAAAATCGCCAGGTAGGCACTTTTTTCTTGTCGGTAGACGGGATAATTTGTAACTTTGTTACCCGTATATGAAATACGGATTTGACAACGAGCGCTACCTCAGAATCCAGTCTGAGCACATCAAAGAGCGCATTGCCCACTTCGGCAACAAATTATATCTGGAACTTGGTGGAAAACTCTTCGACGACTACCACGCCTCGCGTGTATTGCCCGGCTTCCAGCCCGACAGTAAGTTGCGTATGCTCTCGCAACTGGCCGACCAGGCCGAGATCGTCATAGTAATCAGTGCTGTCGACATTGAGAAAAACAAGATACGCAACGATCTTGGCATCACCTACGATGTCGATGTATTGCGTCTGCGCACGGCATTTCAGCAGCGCGGTTTCGTGGTCAATTCGGTGGTCGTAACCCACTACAACGGGCAGGCCAGTGCCGATGCATTCCGTGCCCGTCTCGACCGTCTCGGCATCCGTACCTACGTGCATTATCTTATCGACGGTTATCCCACCAATGTAGATCTTATCGCTTCTGATGAGGGATTCGGCAAAAACGACTATGTCGAGACCACCCG
>CAZOCO010000164.1:0-2650 GCA_964578325.1 uncultured Muribaculum sp.
ACTGTTTACAGCCAAGTATAATTGCCCTCCCTCTCTTTGGAAACAGGCAAATAATTAACACCACTTTTTTTACTAACTATTTTTTACCATTGATTCTTTCAATGGAAAGAAAGCACGTGTATAATAATTATAATAAACTATATGTATATGATTTAAATATGTGTTTATAAACAAAGTATTTAGGTTAAAATAATAGAACAAAGTTTAGTCATACCCCAAAAAAGTGACTGTCCGGACTAAAATCAGTCCGGACAGTGGCAACAATGAGTTTTTGTTTCTTATTTATGACACGATAGCGTCGTTGGCAGTCCATTCAGTAAGGCTGCCCTCTTTCACTTGGATGCAAACTTCGGTCATGTCAGTCTCAACGTGGAGTTTACGCTTTGCTGCCGGAGCTACACGAAGCCAATCGCCTGCCTCGAGAGGCACATTCTCGCCATCGATTTCCATAAAACCTTTACCGGTAACAATGAAATATATTTCTTCGTTTTCCTTGTGGCTGTGGTAGAAAGGAATTACTGTTCCTGCCGGAAGATTGTTGACTGATACTTCTGCACCTGTTAGTGCCAGGGTGTCGTGTAGCTCTGTGCGTGGTGCGCCTTCAGCTACGTGAGTTTTACTGTAGTTGCTCATTTTTTTAGAATTATAATGGTTATAAATTACATTTTTTTTGAAAGTTATTCGCCAAACATTCTTTTGATCTGTGCTATGCGAAGCTGATTGTAAAGTTTGGTTTGAGGAGAATCCGGAACCAATAAATCGAATCCATGGAAAACTCCGGGTATAGTATGAAGTTCAGTATTCACGCCCGCACAAGATAGACGTGCAGTGTAATTGAGACACGACATGCAGAATAAATCAATGGTGCCTACTGCGATAAAAGCGGGTGGCAGATTTGACAAGTCTGTTGCAAGTGATGCAGAATAATAAGGAAGTTCATTTCCGGTCAATTTCTGCCCACCCAACAGAGTCTCCCAACCCAGCCGATTGTATGCTGGAGTCCAGACTAATTGTCCGGCATAAGGGTCGGGCATTTGATCATTATCAGTGCCGGTGCGGCTGTCGAGCATAGGATAGGTCAATGCCTGACCGCACAAGGGACCTCTCCCGTGGTCGCGGTTGTAGAGTGCAAGTCGTGCGGCAAGTCCACCGCCTGCACTTTCACCTAAAATAACAATACGTGTTGGGTCTGCTCCATACTCGGTTGCATGGTCATGAATATATTCGAGGCCGGAATAGGCATCATGCAGATCCGCCGGAAATATAGCCTCGGTAGCCAAGCGATAGTTTACGCTGACTAAAATTGCCTGCACACCATTGGTCAATTCGTCAGGCTTGGTGGCCATAGTATTGGCATCTCCCATGAGATAGCCGCCTCCGTGCATGAAATATAGTATCGGGAGAGGACCTTTACGGGTCAGTTCTGTCGGTCGCCAAATATAAAGATCGATATTATTTCCATCCATGCCCGTGATGGTAACTTTTTGTGAATCAGGCAATTTCTGACTTTCTCCGATCATTCCGATATAAGGATTCTTATAAAATGGTTTTTGACAAGCTTCAAATATCTTATCTATTATAGGCAGCTGATATTCTTTGGCTATCAGATGCTTTGATGTGAATTGTTCGGCCATATTATGTAGTCTTAAAAAACTTATTTTGAAGTTTTGGGTTACTCTTTTACTAATCTAACGATTGTAAACTATAATTAGTTCTGTATTATATATGTAAAGCATATATTAGAGCATTTTATGCAATGAATAGAATGTTTTTAGTGCTAAATTTCCTGTTTTTGACAAACAAAAGTGCTTGGAAATTGTTTTAATATAAACTATTTAGATATGACACAAAATGCCCTTCCTCCATTATGGACTATCAGAGATCTCAACTCCGCTGCTACGGGGATGATGTTTGGCTCTGACTTTATATTCTATCGCGATTTTTCTGCTCTCAAGAAACTTACAGACAAAATTGTAGTAAATTTTGTTGGCTTCATTTATGTAGCGACAGGGAAAATAGCAATTACTTTAAATGATATTTATCTAAAGGCCGAAGCCGGTCAGATAATTTTCTACAAAGCTGGCGACTTTATTTCAGACGTGCTGTTTTCTCCCGATAGTGATGGAATGGTCTGTGGTATTGATGCAACTGTGCCGTTTGAAAGCCGGAGTTCAGTCGGATTTCCTCAACTTACCTCTTTAAGGGGAAACTGTTTGGTATTTAATCTTAATGAGAGTGTGGTAGCTCTTCTTGGAATTTATAGTGAATTATTGGGTCTGAAACATTCTATGGGTGTAGAAAATGTTCGGTTCACAATAATTTCACTAATGGAAGATTTGCTTTCATCACTCACACTTCCCGGCACAGTATCTGATAAAATGCCGGTAAGGCAATCTGCCGATATACTTTATCAACGGTTTTCCACACTTCTTATAGAATCATATCCAAAGGCGAGGGATATGCGATGGTACGCGGATGCACTGTCTGTATCCACGAACTATCTTGCAAGAGTTGTGAAAAAGATAAGTGGGAGGTGTACAATGGAATGGATAAATGAAGCTATTATGACCGATGTTAGAACTGCGCTTATACATACTGATGAATCAATAAAGGAAATTTCAGTCAGATTAGGCTTCAATAATCCTGCTTT
>CAZOCO010000165.1:0-2646 GCA_964578325.1 uncultured Muribaculum sp.
CAGACACAGCTCGAAGGCACCGAAAACCGCATAGCCACCGCACGCATGCGATACACCGAGGCTGTACGCGACTACAACACAGCCATAAAGAAGTTTCCGACTTTAATCTATGCAGGGTGGTTCGGTTTTGAGCCAAAACCGCAGTTTACAGCATCCGACGAAGCTCAATCCGCTCCAAAAGTCGAATTTTAAGCCTATCTGTCGATGAAAAAATTTCCACTGCTATTCCTTATATTACTGATTGCCGTGCCGGTATTACTGCCCGGCTGCAGCGACGACGATAATGCATCGCTTGAATCATATCGCGAATGGATTAAAGAAAATTCCGACTGGATCAAGACTCTCGAATACAAACGCGACGAAGCCGGCGACCCATTGTATGAAAAAGTTATTCCTGACTACAACAACGGCACATACATCCTGATGCGCTGGCTCACCGACCGCGAAGCCACACGCGACAACCTCACTCCATACTGGACTTCGACTGTCGACGTGAAATACTATGGCGAACTGTGCGACGGCACTCCGTTTGACTCAAGCTACCTGTCGGTATCACCGGCCGACTCCATATTCCGCACAAGGCTCAACACCGTCATACAGGGATGGAGCATCGCCCTGCAGCAGATGCATGTGGGAGACTCATGCGAAGTCATCATACCTTTCGACGCCGCCTACGGAATATCGGGTTCCGGTTCAATACCTCCTTATTCCAACCTCAAGTTCGGTATAAAACTCGTAGATATCCCATACTACGAAATCCGCAAATAAACAACCATTTAACACTAACAATCCATGGAACAGAATCAACCCTACTATCAGCAGCCAGCAGGCCCGGGCCTGTTTGACACCGACCGCTACGGCAAAGTACAGGGCGTAGCCGCACTCCTCGCCATCATCATCGGCGGACTTGGTATACAATACTTCTACCTTGGCAAAACCACAGCCGGTATCATTGCTATTCTGCTCACAGCTATTACCTGCGGACTTTTCTCATTGATATTTTTCATTCAGGGTATTCTGATGCTCGTGATGAACCACGACGATTTCGAACGTAAATTCGAGACAACAACATCTACATTCCCACTGTTTTAAAATACTCGCCATGACATTTTCACAAGCAATAAAATCATTCTACAACAACTACACCAACACCGAAGGCCGCGCATCCCGTTCGGCCTACTGGTGGGTTATACTATATCAGTGCATCGTGATGATTCCGCTCGCATTTCTCGCCGGATACGGAATTGGCATACACAGTTCAGCCCTGACAGTCATTGGATATGTATTGATTGGTATATTCTGGTTGGCAAACATCGTACCTGCCATTACCCTTTCCGTACGCCGTCTTCACGACACAAACCGCTCCGGCTGGTGGTATCTGATCAACCTCGTACCCTACATCGGATCGATCTGGTTCTTCATTCTTACTATCCTTCCGTCTACTCCCGGAGAGAACAACTACGGCTACCAGCCTGAAATCTGAAACACATACACATTATATTATACTGAAATGAAAAAGTCCGGATTATCCGGACTTTTTTTTATTTACGCTCCGACAAACCGCTTCAATAAAACAACAAAACACCCTCAAGAGGCCACAAATTAACATTAATTAACCCCCCCGAAATAATAATTACCCCACAGTATGTAACTTTGCGACAACAATTATTAACTTCAACAAACACCATTATGTCATCTAAAAAATTTATCACCCTTGCCATCATCGGCATTGTACTCACTTTCGCTATCTATGTAGTTCTGATGGGCTTCCCTATGAAGTCGTTTACTATATATGGTCATAAAACCAATGTCTTGCTTGCAAAATTATCAAATGAAGGAGAAATGACGTTTGGACTTTATACAGGCCAATGGCTTATAATATTATCATACATTGCAACATTTATAATGCTATTTCTCAAGAAAGCAAATGCTTATATCGCTCAATGTTTCAGTATCGTCGGAGCTATTGCTTTGGCATTTTCACTCCCTTCTGCACCCGACGGCACTAAAATTGAGTCATCGATGGGTTTCGGTTTTTGGATTATATTCATAATCTCAATAGCATGGGCAGGATATTTGTACTATGTAAGCAAACCTAAAGACACAAAATAGTCAGGCATACACCACCGTGCATATCAGCGTGCATCAACAAAGGTGCCACCACCTTTAAACTTACTTGCAAGGAGACTTCGGTCTCCTTTTTTATATTACAAATTCACAACCATGCCATAAGATTATTTTCTGCAAAAGTAGTCGTGGGGATTACAGAAAAAATTCCTCAATTAAACCCGCTCAATTGCAAACTTTTTCTTATCTTTGCAAAGAATTGTTTACAGACATTTGCCCCTACCTCAACCAGGCTTCGACATTTGCCTGACAGACAAATCAGTAAAACTCCCCTACGGCCGGAATATTGAAGCGGTTCCGACGCAGCGGAGATATTGATATGCAATGAAAAAAGTATTAAAAACTTGATATGGTATCATTAATTTTTGGTATTCAGAACTCGACGCTTGCCGTAGTCGCAGCCTTGACGGGCGTGGCTTTGGTAGCCGCCGCGTTGTGTATTGCCGGGTTGATATCACCCCGGCCATTATTTGACGGTTGGTAACAATAAATCACTCTCCCGCCAATGGATTTTACAAA
>CAZOCO010000166.1:0-2645 GCA_964578325.1 uncultured Muribaculum sp.
TTAAAGAGTTTTACAAGCACATTTCATAATTTTGCACTTGCTTGTTGAGAGTAGGAGGAAATTTTTATTGCGAAAAAATTTGGCGGTATGAAAAATTAGGCTTAACTTTGCAGCGCAAAAAGGCGATTTAGTGTAGTGGCCTAGCACGCCGCCCTCTCACGGCGGAAACCCGGGTTCGAGTCCCGGATTCGCTACACAAAAGGGACTGCAGTCGCAGTCCCTTATTTTATTTTTGCACCATGCACAGATAGCAATTAGTCAAATGTCAGACAATTCACATATCAGGCACTATGAAGAGCTGATGTCAAAGAGTTTTGACATACTTCGCTTCCCATTGATCGTCGGCGTGATCTTTATCCATTCATTAGCCGGCGTGTCAAATAGCCTCACCCCTGATGCAAATGGGTGGACTTTCCCGATTTATCATTATTTTGGAAACTTTTTTTCTGAAGTGATCGGACGCGTTGCAGTACCGTTGTTTTTCTTTATTTCAGGATATTTATTCTTTTATAAAGTTGATACCTTCGATTCGGCGTCCTATCTATATAAACTCAAGCGTCGATGTCGGACACTTCTTGTCCCATATTTGTTCTGGAACATTATCGCCGCAGCGTTATTCATGATTCTCCCGCTCATTCCGGCTACACGTGAATTCCTCAACGACAATTGTGTATTTTCATTTGATATGGAGTCGCTCAAGGTCCTTCTGATCGGTAAAGATACCGGTGAAGAAGTGCTCTATCCTATGGCGTACCAATTCTGGTTCATACGCGATTTGATCTGCTGCGTCATCATTTCTCCTATTCTGTATTTTTTTGTCCGCAAAACAAGCTGGTGGGGCATTGCCTTGCTGGCTATGCTATGGATGTGCGATTGGTCTATACCGTATTTTGGACGTCAGGGCTTCAGCATGGCGGCCATATTCTTCTTTAGCGCCGGAGCGTGGTTTGCTACGCGCGAAGTCAATGTTTCATATCTGGTTAAAGATTTGAAGGCTATCCTTATCGTCTATCCCGTCTGGGCTCTTGCTGATCTTCTGACCAAGGGCTACGACTACAATGTTTTCATCCATAAGGTTGGCATACTGTTGGGCATGGTCTTTTGTTTCACTGCGGTGGCGGTCCTGATTGAGCGGCGTAATCTGAAACCGGTGCCATTTTTGTCGTCTGCATCATTTTTCGTATTCGCGATGCACGATCCATGGTTGCTCACACCTATTCAAAAGATATTGGTTCGCTATCTCCATCCTCAGACCGATATTGCCTATTGTGCCATCTACCTTTCGGTTGTGTCGCTGACCATTGTTTTGGCCGTTTTGATTTACAAATTGCTGCAAAAACTCAGTCCCGGCCTTATCTCCATCATTTCAGGCAACAGGTAATGCTAAAGGTTTAATCCGGTTGAGGAATATTGAATTCAAGGCTATGCGTCGACAAGGGTGACGCCGTCGATGTCGGCGAGTTTGGCGCGCAGGGTGGGCGATTCGTCGCGCCGGATGCGCAGGGTCATCTCACAGCTGTTGTCAAATATCTGGCTGATGATTTCGGCCTCACCGTTTTTGCACAGACGCATCACGTCGTTCATGGCGAGATATGGAAAGGTGAAACGTATGTCGTCGGTCTCGTGGCACTCGATGATCGTGGCGGCGTTGATGGCCTCTTTCGCGGCTTCGCGATAGGCTACGATAAGACCTGATGTTCCGAGCTTTATGCCGCCGAAATAACGGACTACGATGATGAGTATATTCGTCAGACCGAACGAATTGATTTGTCCTAAGATGGGTTTACCGGCTGTGCCCGACGGCTCGCCGTTGTCGTTTGACTGGAAATCCTTGCGGTCTGCCCCGAGCATATATGCCCAGCACACGTGACGGGCGTCGTAGTAGCGTTTCTGGAAGTCGGCTATATGGGCTTTGGCTTCGGCAGCTGTCGTCACAGGCAGGGCGAAGGCGAGAAACTTGCTCATCTTCTCCTTGTAGATGCCTTCCGAAGCGGCCTTTATTGTGGAAAAACAGTCAGACATTGTTGATAGAATAATAGAAGTGCGCACACGTCCTGCGAGACGTGTGCGCGCTTGGATAACGTATCAATTTTCTGCGTTAATGGAGTCAGTCGGAGATGCAAGTTCTACTTCTTCGACAAATTCTACACCTTCTTCAGCGGCAGCCGGAGCACCTGCAGGAATAAGATCGCCAAGAGTGTTGGCCTTGTTGATCATTTCAGTCAAGGTAGTCTTAAGTATACCGATTTCAACTTCTGATGGAGTATAACTTGAATGTTTACTTGAAGCCAAGGTCAAATTGATCATAGCTTCTATAATAGCCTCTTTATCCTTGTCGGTGAGGACATAGTCACGATTGTTGTAAATGATTTGATTGACGGAATCCATTTCCGGAGTCAGAGCCATGGCTTCCTCCATACTATTGGTCTTGTCAAGTTTTTCGGTCAAGGCATTTAAGTCATTGACAAGCTGATCGGCCGGTGTTTGTTTTTTGCTGCATGAGCAGATTGAAATCATCATTGCAGCACAGAAAAGCAGTGTAAATAATCTGATTTTTTTCATAATGTATAAAATTTGAAGTGATTTTAATACTGATGAGACTCGTTGCGAAGTTCGTCAGGCGTGAGCTGCTTTTTGTTCATCTG
>CAZOCO010000167.1:0-2630 GCA_964578325.1 uncultured Muribaculum sp.
CATGGGCGAACATCATAGGTAGAAGACCGATGATAAGGGCCAATGATGTCATGAGGATTGGTCGCAGACGGGCAGATGCACCTGAAATTGCCGCATTAACAATGGACATACCCGTACGACGGCGTTCAAGTGCGAATTCAATAATAAGAATAGCGTTCTTGGCCAACAGACCGATAAGCATGATCAACGCGATCTGCAGATAGATAGAGTTGGCGATATCGAAGATGTCGGCAAAAATGAACGAACCCATCAGACCGAATGGAATTGACAGCAGTACCGAGAACGGCAGAATGTAGCTCTCGTATTGTGCTGAAAGAAGCAGGTACACGAAAAGCAGACAGAGTCCGAAGATAATCGCTGTAGTAGACCCACCGCCACTTTGTGCTTCTTCTCGGGTCATACCGGCATATTCATATGTGTATCCGGAGGGGAGTGTCTCTGCAGCCACACGCTGAATAGCAGCCAGTGCGTCTCCTGACGAGTAACCTGGAGCCGGCTGACCTGTAACCGAAATTGACTGGAACATGTTGAAACGGTTCAAAAGGTCGGGGCCATAGACTTTTGTCAAGGTTACATAGTTGGCAAGTGATGCCATTTCAGAGCCGTTTCGTATTTTTATTAATGCCAGAGTTTCCGGTGATACACGGGCTTCGGGTGATGCCTGCATCATTACTCGATACATTTTACCGAAACGGTTGAAATTGGATACATACATACCGCCGTAGTAGCCTTGCAATGTCGACAGTATGGTTGATGGCGAGATACCTGCCTGTTTGGCTTTCGCAGCATCGATGTCAATCATATACTGTGGGAAGCGCGGGTTGAAGGTGGTATAAGCTACCTGAACTTCAGGCTGTGCGTTGAGTTGTCCCAGGAAGTTTTGTACAATACCGAAGAAGTCGTTGATATCGCCGCCTGTACGATCCTGCATTTTTATTTCAAAACCATTGGTAGCAGAGTAACCGGTGATCATAGGCGGAGCAAATATTACAACTGTACCGTCTTTGATCTGACTCATCATGCCATATAGTCGTGCGAGCACTGCATCGGATGATTGAGATGCTTCCGGACGTTCTTCCCAATTTTTGAGCTTGATGATGAACGTACCATATGTCGAACCTTGTCCAGCGATGAAGCTGTAGCCACCGATCATTTGTCGGTATTCGATTTCGGGAACTTGAGCCAGAATGGCATCCATTTTGTCCAAGGTCTCGAATGTGCGTTCCTGCGAAGTTCCAGGAGGCATGTTGAGCATACAGAATAGTGTACCGGTATCTTCGTTCGGCACAAGTGTCGAGGGGGTAATCGACATGAGCCATACAAGTAGGGCAATTGAGGCTGAAACGATACCGAATGATGTTATTTTGTGATGTACAAAGAATGTAGCTACCTTGTTGTATATCTTCATGAGGCGTCTGAATCCGGTCTCAAAACCGCTGTGGAAGCGGGGTGAGAAGATACCCATGATGGTAATAATTGCTGAAACGACTGCAATGACAAGTTTTATCGGCGATTCGAGCGAATACCAACCGAGAATCATGAACAGAATTGTAGCCACGAGGAACAATGAGGTCACCAGTGGGGGCAGGTTGAGTTTCCACATGCTCTTGGCACGTTTCTTTACAATTTCTCCTGTCGCACTGTAGGCTACGTCGAGTCGTTCGCCAAGTGAGCGGTTGTCGTTGTGAGGTTTTAGGAATAATGCACACAGGGCCGGAGACAGGGTAAGTGCGTTAAGGGCCGACAGACCGATGGCGAATGCCATTGTAAGACCGAACTGACGGTAGAAAATACCTGTAGTTCCCGACATGAACGACACCGGAATAAACACAAGCATCATGACAAGAGTAATCGAAATAAGGGCACCGGCAATTTCGTTCATGGCGTCAATTGACGCTTTTCGTGCGCTCTTATATCCGACATCGAGTTTGGCGTGTACAGCCTCGACGACTACAATCGCGTCGTCAACCACAATGGCAATAGCCAGGACGAGGGCTGAAAGGGTGATAAGATTGAGTGAGAATCCAATCACATTCATCAGGAAGAATGTACCTATGAGGGCTACAGGTATGGCGATTGCCGGAATGATAGTCGAGCGGAAGTCCTGAAGGAATACATATACTACAAAGAACACAAGAATGAATGCTTCGATAAGGGTCTTTATTACCTCATGGATTGATGCATTCAAGAAGTCGTTGTTGTTCATTGGAATAGCAAATGACAATCCGGCGGGGAGATCTTTTTTCATCTTATCAACGACATCAAGACAGTCGTTGATAATAGTGGTAGCGTTTGATCCCGGTGTCTGGAATATCACGCACATTGTCGACGGATGTCCGTTGAGTTTACTGGTAAATCCGTATGTGACTTTACCCAGTTCAATGTCTGCTACATCGCCAAGTCGTAGCACTTCGCCGGTCGGTTTTGCAGTGATGACAATGTTTTCAAACTCTTCCGGAGTCACCAGACGTCCTTTATATTTCATTGTATACTGGAACGACTGGTCGCCTTGTTCACCGAATGCACCGGGTGCTGCTTCGATATTTTGTTCAGCGAGAGCATATGTCACGTCCGACGGCATCAGGTGGTACTGGGCCATTACGTCGGGCTTAAGCCAGATACGCATCGAG
>CAZOCO010000168.1:0-2626 GCA_964578325.1 uncultured Muribaculum sp.
CTTCTCGATGCGTGCCATCATATTGACATCGTTGAGTATTTCCTCGAGGCGGCTGAAGTGGAGCTGCTGAAGCACCATTACGGGATTTTCGCCGGTGCTGCGCCACAGATCGGGATTAAGATCGCGGAAAAGTGATTTTGCCTCGCTGTTCCATACCCACCAGAGATTCTTGGCAAGTTCCTCAAGGGGTTTGAGTTTGGCAGGAAGTTCAGATTTCACTGTCACATCACGCCAAGTAGGGGCATTTGTGCTGCTGACTTGTAATTTCATAGCTTGTTATAATTTTTAGTGTGGATTTTTGATATTCTTAATTGCGTTCTTTCTCACGGCGAAGTGCCACATCGAACGCTTCGTTATAGTAGGTTATAAAATGAGCCCAGTCGGCTTTTTTTGCGGTAGCCGACGCGGCCTTCGAGAGCTCGGCCGGGTTGAGCTCGCCTGTTGCAATGCGAGCGAGTGTGTCGGCGATGCAGTCACATACCTGTGCGTAGTTGCTGTCGCCGCGTGTGATCACTTCCACTCCGGTCTTTTCAATGTCGTTGCCACAGTCGCTTTTTACCCATTGACCGAAGCCGGAGAGCGTGGTCGTGACAGTCGGTACTCCAAAGGCTACGCTCTCAAGCGGTGTGTATCCCCACGGCTCATAGTAGGACGGGAACACCGTGACATCCATACCGGGAAGCAGATCGTAGTACGGCATATTGAATATGCCGTCGTTGCCATTCAGGTAGCATGGCACATATATTACAGTGACATTTCCGGCCGGATTGCCAAACCCAAGGCCGTGGATACGGTTGTAAATCGGGTCAGAATCGGGATTGTTGATTACGTGAGTGATTACCGTGTCATTCAGTCGCGCGGTAAGATCAGAAGCAAGAGCCTCGGCCAGATCCTCACGCGGCCCTCCGCACCAGGCGGGAACCATTACAAAGGCAAGCACATCGCGTTTGGTGACACAGGCACGCAGACGGTCAATTGAATCGAGATATACATCTATACCCTTGTTGCGATACTCGCATCTTCCGGATGAGGTTATAATAAATGTGTCGTCAGAAAATTTCTTGCCCGTAAGATGTGACGCCACGGAGAGCATCCGCTCTCTTGCAGCTTTGCGGGCATCCTTCATCCGCGTCTTTGCCGGTACGAAATTTGGTTCGAAACCGTTGGGCGTCACAACGTGAGGATTCAGCTCAAGGAGTTGTGCACATTCGATGCCAGTTACATCGCTTACGGTTGTGAAGCAGTCGGCCTGATGTGCGGCAGCTTTTTCAAGCGAATGTTTTGACTGCATATTGAGCTCTCCCGCCATGTGGTCGCCGTTATATCCCGGCATATAATCGTAGAGCGGTTTGCCATTGCCGCAGATACTTCGGCCAATGCTGGTGGCATGAGTCGTGAATATTGTGGCAACGGTGGGAAGTTTCCATTTAGTGTAGAGAAGCCCCATACCCGTTGTCCATTCGTCGAAATGAGCTATCACATTTTTGCCCTCGATGCCTTCATGGCGGCAGATGCTTTCTATTACGAGACCGGCCGCATGAGAAAATGCGCAGGCTTCGTCGTAGTCGCCATAGGCATGAAGGGAGTCTACACCGTAGCGGTTCCACATTTCAGCATAAAACGCATCCTTTACGGCATACATCGCATCAAATTTCACCAAAACGACAATCGGACGTCCGGGTATATCCCAGCGACCAACGCGCACATCCACACCTGCCGGCAGTCCGGTGTCTTTAAGCCAGGATTTGAGCAGGGTTTTGGATTCGATAAAGTAGGGAGAGGGAGTGGAGGGGGTCCACACATCGGGACCGATAAAAATGACCTTGTCTTTATAGAGCTTCTGAAGGGTTTTTGCCTTGGTTGACAGGACAGTATATATTCCGCCAATCTTGTTGCATACCTCCCAGCTTGTCTCGAAAAGCAGATCGACTTGAGCCGGTTTTATATCCATAAGATTAGTTAAGTTTCTATTTTAGGTCGCAAAGGTACGATTTTTTTTGCAATAGAGCAAACCATCTGAGTGTTAGGTTTTAGGAAATTAACAATTATAATTACATCTTAATCAAATATTTCAATAAAAACGTGGTGTGTTTGGATGTGACAGGCAAACACTCTATCTTTGCAACCATATAACCCATTTATGAATCTATCGAAATGAAGAAAAGAGTAATGTATATCAGTCTTGGCCTTTGTGCCGCCTTAGGAGCATGCACCGGCTCTAAAGAAAAGACAGTTGCCGATGTCGATTCCCGCTATGCCGCTTATCCGGTATATGCCGGTGATGATCTCGGAGTGGCAGTCGATTCGGCCGGTACCCATTTTACCCTTTGGTCGCCCGAAGCCGATGGGGTGACGGTCAATATCTATGCTTCCGATATTACCGAGGCGCCTGACAGCGTGCTTGCTATGGTGAAAGGTGATAACGGTGAGTGGCGTGCATCGATGGCCGACGACCTCACAGGCCGATTCTATACCTATACCGTCACTGTCGACGGGAGTCCGTTGCCAGAGACCCCGGGCATATGGGCAAAGGCAACCGGCGTAAACGGAAGGCGTGCGGCGATTGTTAATCTCGCCTCAACTGACCCCGAAGGGTGGAGTGAAGATAAAGGCCCGGAGGTAAAGT
>CAZOCO010000169.1:0-2599 GCA_964578325.1 uncultured Muribaculum sp.
CAATCAAATCTACATCCTGGATAGGATAGGGGAGCCGTGGAAGAGCATTTTCTAGGCTTCGGATATATGCTCACCGTAAAACAATGACGATATGGACATCCGGCTTTCAACGATAATCATCAGCCTGCTTCTCTCCACCGCCTGCTTCGCCCGGACTGAACTTGACGACAGCATTGCCGGCAGACACATGCTGCCGTCCGACACCCTTTCAGATGTCAGGCTCGACTCTGCCAGCCGCAGCATTCAGGCCTTACTCCTATCGAGAGGCCCGGCACTCGGCCTGACAGGATATCAGGCCGACAATCCATTCGACGTCGATATACCCGCCGTCGCTTTCACTCCCGGCCACGCACAACTGTTCACATGGCATGGCTGCACATTAGTAGCCACAGGCTCCACTAATCTCTACCCCGGCCTAATGAAGGTCGACAGCGGCTCATTGGTAGCGACCCGCCAAGCAGGCCGCTTCACTATCAGTCTTGGCGCTTCGGCCACCAAATATGGCTATTTCCGTGGTGTCCACACCCAGTATGGCGTGTCGGGCAGCCTTTCCTACCTCATTTTCCCGCGGCTGTCATTCACGGTCTTCGGCAACTATTATTTCGGTCGGCCGCCGGTGATGGATGGCGGTCTTCCATTGCCGCCATCGATGGCGGAAGTATACAAAGCCTCGACATTCGGCGGATATTTCGACTATGAGATCAACGATAGATTTGGGGTGCAGGTCGGCGCACAGTCGGTTCGGAGAATAGGCACAAACAGTTATCGCACCGAACCTATCGTCACCCCCTATGTCAAGGTCGGCAACGTAGGCATCGGACTGCCTGTCGGACAGATCATCTATGGCATCATCCAGTCGGAAATCGATCGGAAACATGCGCAATATCCACCTATGCCGCAACCTCAGATGCGGCAGCCGCGCCTGAAGAAAGCCGGACACTGAGTCATGCGATCCGGGCTTTGACGTAGTCGACAACCGAAGCCGGATCATCGCAGCCGAGCATATAGCGGCGACCGTCCTTCAGCACGACCAGAAAACAATCGGAAGCCTTGCCATAGTAAGCGAAATAGCGTCCGAGCGTAGCTTCGCTGAAACGTCCCCAGTAGCCAAACCATCCCCGGCTGCCGATTATCAGACGCTCGGCCATGGTGGGCTGGATGAGTTCGATTGATTTTATATCCGCCAACGGAATAGTCTTCTGCATCAGCGACCGGTTGATGTGCAACGCTTTATCGTCGACCGAGATCGACATCGGCATATAGATCAACACACCGCCGCAGATCACCAACACCATCGCGGCTATGACATATGCGAGCCAAATCTGACCGTTGCGGAGCACATAGAAATACATGCCAGCCATAATCATTATTCCTATTATCGACATCACCATCGAATAGGTGCTCATCTTTACCGTACGCTTCATAATCAGATATTTTTAAGATAATCCAGAATTGTTATGAAATTTCATACTCAAAATTACAAAAAACTTCCGATTATCGGCCGCCGGTCGCCCAAATTTACTCCAATTTGCCCGCAGTGAACGTCAAGGACTTGTGAAACTCAAAAAAAAACATTAACTTTGCCCAAGTTATTGCCCGGATGGCGGAATCGGTAGACGCGCCGGTCTCAAACACCGGTGGGGCAACCCATCCCGGTTCGATCCCGGGTCCGGGTACAGAAACAGGGAGTGGAGTAATCCTCTCTCTGTTATTTTTTATCCTTGTCATTTTTTTATCATAATTATGAAAATGAGCAGATGTTATGTCATTGAGTGGTATGGCCCATTCACCGAAGAAGAACTTAATTCAAAATACTCAAAAAATGAACTAAAAGATTTTAGGTTTTATCTATTATCTGGCTGTAAAAAACGCCAACGCACTTCCACCTGGCAATACTGTGGTATTACTGAACGACTCGTGACGAAGAGATTTAAAGATAAAGGCCATAAAATATCGACAATTTTGCGTGAGCAAAATATATGGTTGGGGAAATTTTCCAATAAAGCTTATAATCGTAGCCGATACAACATTGAATTGGTTGAGCATCTAATTATTTCAGCATTTATCATAGACCAAAACGATAAAAAAACAAAAAGCTATCCCAAAGAACCCATTGGATTAATTAATTTTTGGTGCACAAAAAACGGTAAAAAAAGAGTCCGTAAGCTGTATCAGATACAAAAAGACATGTCCGATGTAGTAATATACGATGGTGATAATATATGGTATGCCGATAAGCTCTCCCTCTATTAATCCAGAGTATAAACATACTCAACGACTTAATATTAAATCTGTCACAAAAAAAATTCACCCTCAATCTAAGACTAATGATATCAGATGGTAAACCAATATAAGGGCAGATCTGTTTATTTAAAAACAACCAATCAATGTACCGACGTATGTTGATTTGGATATTTCAACACAAATTACTATTTTTGCAATAAAATAGAGGTAATGTATGGAATCGGCAATAACATTTGCAAAGTATGTAGTATCTAGATACAAAAGCGAATATGGAGTTCCTATTGACGAAATGAAACTTCATAAGTTATTATATTTTGCACAAGTCGAGTATATAAAAACTCATAACAGTGAACCA
>CAZOCO010000170.1:0-2510 GCA_964578325.1 uncultured Muribaculum sp.
GACAAGATGATAAAATACTCATCATTCTCGCTCATAGGATGTGATTTACGATATACGTTGTTTCACAATAAGTTGAATCTTGCCTTATCTATAAATGATCCGTTCAACTGGAACATAACCAAAGCTAAATCATATTACAACAACTATACTTTGACGTCAAGAAACAATATACATTCTCACTCCGTAAGTTTCAATGTCTCATGGTCGCTTGGCAGAGACAAGGTAAACAATGTATATCGGGATTCAAAAGAACGTGAATCTGTACGCTCTTATTAAGTCATATGGTGCGGAATGGGTCGAGAGCATCTATATCTTCCGACCTGATACCTTCTGGATTTCTATCCTGAAGGTTAGAAATTGTTTCAGCTATTGCCTTTGCCGTAGTAACCGCCAGGCGCATAGATGGGGGGAACTGCCCGGAATGCATTGACACCATTGAAGCAGACAATGATAACACAGCATTGGTTTTATTGCATCGTGCCGAAGCCAAAAGCGCCATCACCCACTCCGTGAAATCCAATTTACCAAACTTCACTACAGGGAATTCGCCATATGTCGAATATATCATACGGCACACGTCTTCGTATTGGCCTAAAAGATACAAACCTGTCACAATTCGTGAATAAAGCTTGGTGTCGGGATGAATACGATACCATAGATATTGCAATAAGACCGACTCGCGACTGCACTGTACATCGACCAGATGATCGGAAAAACGTTCTATCACATCGTCGTCAAGACTATTTTCGCAACTGATATATTTTTGGAGGACCCGGTGCGTTAGATCATCGTCGTGCAACAGCATTGCACTCTGTATCATCTGCTGATCGGCCGGATTATTCTGAAGGAACTTGAGTATTATCTGACGCGACTCATCAGTACGTCCGACAAGTGTAAGCATCTGCGCCAATAAAAAGGCGACTCCTGACTCTTGTGGATTTTTGCGATACAGACGTTCCATAATATTTACCGCGTCACCATGGTCAGAATAAAGATCGAACACAATCTGTGCTTTCAGCATTTGTGTCGCAATATCTTTTCCATCAATAGCCAAAGCATAATCCACGGCCTTGAGAGCATCCTTAAAACTATCCACTACAACATACTGACTCGCAAGCATACGCCAGTACAGCGGGTCAAAAGGCTCTATATCTGTAAGTTCCGACAACAAAACGATAGCATGTTCAGTCCGTTCATGCGATATACACTCTTGTGCAGCTTCGTGAAGCAACGTTTCAAGATACTGTACCTTTGTCTTTAATACATCCAGATTGTCAATCAGCCAATCGAGCATATCAAGATCAAACAATAAATCTACAAGACGAATTACTGTCTCATCGTCGAGTTGCTCGGGGCTATGCAAAATCTCATCAAGCTCTCTACGAACTGTATCACTATCCGGACGACCATTATACATCCGCATTATTCTCCATAACGCAGATTTATCATCGTTTCTATCGGAAAAATCCTGTGTCAGTATAGTGCCTCCAGTACTGAATGTGAGAAATATTGCTCGACGGCCTTGCAATTCTGGATTATCTGGATATTCAACCTGTGACTTCAACAACACCATCAACTGAGTGTAATTATCACCCATATCGCTGGCATAATCAAATATATCAAGCAACTCCTCGACAGAATATGATTCTGCCGAGGGGTTACCATTTTTAGATTCGTCGTGGAACTGAATATATAGTCCCTTGATATAGTCTTCCTGATGGGAATCCATGCAAATTATTTATTCTGCAACTTTTCCCACGTATCTTTAAGCTGGATCGTACGGTTGAATACCAGATGTTCAGGCGTAGAATCCGGATCAAGAGTAAAATAGCCAATACGCTGGAACTGGAATCGCTCACCGAGCTTGGCATTTTCTGCCAGCCATGGTTCGAGTTTAATCCCTTCAACAATCTTAAGCGAATCAGGATTAAGCATTTCGCGGAAATCACGGTCTTTTTCTTCCGCAGGATTCTCAACGGCAAAAAGTCTATCGTATAGACGCGCTGTCGCATCTACTGCATGTGGAGCAGATACCCAATGGAGAGTTCCCTTAACTTTTCGCATAGCACCCGGCATACCTGAACGGCTATCGGGATCGTAGGTACACTGTATTTCAGTAATATTTCCGTCTGCATCCTTCGTTACACCGGTGCACTTAATGATGTAGGCACCCTTAAGCCGGACTTCATTATCTGGAGCAAGGCGGAAGAACTTTTTAGGAGGATTCTCCATGAAGTCATCACGCTCGATGTAAAGTTCACGGCTGAACGGCATCGAATGGGTACCGGCGGTAGGATCTTCTGGGTTATTCTCCATTTCCACCATTTCGGTCTGGCTTTCCGGATAATTCGTGATAACAACTTTTACCGGATTCATTACAGCCATACCACGCGTAGCTGTTTTATTGAGATCTTCACGCACAGCATGTTCCAGCAACGATATGCTATTAAGAGCCTCGAATTTAGTGTAACCGATTTTGTTGATGAAATTCTTTATCGAAGCAGGAGTAA
>CAZOCO010000171.1:0-2497 GCA_964578325.1 uncultured Muribaculum sp.
AAGCGGCGTACTGTTTGGGCCAGTTGAGCTCGGGTTCGTTTTCGATTGTGTATGAGACGCCTGGCATGGCGCCGGTAGCAGCCACGCGGCCATATTCGCTCCAGGGCACGGAATGTCCTATCGATATGTCAACGGTCATGTCTTCTGCCACATCAAATGTGTAAGCGTACCATGCGCCCCAGTTCGCGATTGCTTGTTCGCGGGTGATGGCACGGGTTTCTGTTTCAGGTGTCAGTTTGGAATAGTTAGTCCATGAGTTGTTGCCCATGCCTGAAATATAGTAGCCGTTTGATGCAGATTCGGTAGAATTGAAGGCCACGTTGGTCACGTCGCTGCGGTAGTTCTCGTATATCGGTGCCGGAGACGCGTAGTTGATATATTCGGGAGCATTCTCGTTGACGAGATATATGAGATATCCACCGACAGGAAGATCGTAGGTGTATGTACCTGCAGCGACATTTTCTGTGGTGCCATCGGGGAGAACACGCTTAACAGCTTTGTCGAGAGTTACGGTAATCTCCTGATTATGCCAGATATCGGGGTTTACGGCCATCATAAATAGATTTTTGCCATTCTGTAGAGTAGTGACCGGCATACCTTTACCTGAAGTCGTTACATTTGAAACACCTTCGGGCATTAAAGCCTTGGTGAGTCGGATACAACCAACCGGAGTGACTTCGTTGGTGTGGGCGGCATGGATGAGCTTTGCGCCGAGGAATACCCACGACAGAGCGTGGATTTCGGTATTGATGGCTTTAGCGTAGTAGTACGATGGATTAAGCGAACCGTCGTCGGTACATGGCGCGTCAAATGTGCCGTCGCAGCAAGCATAGGGCCAATATTCGATACCCTGTGCGCCGTAGGCCAGATTGGAGAATGCTTGTACGCGCATCTGGTCTTCTTTAGGTTCGGGATAACGGAAGCTGCCCATGTATACGCTTGGCGGATTGGTTTTCCACCCACTCGACATAGAGCGAATGAATCCCCACCATGGTTTGTCGTAGTAGCGTGAGAGTTTGGATGCTATCTCGAGGTTCTGGTAGAAGTTGGGCATAAGGATGGTGTTCTCCTCGTTTGGTTCGTCGGTCTGGCTGTGGTTGCGAACAGGATAGTAGTCAAACGACAGCAAGCCGATTTTGCCATGTTCGATGAATTTGCGCATATACTCGTCATATGACTTAAAGCCGAGGTCGGCGGCAGGATAGTTGATGTTGATGAGGTTGCCGTAGAGCAGGTGGGTGTCGTCGATACCGAGCACGCGTTCAGATTTTGCTTTTACACCATCCATGTCGTGGGCAAACGGTTCGTCCTTGATGGCGTATCCGGCCAGACGGGGTGACGACATGGCGCGGCGTATAACATCACTGTCGTCGACACCGTTGCGGATAATCATCTTCAGATTCTTTATGCCGTCGTAAAGATTGGCCTGATAGCCGTTAAATTCTGTCAGTCCGTCGAAGAGGAAGCAGCGGTCGATGGCCGGATATGCACCACCTTCGGTAATGGTGAATCCTGCGGCTTCCATGTCGCGGTACTTCTTGTTCAGCAGTTCAGCGGTAGCTTTCATGTTTTCCATGAAATCATCTGATACGTTTACCCCAACGTAGTTAACAGAAGTAAAGGCATAGATTGGAAACAGACCGGGGGTGGGGTCGATGTAGGGGGTGTTGGCCAGCGGAGTGGGATTACCACCATAGTTTAGTCCTTCCACTGCCGACATGTTGAAGTTTTCGGCTTCAATCGATGTGGTCTTGCCGGATGTAAGTGTGATCGCAGCAAATGGTACTTCCTCGTCTTCGTAGCGGATATTGCGGATCTGTACGTCGGTACCGGTGACAAAATCCATGAAGATCAGGTCTTGGTACTGACCTACTTTGTCACCATAAAAGTTAGGTTTGCCTCGCAGATCGCCAACGGCTATACGGTAAGTCTGCCAGTCGTCAGAAATTGTCATGGTGGTATAATATGTGTATCTTCTGGTAAACTTACCTGTAGTCATCATATTATAGCAGACAAAATTCTGTTGGCTGCATGCTTTTGTAGCCTTATATTCAAAAGCAAGAGTCTTGGCATACTCCGGAAGTACTTCGGCAATCTTTTCAAAACGTATGGTCGGACGTGTTTCTTCGCTTCCGAAAGCGTTTTCATCTACATGGATGTTGTAGATACCGGTCGATTCATCGTAGGTCTGTGTGACTTTCGACGTTTCTGGCGGATTCTGGAGTTTTACCGGATACTGCTGATAGGCGTAAGCACTCGATGCTACGGCCATCATGATCGATAAAACTGATACTGATTTAAGTGTCATGTGTTGATAATGATTTGTTATATTGTATAATATTGATTATTTCACGATAACTTTCACTGACGACTTGTCGGCCACTACGATGTACAGTCCGGCAGCGAGATCGACTACTTTCGAGCCGCGTCCGCTGGCAACGGCTACACCGCCGAGGTTGTAGACCGCGAAGTCACCGTCGGTCTCGACAAGAATACC
>CAZOCO010000172.1:0-2491 GCA_964578325.1 uncultured Muribaculum sp.
TGCGAAGGCCTCGGATCGTGGGAACGGACAGCAAGTACGGCACCACGCTTTTTTTATATCCATACGTCTGCGACAAGGCTGCCACCGGAGACAAAGAAACAGCCGAGGCGCTTTAAAGGCAGTAGGCACTGACTGTTAAACAAACCAACATTACCTTATGAGTAAAATCAAGATTACCCTATTTTTCGCATCAGTGCTGATGTTTTTTAGTGTGTCGCGAGCACAGACTGTCACCATCGACAACATTACCTACGACATTTCATCTGGTACCGCTGTAATAACCGAGGTGAACATAGCAGGATCTGTGTTCATACCTGAAGAAATCACCGTTGATGACGTCACATACCCTATAACAGGGATAGGTTCAAATGCATTTCCTAATTATGAAGAACATGAAATAACATTTAGTGGCGGTATTGATAGTATGTTAAACATGACGTTTGCAGAATCGTGGGCACCTTCCGACTGGAAATTAATGTATGGTGAAGAGATCACTCAACTTAATATTCCATTTTATATAACTTATATTCCTGATTATGCATTTGAAAACTGCAGTTCTATTACATCAGTAAATATTCAGCCAGATTATAACATCACAATTGGAAATTATGCCTTTAGTAATTGCGTTAATCTCTCAACCATAGATATATCATATTATTATTATGACAGCACTTCATCAATTGGTGATCATGCTTTTGATGGATGCGCGCCGGGATGTAAAATTCAATTTGATAATATAGAAGCATTCTGTAACACCACATTTGGTGCATCGTGGGCTCCATCTGAATGGAATTTATATCTTGATGTTCAATATGCCGGCTTCGACGATACTGTCGGATATGGAGATTGTATAGTAACCGTTGTCTATTGTCCCTCTACAGTAAGCGCTATTCCAGATTATGCGTTTGAGGGCTGTGAATCTGTCTTTTACGTAGAATTGGCAAATTCAGTAACCCGTATTGGCGACTATGCGTTCTCGTGCAGCAAATTAGGTGAAATAAAAATACCCGATTCTGTTACCTCAATAGGCGATTATGCATTCAATCAGTGTCCAGTTCAATCCATTATAATCCCCGAATCAGTCAAAACAATAGGCAATTATGCGTTCTCTCAATGCATACATCTTTATTCCATAGAAATGTCTAATTCAGTTATATCTATAGGTGATTATGCGTTTACTCACACAGCCTTATCTAATGTAAAACTATCAGATTCTTTAGAATCTATAGGCAGATATGCTTTTTATGACAGTTATAATCTTGAATCAATAGAAATGCCTAATTCATTAAAGTTTATTGGAAACTATTCATTTTCCGATTGCTATAAACTAAAGTCAGCGGATATACCAAATTCAGTCGAAGAAATCGGAGCTGGGGCTTTTTGTAGATGTTATGCTCTGGAATCAGTAAAATTACCAGAGTCAATTACCTCTATCGGTGGTGAGACTTTTATGTTCTGTCGATCAATTAAATCAGCAATAGAAATTCCAAATTCCGTAAAATATATAGGTATGAGTGCTTTTCACGACTGTATATCTATTCCTTCAATAAAAATGTCTGAATCTCTTGAATATATTGGAGAACGAGCATTCGAAAGATGTGAACTTATTACCACAATAGAGTTACCTAATTCGGTGAAACGTATTGGGGAAAGAGCTTTTTGCGACAATAAATCTCTTATATCAATTAATATTCCTACCGAAGTCACAACAATAGAACCGCAGACATTTAGCGGTTGCTCCTTTACATCAATAGAAATTCCAAAGTATGTAACATCAATAGGATATAATGCATTTTATAATTGTAGCTCGCTTGAATCTATAGAGATTCCTGAATCGGTAACTTCGATTGGTGCTCGAGCGTTCAGTAACTGTATTTAGAGGGTAAGGAAAGACAGGGAATAATGAGGAATAACGAAGAGGATTGTTGTGATTTGCAGGTGATTGTGGATTTTAACACTTTGGTGGGTGGTATTTGGAGGTAGCCGTTTTTAGGCATATTTTTGTGACGTATTTCTACCGCGGAGAAGCTGAGGCTTTCCGCTTTCGTCATTTTATGGGGTCAGTTTACATCGGTTTACGATGGTTTACAACTGTTGTCAGCGGTGGCGAATGAGGTTTCGGAACCGTCATTTCGTGCAATGGGTTGACATGGGTTGTCAACGGTTGACTTCGGTTTACACGCGGGAGGGATACACGTATTTGATAACAAAAACCTCAAAAATATGCGTGTATGAAAACACAACGTAAATGTGAAAACTGCGGTGCCGTATTCACTGTCAGGAGCGGCAGTCAGCGCTATTGCTCGGAGCAGTGTGCCGAGCAAGCCAAGCTGAACCGCAAGAAGCGTCGCAACGATTTCATCAATGCGGTCGAACCGCTTATAGACCTTCAAAATCAGGAATACCTTTCTTTTTCAAAGGCAGCCCTTCTTATGGGGTGTACCCGGCAGTACGTTTATAAGCTCGTTGCCCAGGGACGGCTCAGGGCATC
>CAZOCO010000173.1:0-2451 GCA_964578325.1 uncultured Muribaculum sp.
TCATGATAATCGGTCCGGCGTCAATATCCATTCCAATCCAGCATGAATGATCGTGGTATTCTCTAATCCCGGATAACGGGAAAGACTGACTGAATTTTGACTTGAAATTTTCGTATTGCTCATGGGCAAATTCAGGATCAATCTTTGTAAGATAATAGCAGTTTAACGCCGCATATGACCCTTTAACAGGGGCTTCTGTCTTTCCACCCTCATCAAGAAATGAAGCAAGTAGACCGGTGTGTTCATCAATCCATTCTGCTTTTGCTCTTTCGATCCACCTGTCTACCGTCTCAGAATACCTACTATCGTTAAGTTTTGAATAATCTGAAAGTGCAACAATCGCAACCAACATATCAGGGATATAAACAGGTTCATTCGGATATGTGGACAGGTTATAGAGAGGTGAATCTAAGATACGACGATTCATTGTTCTGCAAAGTGAATCATAAAGTTTATCGTATTTGTTGTCTCCTTCGATACGCTTATAATTGCCGATCATCCACGCGAGATGACTGAGATAGGAAACATGACTTTTATTACCGTCCAATGATTCGAGCGGATCCTCGCCCCAACGTAACTTATCATATAATCGTAGTTCCGGAGACTTTACAATTTGTATAAGGCTGTCGATTGTTACAACCGCTTCTCCTCTTGTTTCCGGATAAATTTCAGCGATATTTGATAGCGCCTCAGTCAGCATCGAACAAGAGTATAAAGCCCATTCGCCCTGAAACTGCAATCCAATTCCCACCGGCATCTCGTTTAGCAACTGCCTCGGCTCAACTACAACCTTATTGACCAGCCAGTTTCTCCGCTGAAGAATATCTTGCTTTTCATGTTCAAACGAGCCATTCCCCCAACACGACCACCCAACCCAAATAATCTTTATGAGAACAAGGAGAGTTAGGATGATAAAAAAGATTTTATGTCTACGTATGAAACTAAAGATTTTCATTTTCGATTTGCCTTTTTAGAATTGCAATTGCTTTTTGGACCGATATTTTATCAAGTCCTGTATAATGTGGTGTAACAACTAAATGATCTGTCTGGGATTTAGGAAATTGTAATTCATTCATATCATCTATTATTACATAAGTCTTTACATCGGAATGTTTCTTTAGCCATTTGTCAATTTGCTCCCCGCGGTTATATCCTTTTCGAGTTATACACCCAATAATGTGTCCCGGCATTTTCCGGTATTTCCACATAAGGCGTAGCATCCAAATATTGAGGTAATTTCTCCAGTCGGATGAAATAACTATTTGAGCATCTGTTTCATGTATTATTGTTGACAAATGATTGACGCATTCAGGATCGAATAGTGTGCCAAAATAATCTTTATATCTGAGTCCTGACCGCATTTGAAAATCAGTGTATTCCTCCGTTGCTAACACTCCGTCAAAATCAAGAAATACAATATTCATATTACTTTATCCGAATTGTGAAATATTGACCATGGGGTAGAAAGATAAACTCCGCCAGAAAAGCCGGATATTTCAAGAGTCAGGTTTGGTGATTGTAAAATCAGTAACCATAGACTCCTTAATTTCGGGATGAAGCCCGCTTGCTATGTCAATAAAAAGTTTCACTCGCGCCAGCACCTCTCGTCCTCGATTACGTAACCATGTGCTTTTTCTCTCAGGCGTATAGGCATTATATCCTATTGCTTCAATACCAAGATGTTTCGCCTGATACAAAGCCCTCTCATTATGGTATTTTTGAGATATTATAATGATTGAGTCCTGACGATATATGTCGCGAATCTTAGCCAAAGAGTTTAGCGTGCGCGTGCCGTCATAATCAAGCACAATACGAGCCGAATCAACTCCTTGTTTAATCAAAGAATCTCGCATAGCCACCGGCTCGTCATATCCGTTCTCGGTATTTCTGTAATCGCCTCCGCTAACTACAAGCCAATCCACCTTCCCGGCATTATACAATTCCGCTCCGGCCTTTATGCGATTGTCAAAATAATAGTTCCTTCGATTGGTCCATATTGACACAGGCGATGTGCCGAGAAGCAGACCTAACTTGCGATGAGGCACGCTATCAACACTGTCATAGAGCTTGCTTTGGGCTGAATAATACACCTTCCGGTCACACACAAACATTAAGACAAGAATAACACATAGGAGTGTTATTCCAACCACCAGCACTCGTTTTATTCTCCTATTCATTCTCATTCAACACAATGGCAATGAATCTATTTACTTTAAGCAGAGATAAGTCTGTCACTTCTGAAAATCGGTAAAAATGAAGAGTCGCTGTCAAGGCTGTCAGCTTTGTGCTGCCAAATAGGGTTGCTGAGCGCAATTTTTAACAGTTGAGTGTGCCCAAAACAAAGTTATCGTGGTCAATATAAGAAAGATAGAAATAACCGTTTTCATTTCTTTTTTAGATATTTTATTATGGAATTAGTCATAATCTCTCGCCTGCAAAGTTACAACAAAA
>CAZOCO010000174.1:0-1319 GCA_964578325.1 uncultured Muribaculum sp.
AGTTGGCGAAAATAGGGCCTTTCTTTACTTTAAATTCTTCGCTTTTTACGGAATAAACCATCGTACCGGTGACGTCGGCCGGCAAGAGGTCTGGTGTAAACTGAATGCGGCTGTATTTGGCATCGATGACCTGTGCAAGGGTCTTGATGGCAAGTGTTTTTGCAAGTCCGGGGACACCTTCAAGCAGTACGTGGCCGTTTGATAAAAGTGCAATTAGCAGTGATTCAACAAGATGTTTCTGACCTACGATGGTCTGATCCATGCCTTGCTGTATGAGATTGATGAAATCGCTTTTTGATGCTACGAGATCGTTGAGTTCACGAATATTTACCGTTTCTCCCATAATTAATTGGTATATAAGGTGTGGTTAGTTTTTTATTAGTGCAAATATATGTATTTCAACAAATCGGACGGTTATAGTGATTGTTAAATTTTGATATTTATCCTTTAACTTGTTAAAAATGGACACTAAAATAGTGTTAAATCGGGTGGTCATTTGGTTTCGAGGCTGCGTATTTCTGCCTCGGCACGTGCGATAGAGGCCGGATCGTGCGAGTCAATACCGTATTTTTCGGCCGGTGGAATTGTGAGCACAGTGCCTACGGGCAGATTGTCGGGATTGGGAATGTGGTCTGCATTCTCCTTGTATATATATACCCAGAATTTGTAGCTGCCATAGTGCTTACGTGCCATCGTGGCCAAAAATCGGCCTTGTTTTACGGTGTCAGTTACTACTGTGGTTTGTACTGGGATCACGGTAGTCGTGTCTTGGATTTGGATGGGTTCTACAGTATCGGTAATCATAGACACTGTATCTCCGGGTTCTGTCGGTTCATCAACATAGATTGAGGTGCTGGTATGTATAAGCGGATTTGGCAGATAAGTTGCACATAAGTATCCGATCGCTGCTGATACTACGACGATGAATATAAGCCACCAATTGCCGCTGTTTCCTTCTTCTGTCTCGATATAGTCGGAAGTATCCTGTGGTTCGGTTACTTCAATTTCCTCGTCTTTGTCAACATGATGTGGGGGAATTTCAGGAAGAATCTGTTCTGCTTCATTCTCATCTTCATGTTCATGTTGTTCTGCTTCAGTTTCCTGTGTCGCAATAGTAGCTGTCGGCTGGACTTCTACTGCATTTGATTCAGTTTCGGATTCTTCCGGTTTAATGTCTTGCTCACTTTCAGGCAGCGGCGACTCATTTAGCATTTCCATAGTGATGTCTGACGCGATTATTACCGGTTCAAACGACGAAAACGGGGCATTGATCTCTTCTGCCAGTGCTGTGTCGGGCTGCCAAATAATATTAGTCTTAT
>CAZOCO010000174.1:1329-2440 GCA_964578325.1 uncultured Muribaculum sp.
GATGGTCTCAAGCCCGAAAATCCCTATCCCCGGTACTTCACATTGATGGCCTTCCGCCAGGTTGTCGCTGATACAGTCGATAAGCGTACGGGTAAATTTCTCGATAAACGCTTCGTCGGTCGAAGTGATTTTCGAAAGTTTTGCGGTGAGAGTCTGTAAATTTACGATATTGTTCATTGCGCGTTGTTGCTGATGCGTCGACGTAGTACCGACGAGGGGGTAAATGTAGGTGTGATATGTGGTGGCATAAGCAGACGTTCGCCTGTAACAAGATCGGTTGTTATCGTTTCGTCTTCTTTGTTGATAGAGAATGTGCCGAACGATGGCAATGCTACAGAATCACCTTCGGAGAGCGATTCTTTAATGACGGTGCTAAAAGCGCTTATCATATTTTCAATATCCGGACGCTCTCTGCCAAGCAACGACGCCAGTCGGGAGGTAAGATCTTCTTTCATTTTTGTCAAGAAAGTTTGGCCGATAGGGATGCAAATTCTTCAGATGCCAGTTCCCATAGGCTCATAGTATTATCTAATTTTTTATTTAAAGCTGCATGGCGGTCAAAAATGTCTCCCGAGGTATTTCCTTCGGCGATTTGGTTTTCGATATCAGCGATTTGAGTTTCAATGTCGGCAATTTCGGCTTCGAGATCGGATACCTTGCGCTCGGCGCGCTTCAGCAATTTTGCCTGTTCGCGTTGTTCTGCATAAGATAGTCTTGGCCGAGTTTCGGTTGACGGCTGTGACGAGGCCGACCGATCGGTTTTAGATTCTGATTTGGGCTTGCTATTGTTGGCCGCAGGTTTCGCATTGGTGCGTTCAAGCTCGGTAAGCGATGCCAGCCGTTTCTTTTCAAGAAACTCGTATATGCCGCCAAGACACTCTTTGACCTCTCCACCTCCGAACTCATATACTTTTTCAACCAGTCCGTCGAGAAATTCTCGGTCGTGGCTCACAACTATTACAGTTCCGTCGAAATCTTTGATAGCCTGTTTCAGCACATCCTTGCTCGACATGTCAAGGTGGTTGGTAGGTTCGTCAAGAATAAGCAGGTTGACCGGTTGTAATAGCAACCGTATCATAGCCAGGCGCGTGCGTTCGCCTCCCGACAATAC
>CAZOCO010000175.1:0-2433 GCA_964578325.1 uncultured Muribaculum sp.
ACCTCTAAAATAAATCATGAAATTTTATAATAGGAAATCATTTTTTATCGCTTTTATAGTTATCATTCTATTGATCCTTGTTATAAATGTGGTTAGCCGAATGCATGACATTTCGACGTCAGACTTTTCATCTGTTCGTACATATCGCGGAATGTTAAATGACAATGAAGAAGTAATATACACGACAAAAAAATATCCATTTATGGATAGAATAACCAACATGCTAAAACAATCAATCTCAGACCTCGGACTCGATAAGACTTCATCACGCGACCTATCAAAGGAGAATTATGGTTACACCGTTGGATGCTTCAATACATCGGTCTTTGTTACGTCAGTGGTTGATTTTACTGCCAATGGATCATATTCTATTGGTATAAGCGCCAATAGACCATTCGTTTTAGATTCGATATCATATAGATTTCGATATAACGAAATCGATTTCATTGGAGACCAAATACTAAACGGCTTCTTTACTGATGTTATTGTACAACAGCCTTTAAATTGCGAAGAAGTTGAAGAAGAATTGTATCCGGATGTGATTTTGCCGTATGAACCCATTCGTTGGGAATTTGTAGTTGATTGTGGAGAAATTGTTCTGGCACAATGCACTTGTAAAGTCGGATGTTACGACATAATCAACAAAAAGATGCTGACAATGCAAGAATACAATCGCAGAATTATGAATGCACCGCTAGTACGGAGCTTACCATAGTACTCCTTCCATGTTCTACCGGCTCTGCGCGAACGCTGCTATGCGTGCTAATTATCTCCTAAATCTTGATGCGCCTGCCGATGCCTGATTATAATATATCTGATCAATACAGAACCATAGATGGCCATCTAATTAAAGCCCCAATAATATAAATGCAAAAAATCATATTCTTAATACTTGGCTTAGTGCTACCCATCGCGTTCTGTTCGGGGATAAAACAAGGCAGATATAACTTTGATGACTCATATTGCGATAATCTTATAGTCCAGGAAATAGAAGATCAGAAATTGCGATTGGACACCGTAACCGTAAGCTTGCCAGCCGTCGTCTTAGATGATGATTTAGCCATCCAGATATTGTTAGCCGATATAAAACCGGTCTGTGACACATTGGCTCCAAATCAAGAAAAGAATATTATGGTGAACAGGTCAATTGAAAAGACTTGTTACCATTTTCGCTATATCACGCCACTTGAAATGTCTCCGTTCAATTATACAACAGACCCGGTTACGACAACTGATCTGATTGGCTACTATAAGGTTGGCGATATAACTCTTTTTTTCAACGAGCGCTTTAAAGATGATATCCAGAGCATCAGTGAGGACTGGGAGAAGTTTACGTTTATTGTCGAAAGACGCTTCCCCTGCCCCAATGACCCAATAGATAATTTTTATTTTGTCAGCAATGATTCAGTATTTCGTGTCGACGGGCCAAGAAGCGACGGATTGCTTTTCCGGGAGAAGTGTATACTGAGATCAATGAAAGCTTATCTAACACAATGATCAATAGACTCCGGCTGAAATATCCGGCCGGACATTGAGTTTCACATAGCCCCGTACACTCGCTTGAATGCGATGGTGTATGGGGCATGATTTGCAAATGCAAATTCGGGGCGCGGTGGCTCAATGCGATAATACACACCGATTTGGCGAATGTTGATAACTTTTAGGAGAGAATTGGATATTTTTACAATTTATATTCGTGAATTATCCGGCTATTTTAAGTAATTTTACATCCTGCAAGACCACTTTCACCCAAGATTACCGACATAGCTATGAATCAGGAAGTTTATCATATCCCAGCCCTGCTGAGCCAGAGCATCGAGGCTCTTGACATACGCCCCGGGGGCGTGTATGTCGACGCCACCTTCGGCGGCGGAGGCCATTCACGTGCTATTGTCGACAATCTCAGCGCCGACGGTCACCTCTACTCCTTCGACCAGGATGAGGACGCAGTGCGCCGCGCTTTCAGCGATCCGCGCTTCACCATCGTCTACAGCAACTTCCGCTTTCTGTCAAACTTCATGCGCTACTATGGCGTTGAGTCGGTCGACGGCGTGCTCGCCGACTTAGGCGTATCGTTCCATCACTTCGACGACGAAAGCCGTGGCTTCTCGTTCCGCGGCAACGGCCGCCTCGACATGCGCATGAACCGCCACGCACGCCTGACAGCAGCCGACGTGCTCAACCGCTACAGCGAGGAGCAGCTGTCGGACATCTTCTATCTCTACGGCGAGCTCAAACAAGCCCGCCGCATAGCCGCTGCCATCGTGGCTGCCCGCGCGCAAAGCCCAGTCGACACCGTCGAGCGGCTGCTCGAAATCTGCGCCCGCTTCACAAGCCCGCAGAAAGAGAAAAAAGACCTCGCCTGCATCTTCCAGGCCCTGCGCATCGAGGTCAACGGCGAGCTCGATGCCCTGCGCTCGTTTCTCGAACAAG
>CAZOCO010000176.1:0-2271 GCA_964578325.1 uncultured Muribaculum sp.
TCACATAAAATTACGCTCCTGAATTATGTAGGCTCGGTGCGCGTCATGGTTGTGGCAGCACACAAAGGCACATACGGAAATGCGGACAAGACTGTAAAAGTTACCTCTCCTCTGATGCTGCTTTCCACTCTGCCGAGAACACTGGCGTGTGGCGACGAAGTAGATATGCCGGTCAATGTTTTTGCAATGCAAGAGGGTATCAAGAATGTATCGGTTAATATTGAAACAACCGGCCCGATCTCCATTTCGGGAACAAATAGTAAAAATGTAGCATTCGCTTCCGTGGGCGAAAAGTTGGTAGACTTCAAACTCTTATGCGACAAATCCGGTAAAGGGAAGGCGCGCATAATCGTTAATGCCGTTTTAGGCAGTCATCGAATGTCGGACACCACATATGTGGATGTAAGCAATCCAATGCCTTTGATGGTGAACGATACACCCCGGACGTTAAAGGCAGTGATGACCACGACATTTACATGGGATCGTGGAAATACGGAGTCAGTCAAGCTGCAAATTGCCGGAATGTCCATACTGAATTTAAGCGGCACGATGGAGTTTTTTGAAAACTATCCGCATCTCTGCACTGAGCAACTGTCATCAAAAGCCATGTTTATGCTCTATGGCCGAAACTTTTTGGATGTTTCAGACAAGTCGGAGTGTGAAAAACATTTGCCGACGGTGCTAAAATATATTCAGGGACGACAACTGCCCGATGGTGGCTTTGCCTACTGGCCCGGTATGAAAGATGCCAACAGTTGGGTTACATCAATGGCAGGAGTCGCAATGGCCGAGGCTGAGCGACAGGGTATCAGCGTATACCGTGGATGTTTCGACAAATGGGTGGAATATCAAAAGACGGAGGCTCGAGACTATCGCTATTCCGCCGAAACCGATTTAGACCAGGCTTTTAGATTGTATTCACTGGCAGTAGCCGGCAAACAACTGACATCGGCCATGAACCGTCTGCGCGAGTCGAAGAAACTGTCGCAGGCCGCCGCTTACTGTCTTGCATCGGCTTATGCCGTGACAGGTCGCACAGATGTCGCTGCTAAACTGATTGAAAGAGCCGATCGTACCCCTTATTCTGAACGGGGTGATATGTTCCAATCATCTTTGCGCGACGAGGCCATAAAGATGCAGGCGTATGCGTTTTGCAACAAAACCACCGATGCGACAACAATTGCGCGTAAAATCGCTTCGCAATGCACCGGAGCGAATTATATAACCCAAGACCTTGCGTTTGCCACGATGGCTTTTAATGATTTGGCAAAACTTATCGGTGTGGGTTCCGAGTCTGTGCGTGTCACAGAAAGCGGTAAAACGCCAATTGTTTTGCAGAATTTCGGGAGTGTAAAGAATCTGTTGCTCTCCCCCTCCTCCCGGAAGGTCACCGTTGCTAACACCGGCAAAGGAACTTTGGAACTATCGCTCGTGACAACTTCTCGTCCTTTGGTGACAGAAAAAGTCAAAGCCTCAAGCAAAGGGATCTACGTTGCCGTGACTTACACCGACATGAAGGGCAAGCCTATAAATGTTACCAACTTGAAGCAGGATACGGAGTTCTACGCGCATATCACTGTGAAGAATATCAGCGGAGACATAGATGCCGTTGCAACAACTTTCACAATCCCTTCGGGTTGGGAGCTGTGGAACTCAAGGCTCTATGACGGCGACGAAAAAGACACGGACTATTGCGACATCCGCGATGACAGGATAAGTTATTACGGTTCATTGGTGGCCGGCAAGAGCGTGACTTACAAGGTCAGACTCAGAGCTGCATACATCGGTCAATACCTGCTCCCCTCGGCTATCGCAGAAGATATGTATAATCCGGCTTGTCGCGCCATTACGGCAAACTCATGGGTAAAAGTGATAAAATAAAACGATACGTCAAGCTGACAACAGCCATAGCAGCGATAGTCTTGCTGCTGATATGGCTCTGTTGTCTGCCGCGTAACCTTTTTGGCGACATTCCTTATTCAACCGTAGTCACTTCCGACAACGGCTCGCTATTGGGTGCGCGTGTGGCCGACGACGGGCAATGGCGGTTCCCTCCCTGCGACTCTGTGCCTGATAAATTTGCCAAAGCATTGATTGAATATGAAGACCGCAGTTTCTATAGTCACGCGGGAATCAGTCTGCGCGGCATCGGTCGCGCCATAAAACAGAATTTCTCAAACGGTCGAGTGGTAAGCGGAGCAAGCACCATCACGATGCAAGTGATACGCTTGCATCGTCGCAGTCCGCGCACATTCTTTGAGAAAGTTGTAG
>CAZOCO010000177.1:0-2164 GCA_964578325.1 uncultured Muribaculum sp.
ATCCGCGTAAAAACATGACCTTCAACCCGAAAGAATCTATCGACTTCAACGGCAACACCGGGCCTTTCATTCAGTATACCTACGCCCGCATACGCTCTGTACTCCGCAAAGCCGCCGAGGCAGGCTACGACACCACATCATATCTCGATGTAGCGCCCAACGAAAAAGAGCTTGAACTGATACAGACACTGTCGGCGTTCCCCGCCACCGTACGCGAAGCCGGTCGCACATATTCGCCCGCTCTCATCGCCAACTATGCCTACGATCTGGTCAAGGAATACAACCAGTTCTACCACGACTACGGTATCCTCAACGAACCCGATGCCAAAGTACGCGCCCTGCGACTCACACTCAGCGATGCCGTAGGCAACGTAATCCGCACAGCCATGTCGCTGCTCGGCATAGAGGTACCTGAACGAATGTAACCCCACGGGTGTTTATCATTAGTAACTATAATTTTAAATTATGCAATACGACGTATATTACGACAATCATTCCGGCAACATGCTTTCTGCCGTAATGAGAAAAGTCTATCTGAAAATGTTTCTTGGCCTCCTGGTCAGCGCCGCCACAGCATTTGCCGTTCTGGCAATGCCTGATGTAACTACATTTATCGCGACACATCAGTCGGTATATTGGGTTTCGCTGATTGTTGAAGTAGGCCTCGTGCTGGCCATCAACAGCGCTATCGGCAAGATGAACGACACGCGTGCCTCGCTGCTGTTCTATCTGTTTGCAATAGTCAATGCCGTCACCCTGTCGCTGATATTCATTGTCTACACCCCCGAATCGATATTGAAGACATTTCTTATCACCGCAGGTACCTTCGGCGGAATGAGCCTCTACGGATATCTCACCGACCGCGACCTCTCGAAGTTCGGATCGATTCTCGGTATGGCTCTGTGGGGACTGATTATCGCACTGGTTGTTAATCTGATCTGGCCCAACGGTCAGTTACAGTGGATTATCACCTTTGCCGGCGTAATAATATTCGTGGGCCTCACCGCCTGGGATACACAGAAAATCAAACAATGGGCACAGTCAGGCCGCATGAGCGAATCGTCTGTAGCAACAATCGGTGCCCTTACGCTGTATCTCGACTTCATCAACCTGTTTATCTACCTGCTCCGCATATTCGGATCACAGCGCGACTGACATGTCCGACAATAATTCCCACGACGTTATCAAGCCCGATGTGCTTTCGGTCGACGAGATAATACAGATGGTGCCTGCGCTGGCTTCACACCGCCGTATGGTAGAGCGTGCTATGCACTGGCTTAAACTTGACGCTGTCAACGGCATCCACTCGCGCCATTGTCATACTCCCGGACCCGACTTTTCTATCGGTCTGCTCGACGAGATCGACCGTAAAATAATTGTCGACGGCCAACATGTACTCGACAACCTGCCCGAAGGTGCTTTCGTCACAGTGAGCAACCATCCGTTCGGAGCCATCGACGGCATAGCCCTGATAGGCCTGATAGGTTCCAGGCGACCGGACTTCAAGGTCATGGTAAACATGATTCTTAACCACATAGGAGGTCTGCGGCAAAACTTCATTGCAGTAGACGCCTTGGCAAGCGATGATCCGGAGAAGCGCAAAGTATCGGTCAACGGCATACGCGAATGCATCAAACAGGTGCGCAACGGCCATCCGGTAGGATTTTTCCCAGCAGGAGCTGTGTCAAAAATCAACCGTCGGCTACAACTCGAAGACCGTCCGTGGCAACAATCGGTAATACGTATCATACGCCAGACACGCGTACCGGTTATCCCGATCTATTTTCACGGTTCAAACTCATGGTGGTTCAACTTCCTGGGCATAGTGTCATGGCAGCTGCGTACACTGCGTCTGCCGGCCGAGGTTTTCAACAAAAACCATAAACCGATATACATCTCTGTCGGCGACCCTATCTCGCCAGAAACCATAGCGTCATTTGGCGATGATGACATCGCTTTGGGAAAATTTCTCAAAGCACAGACATATAGTCTTCGCGACCGACATAAAAAACAGTAACTCCCGATGGAAAACATCACGCCCGAAATGATTCAGGCTACCAAAGCCCGGTTTGGTATCGTAGGTAATTCGCCTGCACTGCTTGAAGCTGTGCAACGCGCAATGCGCGTCGCACCCATCGACCTGTCGGAACTCATCACCGGCGAG
>CAZOCO010000178.1:0-2164 GCA_964578325.1 uncultured Muribaculum sp.
GCCCTGCCGGGGTATTCAATCCTTTGGACGAGGCACTAAAGAGTTCCACCAAAGTCGGTACTGCAAAGGTAAATCTTGATATCTGTCTTTCGGCTTCGCAAAATGTCAGCTGTGGAAATTGTGCTCGCAACTGCCCGGCCGGTGCAATCAATATGGTGCCGGTTTCGGATGCGGAAGACGAAACGCGCAAGATGCCCGTAGTAGACGAAAGTGCTTGCATCGGATGCGGCGCATGCGAATACCATTGCCCGGTGGGTAGGGTAGAGTCGACCGGTGCTGATCAACCTGCCATACATGTTGACGGCATTTCTGTACATCGTATTATTTAAATTGAATAAAGTCCCTCGGGCACACTTATAATAATAATGCAACGAAGAGAATTTTTAAAATATCTGGGCTTAGGAGCCGGAGCGGCCGTGGCTGCTTCATGTGTAAAGTCAACGGAAGCCAATGAGACGGTGGCTAAAAGTCATACCGACGGTCCGATGACACTTCGCACTAATCATAACACGGGTGACAGCGTTTCACTTCTCGGTTATGGATGTATGCGTCTGCCGGTTGTTCCCGGAAAGGATGAAACAGAAGACGCCATTGATCAGGAAGAGGTAAACCGTCTCACTGATTATGCACTGGAACATGGTGTGAATTACTTTGACACGTCGCCTGTGTATTGCAAGGGCCGTTCCGAAACGGCCATGGGTATTGCTCTCTCAAGGCATCCGCGCGAAAGTTATTATCTGGCTACCAAGCTCTCCAATTTTGCACCGCAGACTTGGAGTCGGGAGGCGTCAGTTGCAATGTTCCGGCAGTCATTGAAGAATCTACAAACTGACTATATCGACTATCTGCTGTTGCACTCTATAGGTGGATCTACGGAGGAGCTTTCATCCGATCAGTTGTTTGAGACAAGATTTATTGACAACGGCGTGTTGGATTATCTTTTGGAACAGAAACAAAAAGGGGTGATACGTAACCTCGGGTTCTCGTATCATGGCGATGTAGGTATTTTTGACCGTGCGCTCAAGATGATGGACGAAGGTAAGGTGCACTGGGACTTCGTCCAGATCCAGCACAATTATATTGACTGGGATCATGCCCATTCGGTCAATCCCCGTAATACCGATTCAAGCTACCTCTACAGTGAACTGGAGAAGCGGAATATTCCTGCAGTTGTTATGGAGCCGTTGTTAGGTGGTAGGCTGGCCAATGTTCCTTCTCCGGTTGCGACCAAGATGAAGCAGCGTCGGCCTGATGATTCTGACGCTTCCTGGGCATTTCGGTTTGCAGGCTCGCAACCCGGCATACTCACTGTATTGTCGGGTATGACCTACATGGAGCACCTTCAGGATAATATCCGTACATACTCGTCGCTTGATCCGGTTACTGACGACGAGAATAAGTTTTTGATGGAAGCAGCTCTCGAAGTCCTCCTTAATAATAATGTGCCCTGTACAAATTGTGCTTACTGCATGCCCTGTCCTTATGGTATAGATATCCCTACCATCTTCGCACATTATAATAAGTGTATCAACGATGATGCTGTACCTCGTGACGCCCGTTCAGAAAGGTATACGCAGGCGCGCAAGGCTTTCTTGGTAGGTTACGATCGTAAAGTTCCGCGTTTGCGACAGGCCGAGCATTGCATCGGTTGCAAATCTTGTCTGTCGCATTGTCCACAAGGCATAGATATTCCTGAACGTCTGCACGACATTGCCAACTACACCAAGCAGCTTCGCGCAAACAAGATTTGATACCTTCTACAGGTCGGTATCGCATTATAGTCCCACAAAAAATCATAATCGTATGTAATAATATGATTTAAAAGGGAATGCTTTAATCGGAGCAAAGGGCAAAGTAGACTCTATATTTAATTTGTGTTAAATTATTTGGTCGGTACTCAAAAAGGTTGTACCTTTGCACTCGCTTTTGAGAAACGAACTCGCGGAGGCAGAGTTTAAGGCATAAAACAGTAGATAGAGGAGTGCAAATATAAAATTTTGTTAAATATATAATTAAAATTTTGGCGCTTCAAATTTTTGACTTAACTTTGCATCCGCTAACGGAAAAATGAAATCGTTTAAGTTTGTTAAAACTTATATTTGTTTCCGGAGCATAGCACATTGAAAGAATTACAATAGAGACAAGAGTAGTACAAGAGCACGTT
>CAZOCO010000179.1:0-2108 GCA_964578325.1 uncultured Muribaculum sp.
TCGGCGAAGCCGGCGAATTCGACTATTCCGGCTCACAGGCTCTTAAAGCCATGAAGGAAGAGGGGATACAGACAGTTCTCATTAACCCCAACATCGCCACCGTACAGACTTCCGATGGTATCGCCGACACAATATATTTTCTGCCGGTCACACCTTACTTCGTAGAAAAGGTAATAGAGAAAGAACGTCCGCAGGGCATTCTGCTTGCATTTGGTGGCCAGACAGCCCTCAACTGCGGTGTACAACTCTATGAAAGCGGCATCCTTGAAAAATATGACGTACAGGTCCTTGGCACTCCAGTCCAGGCCATCATGGACACCGAAGACCGCGAACTGTTTGTAAAAAAACTCGATGAAATCGATGTAAAGACAATAAAGTCCGAAGCCGTAACCACGATAGAACAAGCCATCGAGGCTGCACAGACTCTTGGTTACCCTGTTATCGTACGCGCGGCATATGCTCTCGGCGGACTCGGTTCAGGATTCTGCGACGACGAATCTCAACTTGTGTCGCTGGTAGAAAAAGCCCTCTCTTTCTCACCACAGGTACTCGTAGAGAAGTCGCTTAAAGGCTGGAAAGAAGTAGAATATGAAGTTGTACGCGACCGCTATGACAACTGTATTACAGTCTGCAATATGGAAAACTTTGACCCGCTTGGCATCCACACCGGCGAATCAATCGTTGTAGCTCCGTCGCAGACACTTTCCAATGAAGATTATCACTACTTGCGTAAACTCGCCATCAAGATTATCCGTCACATCGGTATAGTCGGAGAATGTAATGTTCAATACGCCTTCGATCCGGCATCGATGGACTACCGCGTCATCGAAGTTAATGCCCGACTATCCAGATCATCAGCTCTCGCATCGAAAGCTACAGGATATCCACTTGCATTCGTAGCAGCGAAACTTGGTCTGGGATACGGACTCTTTGATCTAAAAAATTCTGTAACCAAAGTCACATCTGCATTTTTTGAGCCGGCACTCGACTATTGCGTAGTCAAGATTCCTCGCTGGGATCTTGGTAAGTTCCACCGTGTAAAACGAGAAATCGGTTCGTCAATGAAGTCTGTTGGTGAAGTTATGGCCATAGGCCGTACATTTGAAGAAGCCATACAGAAAGGGTTACGTATGATAGGTCAGGGTATGCACGGTTTCGTTGAAAACAAGGAACTCAAAATCGCAGACATCAACCAGGCGCTATGCGAGCCTACCGACAAGCGTATATTTGTCATATCAAAGGCTATGCGCGCCGGATACACCGTCGACCATATACACGACCTTACCAAAATCGACCGTTGGTTTCTCTACAAACTGCGCAACATCGTAAATACAGCCGACGAACTGGAAACATACAAAGATCTTGACTCCGTACCGGCCAACTTGATCAGGCTGGCTAAACAGCAAGGCTTCTCTGACTTCCAGATAGCACGAGCACTCGGCGACGACCATGCCCGCGACGAAGTAAGACAATGGCGTAAATCTCACGGTATTGTCCCGGTTGTTAAGCAGATTGATACTCTTGGAGCCGAATATCCGGCACAGACCAACTACCTCTATCTCACATATAACGGATCGGAAAACGATGTAAACTACCTGCACGACCATAAGTCAATAGTCGTTCTTGGTTCAGGAGCATACCGTATCGGTTCTTCTGTGGAATTTGACTGGTGCTCCGTCAACGCCCTCATGACCGTAAAGAAACAGGGATGGCGATCTGTAATGATCAACTATAACCCGGAAACGGTTTCTACCGACTACGATATGTGCGATCGACTGTATTTTGACGAACTCACCTACGAGCGCGTCATGGATATTCTTGATCTCGAACAGCCACACGGCGTAATTCTCTCGGTAGGTGGTCAGATTCCAAATAACCTTGCTATGTCGCTCGACAAGGCCGGAGTACCAATCCTCGGGACTTCCGCACGTTCAATCGACAATGCTGAAGACCGCCACAAATTCTCCGCCATGCTCGACCGCATCGGTGTCGATCAGCCTCGATGGCGCGAGTTGACATCGTTCGACGACATCAACTCATTTATCAGCGAAGTCGGATTCCCGGTTCTTGTACGTCCGAGCTATGTGCTGTCGGGAGCGGCAATGAAT
>CAZOCO010000180.1:0-1954 GCA_964578325.1 uncultured Muribaculum sp.
GTCTGTATCTGGTACTCGTCCCGCTATACAAGGCCTTAGCATTGCCCATCAATGTAGAACGAGCAACGCGGAGCCTCACGCTGTATGATACGGGATATGAGGAATATTTCGCAATACTCTCTGAATCGTATAATTATCATACCCGAAAGACGCCTATCGTTGCCACATTCTTGACATTGATTTCGAAGTTGCTAAGTTCTGTATAGCCAAGAATAAGCGTAGGATAAACGCTCTTAAAAAATATGTCCGCACCCCGCCACGTATCCCACATCGGAGCTCCGCGAGCGATATGCGAAAGCAAAATTATAAATATATTACGGTTTATACAAATTAAAATAGATTAATGACATGATCTGCACTTTTAATTTATTTTGTAAATCTTTGAAAATCTATGTGAATGACAACGGTGGCGGGGCGATGCGTCGGGCGAAGATCTGTATACACACGGAGTGCAAATGCAGACTTCGACAACAGCATATTTGACTCCGGGAGAGGAAAGTCAGTCTGTGGAGTGAGAATTTTTAAAGGGGATGGTGTAGATCACGGAGAAGGTGGCGCCAAGATAGAAATTACGGCTACCGTAGCCGGGGCTGTAATATGGCACTGCTGCTGTGCCGTCGGTGCAGTGCATCATGAAGCGATAGCGCACGCTCCAACCCATTGAGAAGTTTCTGTAGATGCCAACTTTGAGCCCGGCAAGCAGTTCACCGTAGACAGCTGTAGAATGTTGTCCTTTGATTGAGAACCGCGTGGTCTCGTCCCAATAGGGAGAATTGACCGTGATGTCGGTTATATCGTAATTAAACCCGGAGAAACCACACCGGAATCCGGCGTACAGCTGGTGAGCCGGGTTGCTTTTATACAAAAAATTGTAGTTGAAACCGACCTTTGCATAGACTGACGGTTTACCGGTGTAAGTGAAATTTCCTCCGTCAGGACGTGTGCGGGCATATCCGACTCCAAATTCTACTGTAGGAAAAAACCAGTTGTAGATGGACAGGTCGGCCCACAAATCCGCTCCTCCGTATTTCTGCCCCGCAAGAGCCATTACGCCATCGAAAAAATTCAAACCTACCGACACGCCATTAAGCTTGGGATATACAGGTCCGGAGCCATTGGCCGATTGCGCCACAGTGTCGAGAGTGGCAAGAAACATAACAGGTTCCGTAAGCGGATTACCATGTTTGTCGTAATAGTGGAGCACGGGCGCATCGGGCTTTTTGTCATCGATGTCGACAGGTGTGACCTTGCGTTGTGCCAACAAGGGGAACAATGTCGCGAGAGCCGCGCTGACTATGAAAATCCTTCGGTTATTCATCACTATTTACACGAAAAAATATCTGAAGATTTTCTGTGGGTTTATTGTCGATGATGCCCGTAGGACATGCTACTGAATCTATGAGATGGCGCGTATAGTCGATGCCACCCACATGATAGCGATAGATTGCGCCACATGCCTCGGATACGAACCAGGGTTGAAGCGTGTAGCTGAAGGTGACGGTGTCGTTGAGCAACGGGGAGTTGAGCGCGGACGCATTATAGCTGATGACATAAGAAGTGGAAGTGTCGTTGATCCGGAATGGCAGATAGGCCGATTGTATATTTGTGGCAGAATCCACGAGCACAGAATCTTGCGGTGCCTCAAGGCCGTAGATGCTTATTGAATCAACCGCTATCTTCGGATGTCCCGGCATAGAAGCGTAGAAGCCGGCCAGAGGGAGACTGTTGCGATTGTCCATACATTCTTCGGTGCTACACGGCCATAGCAGCGGCAGCGTCAGACCCAGCACCGACACGAAGGGCAGAAGATAGAGTTTAGATATGTATGTGATCTTCCGGATTCTCACGTCGGGCTCAAATTTCGTCACTTATTTGATAGTGATCACGTTCAGGAGAGTTGCGGGTTATCAGCTCGCCTATAAAACCTGTAAGGAAGAATTGGGTGCCTATTCCC
>CAZOCO010000181.1:0-1942 GCA_964578325.1 uncultured Muribaculum sp.
CGCTCCGCGCGATATAGTGGCGCGAGCTATCGATTCAGAAATGAAGCAGTATGGCGACGATCATGTATATCTTGATGTTACTCATAAAGATCCTGATGAGACCCGCCGTCACTTCCCCAATATCTACGCCCACTGCCTGGAGCTGGGTATTGATATCACTAAAGATTATATCCCCGTGGCTCCCGCCGCCCACTATCTTTGTGGAGGTATTAGGGTTGATACCAACGGTGAGTCGTCGATCAAACGTCTTTATGCGGTCGGTGAGTGCTCCTGTACAGGTTTGCATGGCGGCAACCGTCTGGCTTCCAATTCTCTTATCGAGGCTGTCGTGTATGCCGCTGCGGCTGCCCGTCACGCTTCGTCGGTAAAAGACCATTATGAATTCCGTCACGACGTGCCGGAGTGGAACGACGAAGGTACGGCAATTCCAGAAGAAATGGTGCTGATTACCCAGAGCATTAAGGAAGTAGGGCAGATCATGGGTACGTATGTCGGTATTGTCCGCTCTGATTTGCGCCTGAAGCGGGCATGGAATCGTCTTGATATTCTGTATGAGGAGACCGAAGCGCTGTTTAAGCGCTCAAAAGCCAGTCGCGAGATATGCGAGCTGCGTAACATTATTAATGTCGGCTATCTTATCATGCGTCAGGCTATGGAGCGAAAGGAGTCGCGCGGACTGCATTATACTGTAGATTATCCTCACCCGAGCTGATTTAAATACATTATACAATAACGCCCGCATGTCGGGCGTTATTTATTTATGAAGAAGTGGCTGATTTGCGTTAAAATGACGACATGCTTACAGATTGATGCTTTTTGTTTTGAATATTAATGCTCGCTATGCGTTAAAATCATTCCATTGGTATGCCTTTCCTGTTGATAATTGTAATGAATGTCGCGTAGCTTTCCGTATATACATTCAGTATTTATTTTTAGCTGTAACGATTTATTGGCTTTTGTCTTTTAAAAAAATTGAAATTGAAAAGTTTTTATGTTAAAAATCCGATTTTATTTGGAAATATATGTTTTTTTGCATAACTTTGCTTTCTCTATCTGTAGAGCGGTGCTGATTTTCGCCTGTTCTTCTGCCTGAAAACCTCCCGACGGTAGGGGTTAAAGTGCGTGGATAGAGAGAATATACCGGTATTTAAAGGTTTTGTAATTAATTGTTTATCACATTCTTTTTAGTTGTATGAAAAAAAGATTAATGCTGTTATTGATTGGTCTCGTCGCCGCGGTAGGCGCATGGGCCCAGGTGCAGGTAACAGGTACTGTTGTCGATGATGAAGATGAGCCTATCATCGGTGCCACTGTGACACTGAAAGGCAAATCGTCGGTCGCCTGTCTTACCGACCTCGACGGTAAATTTACTCTTTCCGTCCCTTCTGCCAACTCCACTATCGAAGTGAAATATCTTGGCATGAAGACTGTGGAGACTAAAGTTTCCAACAAACCTATGACAATACGTCTTACTACCAACGCCCAGGAACTCGGCGAAGTGGTTGTCACCGGTATGTCGAAGATGGACAAACGCCTCTTTACCGGTGCTACTACTAAAATCGATGCCGAAGATGCCCGTCTTACAGGTGTGGCCGATATCTCTCGTTCGCTTGAAGGCCGTGCCGCCGGTGTGTCGGTTCAGAACGTGTCAGGTACTTTCGGTACCGCACCCAAAATCCGTGTGCGTGGTGCTACCTCTATCTATGGTAACTCTTCTCCTCTTTGGGTTGTCGACGGTGTCGTTCTTGAAGATGCTATCGAAATCTCGCCCGACGACCTTTCGTCAGGTGACGCCACAACCCTTATCTCCTCTGCTATCGCCGGTCTTAACGCCGACGACATCGAGTCGTTCCAGATTCTGAAAGACGGCTCCGCTACATCTATATATGGTGCGCGCGCTATGGCCGGTGTGATCGCCGTTACTACCAAGCGCGGTAAGGCC
>CAZOCO010000182.1:0-1927 GCA_964578325.1 uncultured Muribaculum sp.
CCGTTCCGCTCGCCGTGATACTCGCTGTTCCGATGTATGCCAACGCTGCCGGTATAGTTCCCGTCATTCAGGTCTTTGTAGCTAAAGGTATATCAATAGGAACCGCACTCGCCTTTATGATGGCTGTAGTTGGGTTGTCCTTGCCGGAGGCAACCTTGTTGAAAAAGGTTATGACATGGAAACTGATCGGCATCTTTTTTGGCACCGTTACCATCATAATCATTATATCAGGCTATTTATTTAACTGGATATTATGAAGATATTGATTCTATGCACGGGCAACAGCTGCCGCAGTCAGATGACCCATGGTTTTCTAAAGTCATTTGATAAGAGTTTGTCAGTCTTTTCAGCAGGTACAAAACCTGCTGAAAAGGTCAATCCCAAAGCAGTGGAGGTGATGAAAGAAGCCGGAGTTGATATTTCCGACCATAATCCCCACAATGTCACGGAGTATCTTGATGAACCGTGGGATTATGTCATAACTGTATGTGGTGGAGCAAAAGAAAGCTGCCCTGTTTTCTCGGGAGATGTAAAACATCGGTTACACATCGGTTTTGACGATCCGTCAGATGCAAAAGGCTCTGAAGAGTATGTGAACTCAGAGTTTCGTCGAGTACGCGATGAGATTAAGGAAAAAATTTTGATATTTTATAAAAATATAATCGGTGATGAGCGAAAAGGCGAAAAATAAAGGCATCGGTTTATTTGAGAAGTATCTTACATTATGGGTCGCGGCCTGTATAATTGTCGGGATTGCGATTGGCAAATGGTGTCCTATTATCCCTGAAACATTAGGCAAATGGGAATACGCCAATGTATCTCTCCCCATATCCGTACTAATATGGATGATGATATACCCCATGATGCTTAAGGTCGACTTTAAAAGTGTTGTCAACGTCGGCAAACGCCCGAAAGGAATTTTTATAACCTGTGTGACAAATTGGCTGATAAAGCCGTTTACAATGTTTGGAATTGCCTGGATCTTTTTCTTCGTTATATTCAAATCATTTATCCCAACTGAACTTGCCGATGAATACCTTGCCGGAGCAGTGCTTCTTGGTGCCGCTCCTTGTACGGCAATGGTATTTGTATGGAGCTATCTTACAAAAGGCGATGCTGCCTATACACTGGTACAGGTGGCTGTGAATGACCTTATTATTCTTGTAGCCTTCGTGCCAATTGTCGGTTTCTTACTCGGAATAGGTGGAATTGTGATTCCGTGGACTACTTTGATTCTGTCCGTCATTCTATTTGTAGTGATACCATTGGTTGCAGCTGTTATAACGAGGATAATAGTAATTAAACGGCATGGCATAGAATATTTTAACAATATTTTTGTCAATAAATTCAGTTCATGGACTATTGTCGGGTTGTTGCTTACTCTAATAATTCTTTTTTCCTTTCAAGGAAAAACAATTCTCGCCAATCCGATGCATATTATCCTAATAGCAATTCCTCTTATCATCCAGACTATTCTGATTTTTTTTGTTGCTTATGGATGGGCGAAGGCTTGGAAACTGCCGCATAGCATTGCAGCACCGGCAGGGATGATTGGAGCAAGCAATTTCTTCGAGCTTGCTGTAGCCGTCGCTATTTCGCTCTTTGGTCTTCAATCCGGAGCGGCACTTGCAACAGTAGTCGGTGTGTTGGTAGAAGTACCGGTAATGTTGTCTCTTGTAAAAATTGCAAATAATACACGTAAATACTTCTTAAACTAAAATGAAACAAAACAAATCAATTTGGACTTCCATTGCAGGAGTCATAACATCAATTTTCGCATTCCTTGGTATTGTGTCATGTTGCGGAATGCCTATTGTAGCCGGATTACTGTCCCTTTTGGGAATAGGCGCTTCTCAACTCTCTTTTTTTGAAGAATATAAATGGTGGTTCATAGCTATTTCTATAGTTTGTCTCGTATGGGGTTTTA
>CAZOCO010000183.1:0-1894 GCA_964578325.1 uncultured Muribaculum sp.
CTACCATTGCTTTTTGTACTGCTGTGGCACAATTATTATTAAAAAGATTGTATTCAGTTTTCGCTATCTTTGAAAAGCTATTTCTCATTATTTCGTCTTGTTCTGGCGTGGTGCGAATTTGATAGCCTTCTGAAAAGCCAAAATGATTCATTGATTTATCATCCTTGCTATCAATATTTCTAACATTATATGGTGAATCGAAAAAGTCTTGAGGAGAATCCCATGAGCCAACTGCAACATCATTGAATGTTCTTCCGCCAAAGTGTTCTCCGGAAATATAGAGATTGTTTCCATTAACTGAAAAATATTGCCATTTACCATTTCCATTTTGTATTAACATTGCTATATGTTGAGTTGTTATATCATCCCCATAATTCAAGACTACGATATCCTTTCCAGAAGGGTCAATGCAGTTAACGGGGTCTCCTTTGCAGTACGAATATGGCGATATAGGGTAATAAGCGTAGCTTATGAACGGTAAAAACAGTGTGATAACCAATAAATGTAAGTTTTTCATTTGGAATGCGATTTTTCTTGTGAATATTTTTTAGCTTCAATCATTTGCTGTCTTCTTCGTTCTCGGATTTCAGGGGTTTCCTCAGTCATATAGGTTTTGTGGTATCCATATTTTGTGTCATTCATTAAAGATATCAGATAGACTGCATACTCATCAATCGTATTTCCTGTTATTGTGAGATACTTTTGTATTATACGCTCGAGTGACTTGCCTCTGATAATCCATGCTTTTGGGTTCATAGGATAAAACTCCAAAGACCTGCTTGCGCAGTAGTATGTAAACTCATCATACCGATGAAACTTTTCGCGATATCCAAAAGCGAGATCGGACATTTGAGATGCAACAGTCTGAAGGTCGGTCAACGGAGTCATATAAGTTCCAACAATAACAGCGGAATCGCATATTTCAAATTCCTGCTTAATCCACCATGAAGGGTTCATCTGATTAGTAGTCAACTCAAGGTTTATCCATTCTTCTGGAGTAATTTTATCTTCATCTCTATACATAATATAACAATGGCGCGGAGCATAGGCTATAGATACATCGGCCCTTAATTCTTTTGCTAGGATTTTATACATCCAAGGGAAGGAACGGCATTGACCTTTATGTGTTTTCATAGTTCTGCTGACAAATTGCCGATCCCAAGGTTCATTGTCGCTGAGGACGGCGTCGAAGTCGTATGTATAAGGAGTATAACCATTGCCGGAGTAGGGTCTGATAAAATAGGAGGTGAGAGCCATCTGCATGCCGGTTTTGTAGTCGACAAGTTTATTTACGTTATAAAAGCGGATTACAAATTGAGTAATTCTGTCAATTTCGTCGCAAAAATCACGTTTGTAATCCAATTCTCCTTCATAATAAGCCCATTCTGCGAGAAAAACAGCTCTTTTTATTGATAATGAATCTCGTCCGACAAGCATATCCGACATTTCATTGAACGCAGCAACGTAGTAATCCTCTGCTTTCCTTTGTTGAGCATTCGCGGAAAGTTGAAATATAATTATCGTCAGATAAAATATCCACTTGTTCATGTCGCAAATATAATAAAAAACCGTGTTTTTTGCATATCTTTGCACTATTGTCACTTACAACTTACTACAAAAACGATAAAACTTTCTTGCTACATGAAAACATCAAGTACAATAATCGCAGCCGGCATCATTGCACTCGGCATTGCTGTTGCGGGCTTTGCCCTCAAGGCAGGCATCGATAATTTCAGCGACCGTGACCGCGACGTCACTGTCCGTGGTCTCTGCGAACGTCAGGTGATGGCAAACAAGGTCACATGGCCTATCGTAACAAAGGAGATGGGCAACGACCTCGTCGCAATCTACGATAAAATCCAGTCTACCAACGCTGCGGTTGTCGACTTCCTCA
>CAZOCO010000184.1:0-1825 GCA_964578325.1 uncultured Muribaculum sp.
AAATTTCAATGCAGCCAACGCCGACGATGCAGAAGCAATCGTAGGCGAAATAATTACGCGCAGCAATCTGCAATCATTGTTTCAGAACGATAAGACACCCGAAAATGTCGCCCGGCAACAAAACATTCAGGAGGTTTTATCCATTGTACACGAATTCGTAGAAATGCGGCGTGAAGAAGGCGAAGAAAAAACATCTCTCGCCGACGTCCTGGGATATATATCACTTGCTACCGATCAAGACCAGACCGACGAATCTACTCCGCAAGTTACATTAATGACCGTACACGCGTCCAAAGGTCTTGAATTCGACAATGTCTTTATCACCGGAGTTGAAGAGGAACTGTTTCCCTCGGCAATGAGCCGCGATTCCTTACAGCAGATAGAAGAAGAACGCCGCCTGCTATACGTTGCCATCACCCGCGCTAAAAACAACTGTTTCATAAGCTATGCGGCCACACGCTTCCGCAACGGTCAAACCACAGCAAGCGCCCCATCTCGTTTCCTGCGCGACATCGACTCGAAATTTTTAAGAATATCTACCGGCATTTCAAACGGATACACAGCAAGAGTCATAAATCCTGTCGACAATTACATGTCTCGCCAGCAGGCACCGCGCAGACTGGAATCTCCAATCAACCATCCGCTTGCCCGAAAAAGTTCAGGCACGCCACTTCCGTCCGGAGCTCCGGTAGCCGGAGGAGAAGCACATACGGCATCAGAACTTCACGCAGGAATGCGAATCCGACACAACCGGTTCGGAGCCGGCAACATAATCGCAATTGATACATCTGGATCGGAAGCAGCTATTGTTGTCCGGTTTGATGTTCTCGGAGAAAAGAAACTATTACTACGATTTGCAAAATTCGATATTATCTGACAGTATATCATGACTATAGATCAGCTCCCCACTCCATTCTATATCGTTTACGAAGATCGTCTGCGTAAAAATCTCGAACTGATAAGCCGGGTAAAACGCGAAGCCGGTGTTGACATCATTATGGCTTTCAAGGCCAACGCTTTATGGCGCACATTTCCTATTATACGTGAATATGTAATGAACTCTACTGCCAGTTCACTTAACGAGATGATGCTTGCCAACGAATACCTTGGAGGTGAAGTTCATTCATACTGTCCGGCATACACCGACAAAACAATTGACAGGTTTCTTGAAGGAAGCACACATATCACATTTAACTCTCTGTCTCAATTTGTACGTTATTACCCCGCTGTCAAAGCATTTAATAATGCAGGACACGACCATACGGTATCAGCCGGTCTACGAGTAAATCCGCAATGTTCGGTCATCGAGACAGATATATATAATCCGGCACTTCCCGGTAGTAGGTTCGGAGTTACTGCCGACATGCTTCCTGATATTCTACCAGATGGCTTGGATGGATTTCACTTTCACGCATTATGCGAATCTTCGTCTTATGATCTCGAGCGCGTACTCGATGCCTTTGAAACTCAATTCGGGCATTGGCTCCCGTCGTTAAAATGGGTAAATATGGGAGGTGGTCATCTCATGACCCGTAGTGACTATAACATAGACCACCTTATCGGCCTACTGAAATCATTTCGTGCTCGATATCCATGGCTCTCAGTTATCATGGAACCCGGCAGCGCATTCACCTGGCGCACAGGCGACCTTATTACCTCTGTAGTAGATATCGTTGAGAATCAAGGCGTCAAGACCACAATTATTGACGCATCGTTTGCGTGCCACATGCCCGATTGCCTTGAAATGCCGTATAAACCGGCTATTACAGAAAGTGTTGAGTTGAATCCGGGACTCCCGACATACCGACTGGGAGGCAATTCATGT
>CAZOCO010000185.1:0-1797 GCA_964578325.1 uncultured Muribaculum sp.
CACGTGACAGTATCTATACCCGCTACAACAAATTCGGATTTGATTTCTATCTGGTCGACACTGCCGGAATGCGCCGTAAGACCAAAGTAAACGAAGATATCGAATACTATTCGGTAATACGGTCGATACGCGCCATCGAGGCCTCTGATGTCTGCATACTTATGATTGACGCCACCCGCGGCATAGAAGCCCAGGATGCCAATATCTTCTCGCTGATACAGAAAAACAAGAAGGGTCTGGTAGTCTGCGTCAACAAATGGGATCTTGTGGAAGATAAGTCAAACAAGGCAATCAAGGTGTTTGAAGAGGCTATACGAAGCCGTTTCGCACCGTTTACCGACTTTCCCATCATATTCACCTCCGCTCTGACCAAACAGCGAATATTCAAAGTGCTTGAAACAGCCATTCAAGTTTCGGAAAACCGTAGACGCATCGTGCCAACTTCAGCCCTCAACACCTATATGCAAGAGGTTATCTCTGCATATCCACCTCCAGCCAACAAGGGCAAGTATATCAAGATAAAATACGTCACGATGCTTAAGGATCAGATCATTCCGACATTCGTATTTTTCTGCAACCTCCCCCAGTGGGTAAAAGAACCGTATCGGCGCTACCTCGAAAACAAACTGCGCGAGAAGTGGGACTTCACCGGAACTCCTGTAAACATCTTCATGCGCGAGAAATAAAAAGTAAAGCTTATGACATTTAAAGAATTAGGAGTCAACGACAAGTTGATACGCGCCATTACCGAGATGGGATTTGAGACGCCGATGCCCGTGCAGGAGCGCGTCATACCCCATCTGCTTGGCGAGGAAGGCGACGTAGTGGCTCTGGCACAGACCGGAACCGGAAAAACCGCAGCCTTCGGACTCCCGGTAATACAGCGTATCGACACATCGACAACCGACACACAGGCTCTAATCATCGCTCCTACACGCGAACTGTGCCTGCAAATTGCCGGAGATCTGGCCGATTACTCCAAATATATCGACCGGCTGTATGTGCTGCCCGTCTACGGTGGCTCTTCGATAGAAAGCCAGATTCGCTCGCTTAAACGTGGCGTACAGATTATCGTAGCCACCCCGGGCCGACTGATGGATCTTATCAGACGTGGCGTCGTACATCTCGATAATGTGCATACCGTAATTCTTGACGAAGCCGATGAAATGCTGAATATGGGATTTGTCGACGACATCAACGAAATCCTGAGCCATGTACCCCAACAGCGTCAGATGCTGTTGTTCTCGGCCACTATGCCGCCTGAGATCGCCAAAATCGCCGCCACCTACATGAAAAATCCGGCGGAATTTGTTGTCGGCACTAAAAATACCGGTGCAGAAAACGTGCGTCATATCTACTACATGGTAAAGGCCAGTGATAAATATCTCACGCTTAAACGAATCGCCGACAACACACCAAACATATACGCTATCGTATTCTGTCGCACCCGCCGCGAGACACAGGAAATAGCCGACCAGTTGATACGCGACGGCTATAATGCAGACTCTCTGCACGGCGAACTGTCGCAAGCCCAGCGCGACATGGTGATGAAGAAATTCCGCGACCGAGTGCTTTCGATACTCGTCGCTACAGATGTCGCCGCCCGTGGTCTCGATGTAAGCGACCTGACACACGTCATCAACTACGGTCTGCCCGACGACGTCGCTACATATACCCACCGTTCGGGACGAACCGGACGTGCCGGTAAAGCCGGGACATCGATAGCCATAATCCACTCGCGCGAACGCTCGAAACTGCGTGAGATCGAAAAACGCATCGGCAAGACATTCGAGCACA
>CAZOCO010000186.1:0-1785 GCA_964578325.1 uncultured Muribaculum sp.
AATATATTTTTTATTTGTGAGAGGATTCTTATATTTTGGATGAACATCTAACGAATAATACCATCCATCGTAATTTCCTCCCCAACCCCAAACATAATAAGTGTCAGAGTAAGAGATACCGTAATCCGGACTTTGTTCAATGTCGGTCATTCGGTCATATTCAGTCATGCACCAACAAACATAATAGTGATGAGATAAATAGGTGCCCCGGCCTCCGGCAATCCATATATGGCCCTTTATAATGTTAGCATCATTTACATAACTCGCAGACATGATATAAGGAAGTTTGTTGGGAGGAGTAGTTTTAACTGAAGCTTCATAACCATAATGGCGTAAAGCACTGGCAACATCATTTGTATAAACCGTAGTTTCGGTTTTCTTGTATTTTGCTTTGCAATCCACTCCGACTTGTCTTAACATACCGGCAATTGCGTCATAACGTGCATATCCAAATTCTTTCATCTCTTGCCAATCGAATTTATTTGGATACTCATAGTAGTACATAATCTGACCGGCAGCCAAGGGACCACATCCTACCAGGGCATGCTGCGAAGGATCTGCATCCTGATAGCAGTACGCATTATAAGGGTAGTCTTGATGCCATTTAGTTTCAATGATGATGTTTTTTTCGTTGATTTCTTCCTCGTCAAACTCAACTATAAAACTAAAGGCATCACAATAGTCTGTATATAAAGGATATATTGCTTCCTCAACCCTTTGCCTTATATACGCGTTCCACTCTTCGTCATTTTCAAGAACCTGTTCTATTCCGTATGTCTTATAGCCTTGTACTTCCCATTCGTTTCGAGCGTCCATAACGATTTTTTGCAGACGTTGATATTCAGCCTGGCTTATATCACTTCTGCTTTTGGGTGTATGTTTTTTTCTGGCTATTTTGTCAATAGAGCTTTTATAGAGCATTTTCTGCCATTGATACATTGAGGCTCGAACACTTTCAGGAGATTCAACCCTGCATGCCTGAACAAAATGAATGGCATCCTCCATCCATACAGAGGTTGGATTGTCCGGATTCTCAATATCGAATTGCCCGGTATCAGCATGGGCCAGTATAGGCCATGCTTTTTTGTTGGCGCTCAAGAGAACAAATCCTTCATTGTTCTCAAAATTAACTACATAAAATGCCGGCACTCCTGAATCATCCTTAACTATCGACACTGTGTAGTTGCATGAACGAGATTTTATGGTGAAATAAGAACCGATGGCCGTAGCAACATCATCGAGACTTACCTCAAACGACTTCGCCCCTACTCCGGACGTCTCCAAAGCATCCTCTACGTCGGTAACTTCTTGATTACATGATTGCAAAAATGCTAACAGTACAAAAAAAAATAACCCGGACCATTTTTTCATATCAAGACTGTAAATTTAAGGTTAATAGAAAAAACCCAGCAATTGACATCAAAGTCAATTTTAAACTTCACAAAGTTAACTATTAAAATTCTATCTACAAAATATAATTTTGTTTTAATCCGGAAGAATCAACAACAAACTCCGCGAGTTAATAAACACAAAATAAAAATTACTACCAGTGGTTAAATATTTAATCTATTACATAGGTGGCTTGGGCGGGATTTTTTGTAATTTTGCAAGTTGAGAAAACAACGCCGCGACAGTGAACACTGTCGCGGCAAACAACGTTCCGATTGTATGGATAGCAACAACGCAAAAAATATTACATGTCCCGCCGCCAAAACCGGCACACCTACCGACGCCGCCGAAGCACACGAGGCTGACAGCGAGGTTATTGACCGCGCCGTGGGGGGC
>CAZOCO010000187.1:0-1774 GCA_964578325.1 uncultured Muribaculum sp.
CCACGTATAGATTTCATCCTCCTTGAAGTCGTCAAGCAGATTGAACGGAGTACCGCTGAGACGGAGAACTTTGGTATCCGTCTTAGTCAGCTCCGCCATAACCGACTTGCCGAGTTCGGTCTGCGTCCCCTCATGGGCTTCATCTACTATTATTAAATCCCATGGAGTTGAGAAAACATCATTGTTTTTGTCAAAGTTTCCGTCCACAAGTTCAGAACCGCGCAGGTCTTGCATAGATGCAAAATATACGTAGCGGTTTACTCGTGCTCTTGCCCGCGTTTCAAGCGAGAGGAATGTTTCTCCATTAGTCTTTGAGCCGTAGAGAAAATCGGGTGTGTCGTAAAAAATCTTTTGGAAGTCCTCATACCAACCCGTATCGACTACAGGACGGTGAGTAAGGATAAGAACACGGCGGAAATCGCCTCGCTCTTTTACTACTTCGAGAGCCGAGAGTGTTTTGCCGAAACGCATTTTGGCGTTCCACAGCATCTGATTTCCTTTTTTGAATTGTTTCAGTGTTTTATCTATTGCCTCGCGTTGCTCCGGGCGAAAGATAATTGGTGACTGTCCGATAGAAATGTCGGCTGCGTGAAGAGCCTTTCGTCCTTCTTTTACTGCGGTGATAGCTTTCTTGGCGGTGTCGAGGTCACAACAGAACCATTCGTTAGCTCCATTGACTTGGTCAAACACCTTGCGTTTGATCCCGCTGCGAAGTAGGACATCGTGAACTTCTTTGTCATTGAATCCGAGAACCGCGCCACCGCGGACTGTAATTGCAATTTCAGTGTACAAAAGGTCGTATGCGATACCGGCCGTCTTGGTGTATTGGTCGATACGCGCTCTTGCCGCTTTATTTAAGGCCGAACTGTTTGGTGGCAGAGTAATGTTGCCATCCTCGAAAGTTGCCTCTCCTATTTTGAGACAATCTTTGTGTGCCGCGTCGGGGATGCGGAACACATAAATCAGCTTTGGTTTTAGGGATGAGAAGTATTCCATAAGCCGGTTACTTTATTAAGTCTACGAAACGAATTTTTTGTTTAGCTTTAGATGCGTTCCAATCTTTAATAAGAGCGTACATGCCGTTATGGGCATGCAAATCACCATTCTTGCAGCCCTGACATTCGACAACGGTCTCAATGTCCTCAAAAAGTGTTTTTTCAACCATCCGATAGTTGTGACACGTTTTGGGTATTACACCTTTCAGACCATCCATCTGCCAAATATTCCACGAAATTATATAGGCTATATACAGTAGCGATTTAAGCTGAGGATCTTTGCCAAACTTGGCTCTGAAATAGTCAATAAATGAGAGTATGAGATTTTTTCTCGCGAGGAAAAGATTGTCGCCTTGCCACTCGAACCCATAGATACTCATATAGGCCGTTTGCGTGGCTTTGAGCCAATCGGCTGTCGTTTGGGTGTTTTCATTTACAAGCCGAAGTTTGCGATCGAGTATTCCAATACGTTCATCGATTGGAATCGATTTACCTGTCACTGAATCATATCGACTTACGAGATAGGGAGCTTCGCCACAGGTGATTTCCAACCGATTATCACTCACGTAACTACGCCACGATTTCCCATCAGGAAACAAAATCGGATCTTTCGTCACTCTCCATGTATGAGAGCCGTTCTCACTGTCGATTTCGATATTGAAAACTCCTTCACGTCCAAACCATGCATTATCAACCAAATTATTTTGCTTATTACAAATCCATGGAGTGTGTCAATCGTATGTGCCGCCGATTGCACGGCTTCGAGTGTCGGTTCCTGC
>CAZOCO010000188.1:0-1712 GCA_964578325.1 uncultured Muribaculum sp.
TGGGCTTCTGCGTTGCCGTCCGACATCAACAGGGCAATGCGAGAAGCCTCCAAGTATAGGACGGTAACAGATACAGATTCCTACGCTTTTTCGTTCAACGACAAACGCCAACGAGAGGATGACCGAGGCAACAACAATCATTATGACTAAAAAATTTTTATTAAACGTGCTTCTGATGACAGTGTGTGCTATGACATTTACCTCGTGTAGTGGCGGAGCAGATCATTCTGACCCCAAAAGCGTAGCAGAAAAAGCATTAAGTTGCTATCACAACGGAGACTACGCAACATTAAAAACGCTTATCAATCCAAACGATAAAAATGGGCTTGAAGAAATGGATCAGATGATTGAGTTGAGCAAAAAATTTAAAGAATCACATCCCGACTACGAAGTAAAAGCTGTAGACTTCACATTTGATAAAATGGCAGAATACATAACTGGAGCAGAAGTCAGTCCGACATCCGACGATGTTATAGTTTATTTCAAATCTGAAGTATATCCAAGGCAGGTAGAAGTCATCAAAGGAGATGACGGGAAGTGGTATTTTGAGAGATTTAAATAAGATCATAATCTGAACAAACCACATAACCATATGAGAATCATATTCAGCATATTGGTGGCCAGCATCTCTGTAATTGGAGGGTTCGCACAAGGATTTTTTGATGATAAAAAAATCGAAAAACCAGTCCCGCACATGAGTGCATACAACAACGATGAATGGCATCTTGAGGGTATCCGACGTACAAATGACAATACCGTATTCCTACTTCGCTATACTACGCCATATCGTGGCAGTGGCTGGATGAACATTGTTGCGACCGAAAGCGTCATCGATAGTAAAAGCGGGAAGCTGTATCCTCTGATCAATGCGGCCGGTATACCAAAGGAACCGCAACGATACGTATGGGAGAATCCTGTTAACGATGTAAACATGCAGGTTTTACTCACATTCGGGCCAATTCCGGAAAATGTCACCAAAGTACAGCTTGGTACATCTGGGCTTTATGACATTGAAATCGGCAGAGTTCCTATAACTGCGAATGGAGTTACCACATACTTCAATTCCAAAAACGAGACCGGCACTCTGACGCTCGACGCTATCAATGATAACGGCGAATATACGTCACTCTATTTTACCTATATGCCCAACAGCAACAAGAACAATACTATATGTGCGAATGAAACCGCCATGTTAAAAGACAGGGATAGCGACAAGACCTTCAGTCTTGTCGGTTATATCGGACTACCATCTTCTCCGGAAAAACTTGTAATTCCATATAAATCCTACGATCCAGAAGAAAACCGTCCGATCGGATTCTCTATCGTGTTTCCCTCGTTGTCGGCTGCCGGTGTGAAAAATATAGATTTCATATGTGGCGACTGGAGTATTTCAAACATTAGTTTGTAATACATATAGATAACACACTGCTAATAGAAATGAATGACCGCGGATTTGTATGTAGTCCGCGGTCATTCATTATTATTATGGCATCAATCTATATCAACGATTGAATGCCTCAAGGCCTTTTTCAAGAAAGTTGATAAAACGAGGAACATTTTCATCGTACGATACCGGGCCTGCCAACAATTGTCCAGCCGGGTCTAACACCACATAATATGGTTGAGCATTTGCATGAAATTTATAGCGTTGCAAATAGGATGGAAATATTAATAATTATCTTTCTGCTTTAAATGATCTCAGTATATTAAAG
>CAZOCO010000189.1:0-1694 GCA_964578325.1 uncultured Muribaculum sp.
GAGAGCCGCGGGCTAATGAAAGTGTGAGCGTTAATGTCAAGATTACAGACAGCAAGGGAAATGTAATCTGTGATGAAGTCAAGTGCGAAACGACAAACGACTTCGGCGTAGTATCGATGAGCGTAGGCAACAGCCTGACCTTCGCGGAAGCCGACTGGAATAATTTGCCGTTCTTCATCGAAGCAAATGTCGACGGCCGCCTTATCGGCCGCTCGCAGCTCTTGTCTGTTCCAGTAGCTGAACATGCAAAGCATACCGGCTCGCTGACTAAAGAAATACTTTGCTCGAAGGTATGGGGGCATAAATCTGGCGATTCTTCAGAAACATTGAAATTTACCAAAGACGGTAGATTTGTAATCACTGAGGACAGTAAAACTTACAGTGGCAGTTATATTATAGATGGTAATATTGTAAGTGCAGTTTACGATTCTGGAAGAGGTGAATTCTATCACTACAATGTGTTGAAAAATTGCTTAATAAATGATGGTGCTACTTATAAATAATATTATATAAGTTGGTTTGTGCTTATTAGAAATGATATGAATTATGCAGAAATACGTTTACAATATACGGGCTTTGATGGCAATAATTATATTGATCGTTGCATACGCTGCGCAGGCGCAGATTGGCTATCAGGTGTCGTTGCTGAACACGGCGACCGGAGAGCCGCGGGCTAATGAAAGTGTGAGTGTTACTGTCAAGATTACGGACAGTAAGGGAAATGTAATCTGTGATGAAGTCAAGAGTGAAACGACCAACGACTTCGGTGTAGTATCAATGAGCGTAGGTAACAGTGAGACCTTCGCGGAAGCCGATTGGAATAATTTGCCGTTCTTCATCGAGGCCAGCGTAGACGGCCGCCTTATTGGTCGTTCCCAACTCCTGTCTGTCCCTGTAGCCGAGCATGCAAAGCATACCGGAACATTAACAAAAGAAATACTAATGAGTAAAACATGGGACCGTTTAAGATTTGATGATACTCGCGCATATCTATACTATTCTGATGGATCAGGGATTAAATATCGATTTAATTATTTTATTGAAGGGAATTTTGTCATATTGTATAACGGATATTATGTCGAATATGGTCCTGATACACCTACAAGTAATGGTCTATATATTTTTAACGACATCGAAGGATTGTTACTACCAATTCGAGGGGTGAGTTAACGAGATGCGCGCATTTATAAAAAATCGATATAAAATATCATAATAATTTGTAATGAAAAGAATACTACTTGTGATGATATTGGCATTCGGGTGGTTAAGCTCGTATGCCGCTTTAGATTGCGTTGCAGTCTATGATAAAAACGATGAAGTGAGCATCATACCGATAAATGATGCGTCTGAAATCTCATTTGAGGGTAATGTTATCTATATCGGATCATATTCATTCAACATGGAACTCTTGAAGCGCTATGTGTTCGCCGACTCGGGTACACTCGGTATCGAGGAGATCGATGGCGATATTCCGGGGTTGAAAATTGATCCGCGAGGTGTGATTACGTTTGACGGCAAAATGTCGAACGTGACTGTCGAGGTCTGGAATATCGGTGGCGTCGCACAGACGTTTGTCAGAAACGAGAATACGGTAGATATAAGCCGTTTGCCGTCGGACGTGTATATAGTGAAAATTGGCCAGTCAACCATTAAAATCCTAAAGCGATGAAAACGAAGTTAATCACATTGCTCAT
>CAZOCO010000190.1:0-1683 GCA_964578325.1 uncultured Muribaculum sp.
GAGATGGAACGCCGCGACCTTGAGAAAGCCGCTCTTCTTTACGATACCATCGACTCGTCGCGCATGTTTGTCGGCACTGTCAACCCCGAAGACCGCTCGATCATGAACGTATGTTTTGTCATGAAGCCTGAATATGTCGAACTTGAAAAGGCCTTTATTGATTTTGCCACCACAAAGGGTATCGTAGGTATCAAGGGCCACCGTTCCGTAGGCGGTTTCCGTGCTTCGCTTTACAATGCGCTCCCCATCGAAAGTGTGAAAGTGCTTGTCGATGCCATGAACGAGTTTGAAAAAAATCATTAATTACAGCAAAGCAATAATGAAAGTACTCGTAGCAACAGAAAAACCGTTTGCGGCCGTTGCTGTCGACGGTATACGTGAAGTCATTGCCGACGCCGGATATGAGCTTGTGCTTCTGGAAAAATATACTTCCAGATCGCAGTTGCTCGATGCGGTAGCCGATGTGGATGCCATCATTATCCGTTCCGATGTGATAGATAATGAAGTGTTCGACGTTGCAAAAAATCTTAAAATAGTAGTGCGTGCCGGTGCCGGATACGACAACGTAGATTTATCTGCGGCTAAAGCCCATGGCGTGGTGGTTCAGAATACTCCCGGACAGAATTCCAATGCTGTTGCCGAACTTGTATTCGGTATGGCGGTGATGGCTGTGCGTAATGCATACAATGGTACTTCAGGCACAGAACTTAAAGGTAAGCGACTGGGTCTGCAGGCTTATGGCCAGGTAGGTCGTAACGTGGCCCGTATCGCCAAAGGTTTCGGCATGGAAGTATCTGCATTTGATCCGTACTGTCCCGTTGAAGTTATGGAGGCTGACGGTATCAAGCCACTCGCGTCTGTAGAAGAACTGTATTCCGGCAACGATGTGGTTTCTATACACATTCCGGCAACTCCGGAGACTCGCGGCTCTATCGGTTATGATCTTATCACATCTATGCCGAAAAAAGGTGTGCTGATCAACACTGCCCGCAAGGAGGTGATTGATGAAGAGGGGCTAAAGAAAGCACTTGCCGACCGTTCGGATTTGCGCTATAGCGCCGATGTCAAGCCCGACAATGCCGACGAGCTGAAAGCTGAATTTGCCGAAAGGGTGTTCTTTACCCCTAAAAAAATGGGTGCACAGACCGCCGAGGCCAATATTAATGCCGGAATCGCGGCAGCCCGTCAGGTGGTAGCATTCCTTCGTGATGGTATAAACAAATATCAAGTAAATAGGTGATTTTTCATAATTAATAATTTTTCATAAGAAAGGTTCATGAAAGTTTGCTGTGACAGCTATGCTTTCATGTTTTTTCTATCCATATGATGAAAGCAAGTACACAGATAAGAATTTGGCAGCTATTGTCGGTTTTGGGATTCGTAATATTCCTCATCCGCATTATAGATCCGCTCTTCAGCGATTCCGGCTATGATCGTCATGATATTATCGGTATTATATCTTCGTTAGTGGTACTTATATGTGTGATAGGTACTTACAGACGAATGAAAAAACGATATAATGTTTGATTGCCGGTGTATTCACTTTTTTTAACCCTAAAACCGATATGTATGTTTGGCAGATTCGATATAAAATAGTAACTTTGCATACAGAAAACATCGCGGGATGGTGCAGCGGTAGCTCGTTGGGCTCGTAACCCAAAGGTCTCAGGTTCGAGTCCTGCT
>CAZOCO010000191.1:0-1622 GCA_964578325.1 uncultured Muribaculum sp.
CGGTTATAATCGCAAAAATTTGTACCTTTCTATATTCTTAATCGTGATTTTTTGTTTAGCGATTCCAATATTGTAAAATTTTTATTTTTTATTTGATTGTTTAAAACTATCTACAAATTCGCGGTGTCTAAGCATAAAAAAGAAACAAAAACAAACAGTCTGACATGACACTCCAATTTGCTGCGTCAAAATACCCACTCCCCTTCTCTCTCCGATTACGTTTTGGCATAAGACATATTTTAGACTCCATACTCCGGTTTGCAGTTGGCATTGACCCTGATGAGTCGTCTCAAGAAGGAATTTTCACAGCGCTATTGGCTCGCGAAGATGCTAACATCAACCGAATATGTTTCTCTTATGCCAACTCTGCTATAGAGTTTGAAGATCTACGCCAAGATGCCATCATAAATATATGGCGTGGCATGAAGTCTTTCCGAGGGGAATCATCTGAAAGCACATGGGTCTATCGGGTGACAATCAATTCCTGTCTTTCGACAATCAGAAAGCAAAGTCGCCACAAGCATGAAGATCTTGAACAACTCTACTCCCTCATTGACGCCGAGGATGAGGAGCGTGAAGCAATAGAGCAGATGCATAACATTATATCTTCCCTTGGCCGAGAGGAGAAAGCCATAATAATGATGTGGCTCGATGAGATGAGCTACAACGACATAGCCACGGCAATGGGCATGAACCGAAACACGGTGGCCACTAAAATACGCCGGATTAAAGAAATAATCGCTAAACAATACCATAAGGAGGAAAAAATATGAACACTGAAAACCGTGACCTGCATCAATTCCGCAACGCCTGGTATGCCACCGGGGAAGCTATCAAAATTAAGGAAAATAATGACACCCCACGTGATCCAAACGAGCGACAGACTGCCCTCGAACGGTTGCGTACAAAATATATTTCGCGTGCGATAGCAAACATAATTGGCGCTCCATTTATGTTTTGCCTAATTTATTTTGTCATGTATTCCCTCAGATCTCAAAATCTGGAATTCCGGCTCTCCTTATCAGTGTCAAGTGCTCTTCTCCTGGTGGGCGCCTCCATGTTTTATTTCCATATATGGAAAGGACTGGGGAAAATCAAACTCCTCACAATGCCTGTGAAACAAGTAGCGTCATTGGCCTTAAAATATAAAAAAAGAGAGCTACAAGGGCTGGGGATAGGATACCCCATAGCCATTTTATGGATCATATTCTTCATCTACGCAACCGGTCAAGACTGGTTTCCACCTGTTATTGGAGGAATTAGCGCTTTATGGTTTGGAATAAAAGCAATCCGCAAAATGATGAACGACTTTGACCAATTGGCAGAATAAAAGTAATTACATATTGAAAAAAAAAAGTAATTAATCTAATTCTTAGCATCCTACACACATTGTCGGTAAAAATGATACAGCCTCCGTTATATTTGATACGTCCATCAGGTGTTTTTACAGTAATTTTGTATTATAATGAATTATAAAGTTATGACAAGCAAAATACTGATTTCCTCTGATGTCTGCAAAGATGAGGTGGTTCGTTATTTGGCAAGAAGATACAAATGCACCCCGACGGATATTGTAAGCCGGTTTCTTCAACAGGAAAGATTTGTAAGCGACACCAACAAGG
>CAZOCO010000192.1:0-1565 GCA_964578325.1 uncultured Muribaculum sp.
CTCCTTGTTTCGTCTAACTTATATAATTTATATGACTTATATAACTTATATAACTTACAACACCGCCTGAACCTCCTTGAACAGGAACGTCCGTATCCTCCCTCATATAGCAATCCCCCAAGATTTCCCCATACCGTGCAAAATCTCCCTGAAAAATTTCCCCATACCGTACAAAATATGGATTAAAAATTTTGCCATACCGTACATTATGCCTAACTTTGTACTTGTAATCAATTATTTACGCCTCTATGACAGAACGGATCTTCAAAAGGAAAATTTACAACGACATTTTAGAGTGGAAAAAATGGTCGCGAGGACGTTATGCTCTATTGATCGAGGGCGCTCGCCGAATCGGTAAATCCACTATTGCTGAACAGTTTGCAAGGAATGAGTACGACGATTATCTGATTGTTGATTTTTCCAGCGTCAGTCAGGAGATGTTATCTATTTTCGATTATACCTACGATCTAAACCAATTCTTCCTTCGTTTATACACGATAATTGGTCGCAAACTCCCCGAACACAAGTCCGTAATAATATTTGATGAAATCCAGTTCTGCCCAAAAGCTCGGCAAGCAATTAAACACCTTGTTAAAGACGGACGATACGATTATATCGAAACCGGATCCCTGATATCCATAAAGCAAAACGTGCAAGATATATTGATACCCAGTGAAGAACACCGCTTGTCGATGTATCCGATGGACTTTGAGGAATTCCTGTGGGCGGTTGGCCGACCGGAGACCTTTGAGTTTATTCGACAAATGTTTAGTAAACTTACTCCAGCCGGCGACGCATTGCATCGGTCTTTGATGCGGGATTTTAGACTATATATGCTGGTTGGTGGTATGCCACAGGCAGTTAACGAATATCTCGACACAAACGACTTCGGCGCCGTTGACATGGTAAAAAGAAAAATTCTTGATCTCTATTTCGATGATTTCAGGAAATTTGATCCCACAGGCAAAGCTACAACAATCTTTAAGTCAATTCCCGCCCAGTTATCGCGAAATACACGTAGTTTTAACGTTGGAAATGTTATCGACAATGCCCGACCTTCTCGATTGAGTGACATTTTTGCCGACTTGCGAGATTCTAAAACTGTCAATTTTGCTTTTCATGCTAATGACCCTGGAGTAGGGCTCGCTCTCCATGCTGATTTTGATGACTTCAAAATGTTTTTGGCCGATACAGGTTTGTTCATCACCTTGGCCTTTATGGACAAGGCCTATACCGACAATATCATCTATCGTAAACTTCTGCTTGATAAATTACCGGCTGACTTAGGATATATCTTCGAGAATATTGTTGCACAGCTTCTCCGGACAGCCGGACACTCACTTTACTATTATACATTCAAGAAAAAAGTATCCGAGACCACTGAGCCTCGGATGTATGAAATAGATTTTTTAATTAGCCGAAACGATAAGATCTGTCCGATAGAGGTGAAATCATCAGGTTATAATACCCATAAGTCAATCGACGAATTTAAGGAAAAATATTCGGCGCGAATAGGTCAATCTTATCTCGTGTACACTAAGGACCTTAGAAAAGATCGCGACATT
>CAZOCO010000193.1:0-1555 GCA_964578325.1 uncultured Muribaculum sp.
GTTTATAATCCGTAAGCAAAATTAACACAGTATTTCATTCTCGTCAAGTACCGAAAAATTATTCGTATACCGAAATTTTATTCGGTATTCCACAATTCGAGTATATCAGTTATCTTTGCAATACAATCATTTACTATGGCATACGAAAAGAAAATACCAATCGATCTCGATTGTCCGCTGCGGCTGACGATGAGCCTGATAGAGTCTAAATGGAAATCGTGCATACTCGATGAGCTACGTTCGGGCGAAAATATGCGTCCCAGCGAAATCCACAAGCGACTACCCGAGGCTGCTCCACGAGTACTCGATATTCAGTTGAAGCAGATGGTCGACGATGGCCTGGTCATCAAGACAATCTTTCCGGAGCTACCACCGCGGTCAGAATACACCATTACTGACCTTGGGCGGTCATTGCTACCTATCATCGACGCGATGATGAAGTGGGGCGAAGACCACTACGATCTGTTTCTACGTAAATACGGAACAAGTAACTAAATTTTTTTTGCATGCACGACATCTGGAATCCGTGGCACGGCTGTATAAAAGTTAGTGAGGGGTGCGAACACTGCTACATGTATTTTCTTGACCGTATGCGCGGCGGTCGCGGCGACGTGATTTACAAGACGCAGGGCTTCAACTATCCGCTACAACGTAGTCGCGACGGTAGTTATAAAATACGTTGCGGCGAACAGATACGTGTATGCATGACCTCTGACTTTTTTCTTGAAGAGGCCGACCTGTGGCGCGCCGATGCATGGCGCATGATAAAGGAGCGCAGCGACGTGAAATTCTTTCTGCTCACCAAACGCCCAGAACGTGTAGCCCGGTGTCTGCCTCACGATTGGGGTGATGGATGGGAGAATGTGTTTTTCAACGTTACGTGCGAAAATCAGCGCCGCGCCGACCAGCGTATACCCATACTGCTCGAGCTGCCATTTCTGCACAAAGGTATAATGACCGCACCTCTCGTAGGGCCAATCGATGTAGACCGCTATCTTGCGTCGGGACAGATTGAACAAGTCGTTGCCGGAGGCGAGAACTACGACGGGGCACGACCGTGCGATTTCGACTGGATAAAATCGCTTTCAGCGCAATGTCGACGCCACAACGTGACATTCTGTTTCATCGAGACCGGAACAACATTTATCAAGGACGGCCGCACATACCGCATTCCCGACAAGCGTCTACAGGCAGAAATGGCATATAAGGCCGATGTAAACCACACTGGTCGCCAACCAAAGTATATTTTCCGAGACCGTATGGGGTTTGAGATCGAAGAAGAATATCTCCACCGTCCATGGTTTGGCCCACAGTGTATGTGTTGCGGCAGCCGACCCATATGCAACGGTTGCAGCCGGTGTGGCAAATGCAATAATCCGATACAGAAACAGTTAACTCGTTGAATTACAAAAGAGTACAAATCCGTACAAGGTTTGTACATTTTCTTTGTTTGTAAGTTGTTAATCTGCTGTAACTTAATGTGTTCCAATCCGCATTTGTCAACCTTTAGCTCGCTGCAACTTGATTGCAGCAAACCGACAACAGTGACTCAATG
>CAZOCO010000194.1:0-1555 GCA_964578325.1 uncultured Muribaculum sp.
GTGCTCTGGCCAACTGAGCTAAAGAGGCATTATTTTAATTCAACCACCTCACAAAGGGCGGTCAAGCGGGTGCAAAGTTACAAAGTCTTTTCTTAACTTCCAAATTTTTTCATCGAAAATCGACAAAAACCTGAAACTCTATATTAAAGTATTGTTAATGTACACGTTTTGCCATATTCCAGACAGAAGCGTTTGCTCTTTTGCACTGCAAAATTACAACTTTTTCATAAAATACAAGTGATTTTCCCATAATTTTTCATAAGTTTGTAACTCAATTAACTCCGCTATACATATATATACATAAAAGTTCACGCATTATAATATGTCACACATCATTGCCGGACGGCTGTCGGAACTGCAAAAGAAAATGGCAGCCAACAATATCGACCTTGCCATAATACCCCATGCTGATCCTCACCAGAGCGAATACCAGGCCACCCACTGGCATGTACGCGAATTTTTTTCAGGTTTCAGCGGTTCAGCGGGTACCCTCGTCGTTCTTCGCGACGGCCGCGCCGCCTTATGGACTGATTCACGCTACTTCCTCCAGGCCGCCCTACAGCTCGACGGCACAGGTATCGAGCTTATGAAAGAGGATATACCCGGCACGCCATCTATCAACGATTTCATCATAAGCAATCTGTCGGCCGGACAGACAGTCGGCATTGACGGCATGTTGTTTTCCATCAATGCAGCCAATTCTCTGAAAAACGCGCTTACAGCCTACGGGATATCGCTCAACACCACATTCGCTCCTGCCGACGGATTATGGAACGATCGTCCCGCCCTACCCGACACACCTATATTTATCCACGACACTAAATATGCCGGCGAATCCGCTGCCGATAAAATCAGCCGCGTATTATCAGCACTCCCATCCGGAGCTTCATCCATACTCATCTCCGCCCTCGACGCCATAGCCTGGACCCTCAACCTACGCGGAACCGACGTGCCGTGCAACCCTGTATTTACAGCCTTCCTATATCTGTCGCCAACCGGCCACACCATCTTTATCGATCGCAATAAAATCACCGGGGAAGTAGAATCATACCTTCAGGCCAATAACGTAGCAATACAGCCCTACGACTCCCTCATGCAGTTCATCGGGTCTCTTCCCGAATCAGAACGCGTATTGTGCGATCCCGCACAGACGTCAAGCGCGCTCGTGGCTCCTCTCGGCCAGCGCATCGTCTATGGCCCATCGCCGGTATCTCTGATGAAAGCAATAAAGAACGACGTGCAGATCGAGGGTATACGCAATGCTATGGTACGCGACGGCGTAGCCCTTGTGCGCTCCGTTATGGAGATTCAAAACCGGCTTGCTACGGGACACCCCACTACTGAAATGGATGTCGCCGACATTCTCACACATTTCCGCTCACAGCACCCCCTCTACCGCGATGCCTCATTTGGCACCATTGCGGGCTACAAGGGCCACGGTGCTATCGTACACTACGAAGCCGATGCCGAATCAAATTCAACCCTGGCACCCGACGGACTTCTGCTCATCGACTCGGGCGCCCAATACCTCGACGGCACCACCGACATCACCCGC